>JBBDNU010000001.1:0-4375 GCA_040877365.1 Planctomycetales bacterium
GAGGTCAGAGGTCAGAGGTCAGAGGTCAGAGGTCAGAGGTCAGAGGTCAGAGATCAGCGAATTGCCGAATGACAGTACTTCCAAGAACGCGACTCCGTCATTCCCGCGCAGGCGGGAATCCAGCCCATCGGCCGCGCCGCCGCTGGATGCCCGCCGTCGCGGGCATGACGCGCCGTCGAGCTTCGCCATTCATTCGTCATTCGAGCTTCGACATTCGACATTGGTCATTGGTCATTGGGACTTGGTCATTTCGTCGCGACCCCCCCTCAGTGCGTCATCGCGTAGAACAGGATGTTGATCCCCAGCGGATACGCCTTCTTCTCGGAAAACTCGCGGAAGTACCACTCGTCCTCCCCTTCCCGCTCCCAGCCGTCGCCGAGGTCGGTGTTGTGGCAGATGACCGCCATCAATCGCCCCTGTTCGTCGAACAGCCCGCGGTAGTGCGGCTCTTTCGCGTCTTCCCGCTCCCAGGTGGTCCCCTCGAACCGCCCCGCCTGGGCGACGCCGATGCTCGGCACTTGCGGCTTCTCCTTGAGGTCGTACACGCAATGGAAGATCGGGTGTTCGAGCGGCAGCTCGACCGGCTCGAGCTGCGGGAACACGCGCTTCAGCTCGGCGTGGAAGTTGTCCCACTCGGCCTCGCCCCAGAAGTCGTCCACCATCAGGAAGCCGCCGTTGCGGAGATAGCGGCGGAGGGCGACGACTTCTTCCTCGGTGAGCCGCATCGCCCCCGGCTCGATGAGGTAGATGAACGGGTGATCGAACAGTTCCGGGTCGGTCAGCTCGAGCACCTTGCCGTGCGGATCGACCTTGAGCGACGTGAGCTCCTGCACGCGGTAGGAGAAGTTGAGGTCGCTGTCGGGATAGTCGGTGGCCCACCGCTGCCAGCCGCTGAGCGAGTCGTACTTGATGCGGACGAAGGTGAACACGTCGTCGCGGAAATCGACGTCGATCTCCCACTTGGGAACGCCGCGGCGGTCGGTCGTCGTCGCATCGCGCTCCCAGCGTTCGTTCCACTGGGCGAAGGTCATTCGCTCGGGCGCGGAGGGGGCGAACTGAGCCGCGGGGTTTATCCCCGCGGTGGTATGCGAGGTTCCGTAAGACGAGAGCTTCGCCCGCCGATCGGTCTCCACCGAGAGTCCGTCCGCGAAGTTGAGCGCGACGTCGCGGATGCCGCGAGAAAGCCCCCTCACCCTAGCCCTCTCCCCCGCAAAGCCGGGGGCGAGGGGACACGGGTCGCTGGGGCGACGGTGAATGCGAAATTCGCTGCTGATGTTCGTCGCTGCCGACTGCGTACCGTCGACTGCGTACTGCCGGCTGCTTTCTGCCTTCTGCCTTCCGCCTTCTGCCGATCGCTGCCGGGGGAGCGGGCCGCTCGTCGCGAGGGCGGCGAGGGTCGCGAGTCCCAGGATCGGCAGGAGGCGCTTCATTCGCGGGTCCGTTCGTCGGGTGGACCGTCGGCGACGCGGAGCAGCGGAGGCTCGGGAGGTCCGCCACGGTTCATTTGCAACAGCAGGCGATGCGCGTCGCGGAACCGCGGCGCGTGCTCGATCGCCAGCAGCACGTGCCGCTTCGCGTTCCGGTCGCCCGCGCGGTGCTGCAGCTCCGCCAGGCGGAAGTGCAGCCGGGCCGGATCGGGCGGGTCGAACGCCAACAGCGTGCGGTAGGCCCGCGCGGCGTCGGCGTCCGCGCCGAGCCGATCGTGCGCGATGGCCAGGTCGCGCCACGGGGCGGGGAGCATCGGGTTGACGGCCAGCGCCCGCTCGACGTGCTCGACGACCGCCTGCCAGTCCGCGCGCTTCCGCGCCAGCTCGGCCAGCCGAATGTAGATGCCGATCGCCGCCGGATCGCGCCATGCGACCGCCTCCAACAGCACGCGCTCCTCCTCGAATTCGCCGAGCGCGCGATGGCACTGCGCGAGCCGCACGTGCGGGGCCTCCGGCCCGGCGTCCTCGGGGAACAGGTCGATCAACTTTCGCAAGGGCGCCTTGGCCTGCTCGAACGCTTGCTCCGCGAGGAGCGCGTCGGCCTGCGCGGAGAGCGCCGCCCGGTTCGTCGGGTGCTCCTTCACGAACTTCCCGAGCGCGTCGGCGTCGTCGTTCGACAGGGCCGCCAGGTCGGGCGCGCTCCAATCGACGCGAGGAGCGAACGCTTCCGCCCGCTCCCGCGCGAACCGGTGGAATTCGAGTTCCAGCTTGAGCAGTGGATCGCAGCGGCGCTCGAGCGCATCGTTGATCGCGATGCCGGCCGCGAGATCTTCCAGCACGTTCTGGAGCGACTCGAGTCCGTATTCGTCGACGAGATATTCGACGACGAGCGCCGATTCGTAATACGCGAACGCGACGTGCAGCGGGCTTTTCGGCGACAGGAAGGCGCTGCTCAGGCTGCCGATCGGCGTGAGCGCGCCGCCGAGGATCATCTCGCGATAGGCCGGCGTCATCGACTGGCCCCAGGCCGGGTCCGCGCGGCGCTCCTCGTACACGGAGATGCCTTCGCTGAGCCAGCGGGGCATGCGGTTGTGCGTTCGTTCGAGCGTGACGACGTGGCAGAACTCGTGCCACAGCACCGATTCCCAGTTGAACGGCCTTCCGCCCCGCCCGTCCGGGCTGTTCGCGGTGATGACCTTCCCGAAGCAGACGCCGAGATATCCCGACGCGGCGGGCATCCCGAACGTCCGCACGGCGAAATCGTTCGGGTCGGTGAAGATTTCGACGACGATCGGCTCCCGAAGGTCGAGCTCGTACCGCGCGCAGAGCGTGCGCTTCGCCCGGCCGAGCAGCGCGAGCACGCGGTCGCCGTAGACTTCCGCCTCGCGGGCCTCCATCCGCACGACGAAGTCGTCATCGCGGACGGTGGCGAACTTCGCGATGCGGTCCCGCAGCTCGAGCAGGTTGAACGTGACGACGTCGTAGCCGTCCGTCTCGTGCGTCGCCTCGGCCAGCCGCCAGCCTTCCGCCTCGCGACCCAGCCGCAGCAGATCCTGCGCGAGCTGGATGCGGGCCGGCAAGTACCTCTCGTCGAAGGCGAGCGCCTGCTTCTGCCGCGCGGCCCCTTCGGCGAACCGATATTTCTGCGAGAGCTTCTGGCCGATGACGTGATCGACGAGCGGGTTCCGCTGCCACGAGGCGAGCGCCTGATCGCGGCACCGCTCCTCTTCGTCCGGCCGATTCGCCAGGTGGGCGATCGCCGCGCGAAGCGCCCACGCTTCCGAGTTCCGCGGATTGACGGCGAGCGCCTCGGCGAGCAGCTTCTCCGCACCGGCGTAGTCCTCGGAGTCGATCCGCCGGCCGGCAAGCGCGACAAGCGTGGGAACGTGCCGCGGGTCGAGCTTTCGGACCTTCGCGTAGAGTTCCGTCGCCCGTTGGGGATCGACTTCTTCCAAGGCGGAGGCGAGGGCGTGCTGGACCTCGGGGTCGTCCGGGAATCGCGCGGCGGCGTCTCCGAGGATTTCGGCCGCGAGTCCGGGATCGTGCTTGGCGAGCGCGAGCCGGCCGGAGGCGAGGAACGCCTCGCGGCAACCGCCGTCCTTGCGCATCGCCCGGTCGAAGAAGCCTTCGAGGACTTCGCGCGCGTCGCCGCCGGCCAGCAGCGCCGCCTCGCCGATCGCCACGAGGTCGGCCGCCTCGGTGTATCGCCAGGGCGCGGTCGCGGCGAGATCGGCGATTTCTTCGAGATACGTCCCCGCCGTCTCGGCGCGCGCGGCATGCCTCATCGTCTCGACGCCGACGAGCCGTAGTCGGACGCTCGACTCGTAGCGGGCGAGTCCCTGTTCGACGGTGCTCGCCGCGTCGGCGTAGCGGCCGAGGGCGAGTTCGGATTGCGCCTTGGCGATCCGCCAGCCTTCGCCGTACTCGCGGGCCTCGATCGCGCGGGCCGCCTCGGCGATGCACTTCGCGTGCTCTCCTTGCCGGTGCAGCGCGAGGCACTCGGCGAGGTCCGCCGCTCCCGCCGCCTGCGGCGCGAGCAACAGCGACGCCGCGATCAGCGCCAGCACCCAGCCGAGGGTGAGCAGCAGCGATGCCGCCGGCGAAGAACCGCCGCCGTGGGCAGACCATGTGGAGCTGGACCGCGGACCGTGCATCGCGCCCCCTTCCCTGGGGATGGTCGGCTGGCCGTCCATCCGGAACGGCCCCATTGCAGTCGGTCTGGCTGGCCAATCGGGCGGGAAGGGTAACTCTGGTGCGGGAACGCCGCAAGCTCAATCTTCAGTTCACCGCGGGCTGGGCGGGGTGCGGGATGCGCTCCTCAGCGGCGGCCGGTTCCGCCGCCGGTTCGATGATCGCCGTCGCGGCGGTGGCATCGACCGGAAGCGGGGCGGCCGGCGGGTTCGGCGAATTCAGGCGAGCAACGCGAAGCCCCGGTGCGGCGCACCGGG
>JBBDNU010000001.1:4475-44877 GCA_040877365.1 Planctomycetales bacterium
GGCGGGTTCGGCGAATTCAGGCGAGCAACGCGAAGCCCCGGTGCGGCGCACCGGGCGACAGCCTGAAGGCGGTACTCCAACGCCAACGATCCGTCATGCCCGCGAAGGCGGGCATCCAGCGGGCGAGCCAGAAGACTGGATTCCCGCGTGCGCGGGAATGACGCGCGCGGTGAAGCGGGTAGCCGCCGCCAAATTGTGGCGGGGGAGTGACCGGGGAATTTCGCATTGCGCGGATTGCGACGGTCCCGCGGATCCGCGAACGACGTCCGGTTTCAGTCTCTGCGGCGGGCCGGCGGCTGCGGATTCAAGCGGTCCGCACGGAGAGTTCGATAGAAGCGACACGGCGGGGCGGCGAGCCGCCGCGGGCGGGCACGGCCCGGAGAATCGCCGTCGTCGCGGCGGGACAGGCGGAGGCGATTCGGCGGCCAGCTCTCGTTAATTTCCATTGCGCGATTGCGTGGACTCGAAGGGCGTCTTTAGGATGGTGGGGTCGCGCCGGCGGCGTGCGGACCGTCGGCGAGCCGCGAGTTCCAGAACGGGTGGGAGCGCATGAGTCGACTGCACCGAACCTTGGCGATGCTCCTGGCCGGCGGATGGCTGCTGGCCGGAGGCGTTCCCGCGCCGCTTGCCCAACCACCCCAACCATTGCCAGCTCCCACTTCGCCGCCGCCTGCCGCGCCGGTCGAGTCGGACGAGGACTCCCTGCTCGTCCGCCAGCCGACGAATGCCGACGAGGCGCTGTCGGCGGCGGTGCTGATGGTCGATCTGGGCCGTCCGCAGCTCGCCCGCCGCTATTTGCAGCGGACGCTCGAGTTCATCGGCGACGACGAGGACCAGTTGCTCGACCTGCGCGACAAGCGCGGGCCGGCCCTGTTCCTCCGTCTCGCGCGGAACCAGGCCTTGCAGCCGCTCGCGACCGAGCTGCTCGACCGCTCGAACCGGGCGGTGGCGACGCGGCAGCGCGACCCGCGATATCTCGATGCGATCATCGACGGCCTCGCCGCGACGCCGGAAGAGCGGGCCGTGTCGGTCGTGACGCTCCAGGGAATCGGCCCCGCCGCCGTGCCGCGGATGCTGCAACGGCTCGACGCCCTCGAAGGAGCGATCGACCGCGACGTGCTGGTGTTCACGCTGTCGCGGATGGGGAAGCAGATCGCGCCGCCGCTCATCGCCGCGATCGATGCCCCCAGCGAAGCGGTGCAGCAGGCGGCGATCGAGACGCTCGGCTGGCTCCGGGCGCCGGAAGCCGTGCCGCACTTGTGGCGCCCGGCGTTCGCCGCCGGAGCGTCGCCGGCGGTGCGCGATTCGGCCCGGCAGGCGCTCGCCCGCATCGAGCGGGGACGAGTGGGCCGCGCGGAGGAGGCCTCCGCCTACGGCGTCCCGCAACGGTTGAAGGAGATTGCCCTCGCGCATTTCTCGGGGAAGGCCGCCTGGGAGACCGGTCCCGAAGGGCTGGCGACGCTCTGGACGTGGCTCCCGGAAACAGGGACCGTGGGGGAAGTCCGCATGCTTCCCGAAACGGCCTCGCTGTACGTCGGGATGCAAGTCGCCCGCGAACTCCTCGCGCTCGACCCCGCGGACAAGACGGCGCAGGCGCTCGTCGTGGCCTTCGCGCTCGGGTGGGACGCGCTCGAGGCCGGGTGGGACCAGCCGCTGCCAGCGGGGGCGGGGACGGCTCACGATCTGGCGATCCTCGCGGGCGCGAAGCCGCTCGCGCACGCGGTGAGCCTGTCTCTCGAGCACGGCAACACGCTCGCGGCGCTCGCCACGCTGCAGACGCTGGCGGAGGTCGCCACCCGCGAGGAGCTGCTGCCGAAATCCGGGCTGGAGTCGCCGGTGCTGGCGGCGCTGAATTTCCCGGACTCGCGAGTGCAGTTCGTCGCCGCGACCACCGTGTTGCAGCTCGAGCCGGAGGGGCCGTTCCCGGGCTCGCACCGGGTCGTCGAAATCCTCGCGCGGGCCTTGACCGACACGGGCAGTCCGGGGCTGCTGGTGATCGACCCGAACGAGCCGCGCGCGATCGCCATGGCGGGGTTCATCGCCGGCCTCGGGTTCCACGACCGGACCGTCGCCACCGGCCGCGAGGGCTTTCGTGTCGCGGCCGAGCGCGGCGACGTCGAGCTGATCGCGATGCACGTCAACGTGATCGACTGGGAACTCACGCCGACGATCGTCAACCTCCGCGCCGACGCCCGCACCGCGGCGATCCCGATCGTGATCTACGGGCCGGATGCGGTCGCGGGGCGCGTGCAGCGGCTCGTCGAGCGCTACCCGCTCGTGACGTTCATCGTCGAAGGGGTGCGGCCGGCGTTCGTCCAGGACCAGTTGCGGCCGTTCGTCGCCCGGTTGGTCGCTCCGCCCCTCACGCCGGAGCAGCGGGGCGCGCGCACAGCGGCCGCGGCCTACTGGCTGGCGCGCATCGGACGCGGCCAGCAGCGACGGCTGTTCGACCTGACCGCCGCCGAGACAGCGCTATTCGACGCGCTCCGCATTTCCGACGTCGCCGAGAACGCCCTCCTGGGATTGGCATCCGTCCCGAGCGCGAGCGCCCAGAGCCGGCTCGGCGAAACGGTCACGAACCCCAACGTCGATCCGGGGCTGCGCGGGGCCGCGGCGATGCAGCTCGCCCTGCACATTCAACGGCACGGGCTGCTCGTTCCGGACCGGGAAGTGGTCCTGCTGCGCCAGACATGGCAGACGGCGACCGATCCCGGTTTGCAGAGCACGCTCGCCGTGGTGCTCGGGACGCTGAAGCCGAATGCCGAGCTTTCCGCGGAGCGTCTACTGCGCGTTCCGCCGCCGCGCCCGCCGCGCCCGGCTGCGCCCTGACTCTCGCCGCTGTCCGACGGGGGCCGCTGGATTGGGCGGAGCTGCGCAGGGCGCGGGCATCGGCTTGAGTCGCGACTCCCCGATCATTCCACTTCATCTTTGGATCGCAGCGGCGACGGCAATTCGCCCGGTCAGATCGCTGGGATTTCGTGCATCAGCGGCTATAATCGGGCATCGCGCGGCCTGAAATCGAAGTTGCCGCTTTCGGCCAGGCACGTCGGCTCATCTTCCCATGCCCGAGGACCACCCCGCATTCATCGACGGAATGATCGGCGCCGGTCCCGCGATGCGGGGCGTGGCCGAACTGACCCGCCGCGTCGCGGCGACTGCGGCCACGGTGCTGCTGACGGGCGAGACGGGGACGGGCAAGGAGCTGATCGCGCGGGCGCTCCATGCGCTGAGCCCCCGCGCGTCGGGGCCGTTCATCCGCGTCAACTGCGGGGCGTTGAGCGAGAGTCTGCTCGAAAGCGAGCTGTTCGGCCATGTGAAGGGGGCCTTCACGAGCGCCCTCGAGAACCGCACCGGACGGTTCGAGGCGGCCCACGGCGGCACGATCTTTCTCGACGAGATCGACTCGGTGAGCTTCAAGCTGCAAGTCAAGCTGCTCCGCGTGTTGCAGGAGCACGAGTTCGAGCGGGTGGGGGACACGCGGACGGTGCAGGTCGATTGCCGGATCGTCGCCGCCACCAATCGCGACCTGCTCGAGGAGATCGAACAGGGGCGGTTTCGCGAGGACTTGTACTACCGGCTCAACGTCGTGCCGATCGCGCTCCCGCCGCTCCGCGAGCGGCCGGAGGACGTCCCGCTGCTCGTCACGCATTTCGCCCGCCTGTATGCCGGGCGCGGCAGCCGGCCCGTTCCGAAAGTTCCGGCCGAGACGCTCTCGCTGCTGCAAGGATATGCGTGGCCGGGGAACGTGCGGGAATTGCAGAACTACATCGAGCGGGCGATCGTGCTGGCGCCGGGGGACCGGCTCACGCCCGACCTGCTGCCTCCGCACGTGCAGGGACTCGTTCCGGCGCGCATCGCCCGGCGGCGCAGCGGCGATCTCGGCTCGATGTGCAGCGAACTGGTGACGCGGGCCCTGGCGGAAACGTCTGCGGACGAGCCGGTCCACGAGCGGATCGTCCCGCTGGTGGAAAAGGAGGTGATCCTGCAAGTGCTCCGCGCCTGCCAGGGCGTGCAGACGCGGACTGCGACGCGGCTGGGGATCAACCGCAACACGCTGCACAAGAAGATCGCGGACTACGGGCTGGAGGCGGAGGCGCGATGAAAGGGAGCGGGGAGTGCGGAATTCGGAATGCGGGAGTGATTGTGTCGCGAAGCCCCCATGCTGCCGACTGCCTTCTGCCGACTGCCTTCCGCCTTCTATAATCGAGCTTCCTCCCGCGCCCCGCCCCCACGAGCCTTCCCCCGATGGAGAATGTCACCGTCGTCTGCTTTCTGGCGAGCTATGCGGTCGCGCTGGCGCTGGAACTCGTCCGGTTGGTCAAGCGCGTGCCGGTGCGGCGGGCGGTGATGCTGCTGTTCGCCGCGGCCGGGTTCGTGGCGCATACGACGTACCTCGTCGTTCGCAGCCGGCAGACCGAGCTGCCGCCGTTGCTGAGCAGCACGCAGGATTGGATGCTCGTACTGGCGTGGCTGGCGCTCGTGTTCTATCTCGTGCTGACCCTCGTGGATCGGGACCTCGCGGTGGGGCTGTTCCTGCTGCCGCTGGTGCTGGTCTTGATCGGGGCGTCCTACTTCGTCAGCGGCGAGCCGAACGCGCTCGTGGCGGGGTCGAACGGCGCGGGGGCGGCCGAGGGGGTGGTGCGGCGGTGGGCCTTGCTGCATGCGGCGCTGCTCGTGTTCGGCATCGGGGGCGTGATGCTGGGGTTCGTGTCGAGCCTGATGTACCTCGTCCAGCACCGCCGGCTCAAGCAGCAGCAGACGCTGCTGGCCGGCTTGCAGCTACCGAGCCTCGAGCGGCTGGCCCGGCTCAACTGGTGGGCGGTGATCGTGTCGGTGCCGCTGCTCACGCTGGGAATGGGGACCGGCATCGGCCTCGCGCTCTATTCGCGGCGGGCGTTCGCGACGGTGTCGCTCGCCGACCCGGTGATCGTGGCGAACGGCGTACTATGGCTGGTGATGGTGGCGTTCTTCGTCTGGCTGCTGCGCACCGAGCGCCCGGCGGGGAAACAGGTCGCGTGGTTGACGATCTGGGCATTCGGATTTCTGGTCCTCACGCTGTTCGGGACCGAATTGCTCCCGACCTGGCACGCCGCGGCCAAGGAAATTTCAGTCCGCGAATGATCGTCCAAGTCGTCTATTGCACTCATCAAACGACCGGGCTGGACGTCCGCGAGAAGCTGGCGTTCTCGTCGACGGACCAGCTCGCGCGCGCCTATCGCCGGCTTCGCGCCGACTTTCCCCGCTCCGACGTCGTGCTGCTCTCGACCTGCAACCGCGTCGAACTGTACACGGTGCAGGAAGACCCGCAGGACGCGCCGACCCCCGAGCAGCTCGCCCGTTTCCTCTCGGAGTTCCACCACGTCCCCCAAGACCAATTCCTGAGCGACCTGCTCCGGCAGACGGGGCGCGACGCGGTCCGGCACCTGTTCCAGGTCGTCTCCAGTCTCGACAGCATGGTCCTCGGCGAGCCGCAGATCGTCAATCAGGTGAAGGAGGCCTACCGCGTCGCGATCGACAACGAAGCGTGCGGCGTGCTGACCAACGCGCTGTTCCAGGGGGCGATCCGCGTGTCGAAGCGGGTCCGCAGCGAAACGCGGCTCGCCGAGGGACGGGTCTCGATCGCCAGCGTGGCCGTCGGCGAGTTCGCCAAGAGCATCTTCGACCGCTTCGACGACAAGCGGGTGCTCGTGCTCGGCGCCGGCGAAATGGCCGAGGAAACGCTCCGCTACCTGCAGGCGGAAGGGGCGCGGCACATCACGGTCGTCAACCGCAGCTTCGATCGCGCCGCGCGGCTGGCGGCCGAGTTCGGCGCCGTGCCCCGGCCGCTCGACGACTTGGACGACTGCCTCGCGGAGGCCGACCTCATCGTGAGCGCCACCGGGGCCGGGCTGCCGGTCGTCGATGCGGAGCGCTTCGGCCGCATCCGAGCGCGGAGCGGCGAGAAGCCGGTGTTCGTTCTCGACCTCGGGGCGCCGCGGGACTTCGCGCCGGCGGTCGGTCACCTTGACGAGAACGTGTTCCTGTACGACATCGACCACCTGCGGACGACCTGCGAGCGGAACCGCGTCGCCCGGGCCCAGGAAATCGAGAAGGCCCGCGCGATCATCGACGAGGAAGCCGATCGCTTCATGCACGACGTCTACCACCAGGCGACGGGACCGATCATCAAGCGGCTTCGCGACGAGTGGCACGACGTCCGCGCCGAAGAGGTGGACCGGCTGTTCGCGAAGCTCGCGCACCTCGACGAACGCGACCGCCGCGAGATCGAACGCGCCATCGAGCGGATCATCAACAAGCTGCTCCACCCGCCACTCGAGGCCCTCCGCGACGAGGCCCGCAGCGGCACTCCCCACGGGCTGATGGACGCCCTCAAACGGTTGTTCGGAATCGGTGACTGACGGAACAAAGAAGCCCGGCCTCGCGAGAGGCCGGGCTTCGAGTTGCGATTCCCTGGTGTCCATCGAAAACCGTCGCCGGATGAAGAGGTGTTGGCTGATCGTCTTTTTTCGATGAAGTCGATTTTCTCGTTTTGGTGAAGTCTCCTTCGCCGAAACGAACTTCGTGCTTTCATTGAAATCGAACGATCGGCAACCCTCTCCATCCAACGACTTTTCCGCGTGGATCGCGGCCCGCATCTATCGTCACGGGCGTCGAATGCCCGGTTGAAGTCGATCGGGGCGGATCACGACTGGTCCGGGTTGTCCACGTTCCGCGCCGTCGCCCACTGCAGATTGACTTGCGGCGGCTGCCAGCGCGGAACAGCTCCCCGCACATAACCGGCCCGGCGCCAGCGTTCCCGCTCCGACCATTCCTTCTGGATCTCGTTGCAAGCCGCCCGGATTTCCGCCGGCGACGGGCAGTAGTCCATTCCGTCCTGCTCGTAAATTTCCTCACGGGTGTCGTTCCACGGGCTCCGGGCGATCATCCTGCTCTCCCTTGTTTCTCGGAAACTCACTCCTGGTCCACCGCAGTCTCGGGAGATTTGTTATCGCAAGCCGCGTGCCAAACTCCCGCGATCGTCGCCGATCCGAGCGAACCCCGTGAGAAACTGCGAAGAATTTCGCGCTAGCCGCCATTGAAGGGGGTGCGGCGTGTGCGGAATTGGACCGCCGCACGCCAGCGCGATTCGCGATTGACCACGCACGCTGGGCGATTGCGCCGGCCGATTGGGGCCTTCCTCCACGCACAGTTCCGTGGAACTCAATGCAGGCACGACTGATCTCGCGGCTGCCCGACTGGTGGAATCAGCGCCGCCGGGCGGGATATGATGGGCGCGCCTGCAAGAGCCCGGCATCCGCGTCCCCGAATCCCGTCGGAGAATCACATGCGCTTCGTTCCCGGATCGTTCGTCGTGGCCGCCGCCGTTCTGACGAGCGGCATCGCGTCTCCGCTTGCGGCCGCCGCCGCCGTCCCGGATGGCAGCCGGGTCGTTCCGCAGCCGGTGCTCGAAGTGCACGTGTATTCGGAGGGGGTGGTCTTCGATCACCAGGGGCACGGCTACCTCTCGCACGGCGACCGCATCTCGAAGTTCACGCTCGACGGCCAGAGCGACGTCTGGGCGACCACCGGCGCGCCGAACGGCCACAAGGTGCTCGCCGACGGCACGCACCTCGTCTGCGACGGCTCGCAGCACGCCGTGCTCCATCTGAGCGCCGACGGCAAGGTGCTCGGGAAGGCCGCGTCCGAGTGCGACGGCAAGCCGCTCCGCGCGCCGAACGACCTGTGTCTCGATCCACAAGGAGGCTTCTACTTCACCGACCCCGGCGGCTCGAGCGCGCAGCAGGCGATCGGCACCGTGCATTACGTCGATCCCGCCGGCAGGACGCGCCTCGTCGCGGCAGGCCATGCGTTCCCGAACGGCATCGTCCTCGCGCCCGACGCGAAGAGGCTGTGGGTCGCCGAAAGCGGCCGCAACCGGATCATCGAGTTCCCGCTGACGGCGCCCGGCAAGGCGGGCGAGATGAAGGTCTTCGCCGAATTGCCCGCGAAGGGAGAAGGCCAGGTCGACAATCAGCCGGACGGCATGTGCCTCGACGCCGAAGGGAACCTGTACGTCGCCCATTACGGGATGCGGCAGGTGCAGGTGCTCGATCCCGAGGGGAAGTTGATCGCCCGGCTGCCAGGGGGCAACCTCACGACGAGCAACGTCGCTTTCGGCGGCCCGAATCTGGATCAGCTCTTCGTGACCGGCGGCCTGGCGCTCGAGAAAGGGCGAGGGGGTTTGTTCCGCCTTGACCTCGGCAAGTTCGACGTGACAGGGCTGCGCATCCTGCCTGAGAGGAAGCCTGAGCGACCGCAGCGGTGATTCCCGGGATCGATCTCAGTCTCAGCGGCTGTCCGAAAATGGCCGAGCGCTCCGGGATGTGGAGTGGTTCGACCCTCCCCCCAACCCCCTCCCTGGAAGGCACCCTGGAAGGGAGGGGGAGTTCTCAGTTCCAGCCGACGAGCCAGCTCTGCAGGGCGATCAAGCTCAGCGCCACCTTAGCAGCGCAAGCAAGGGAGACTCGCCCTGGCGACTTCATTGCCGCATTTCGTCGGCTAGTCCGGTGGTTCTCCCTCGCTTGCGCGTCGGGCTAGTATCGCGAACAGCCCAGCATGTCACCGGAGCGCTGCGAAAGCGCCTCGGCCCCGGCCGCACGCTAACAGACTGTTGAAAAAGGGGGCTGGCCCCCGCCGATGCTCGGAAATGGCCGTAAATCGCGGGCTGCTGCGGGTGCCAGTCCCCTTTTTCAACGCCCTGCTAAGGGGCGGCCCAGCCCGCGAAATCGGGATCATCATCGCCGTGGCCACCGCCGTGGCGGCCGTGGCCGTTCCCGTCGTCGCCGTAGCGGCCTCCCGAGTCGAGCGCGCCGAACGCGGCGGCGCAGTCGAGAATCTCGTGGTTCACGGCGGAGGAGAGCGCGGACAGTCCCACGACGAGCGACAGGACGGCGATCGTGCCGATCAGCACGAGCTCCGCCGAGAGGATGAAGCCCGCTTCGTCGTTCCACAAGCGGATGAGGAGTCGGCGCATGGTGGGATGTTTCGTTCGGTTGGCCCGTCGATCCGGCTGGTCGGGCGCGAGTCCTGGTGGTCGGCCGCGGGCCGCAAGGGGAGCGGTTGCGGAAGCACGCCTTCGCGGGAAGCTTAGCACGCGATCCGGCGCATCGTCGGGGGAAACTCGCATTTCCGACGGGAAACATGCGGTCGAGGCGCAATGCCGCGACCCGCCTCGAACAGAGGCGGGTCGCGCGGGAGTGACGATCGTTCGGAAGTTACGCCGGGAAGGATCAGAACCCGTATTCCGGGTTCTTCACGTCGAAGTCGCCGTCGGCCAGGCCGAGGTTGGTGCGGAGTTCGAGATAGGAATACTCCTCGACGAGCGGGGGCTCCGCACCGGCCTGCGCGGGCCAATCGTACTGTTGCAGGCGGATGGGAAGTCCGTTGTCGGCGTCGAGGTACAATCGCGTGCGGTGGAACTTGGCTCCTTCGCGTCGGGTGGGAATGGTGCTCTCGATGACCTTGCAGCGGAGGTCGCCGACTTTGGCGTCGGGGTAATACTTGACCGCGACGTCGGCCTGCCGGCGGTCCTGCTCCCACTGGGCAACCAGCGAGTCGAGCATTTTCCGCATGCCGATCATCGTGACCGGATACCGGTTCCCGGCCATGGCCGTTCTCCCGGTGGGATCGAGCGAAATCGTGCCGACGAGCGACTTGATCCCCGAGTCGCGGGCCAGCAACTGGCCGCCGTTCCGGCCGTCGACGTACAGGACCTCGCGCCCTTCGTGCGGCGGGCCGAACTTGAGATAGACGCTGAACGGCTTCTCGCGGAGCTTCATCTCCATCGTCTGCACGGCGAAGCCGCCGTCGATCCACTCTTGCTTCACGAACCGGGCGTGGTAGTCCTGCACCTTGTCGAGCGCGTCGTACCCCGTGCGGGCGTAACGGATCGCGGGTGACAGGGGATGGTTGTCGGCCGCCTCCGTCGGGCGGCTCGCCACGCGGCTTTGGGCGAGCAGCGGACCGGCCGCGACCGCCACGGCGCAGGCGGCCAGCAGCCGGACCACTCTTCGACGATCGAGCAGCCAGCCCGTCGTTCCGGCGCGGGTGTGCGGCATCCTGTCGATTCTCATGCGATCTCCTCGAACTACTGG
Source organism: Planctomycetales bacterium (assembly GCA_040877365.1). Lineage (GTDB taxonomy): Bacteria > Planctomycetota > Planctomycetia > Planctomycetales > Planctomycetaceae > JBBDNT01. Next base: position 14,609 of record JBBDNU010000001.1, read on the forward strand.
AGGAACGATGCGTGGAAGCCGGGGCGGCCCGCGGGAAGGAAGGCGGGCCTCTCTCCGGCAGAGCAGGATATCGACGCCCGCTGCGGCAGAAATTGCCGCTGTTTCTTTCGCGCCGGGCGACCGGCATCGCCGGGCGTTCCGTGGAAAGCGCACGAGTTTCGCTGTCCGCGACGACCATCCGAGTCCCCTCTCGAAGCCGGGGGAGGGACGGGACTCGGTGCGGCTTCAGTGCAAGCCGGCGGCGAAGTCGTCGTCGCCCGCGTTGCCGCGCACGGCGTGCTCCGCCTGCCGGGCCGCCGCGGTCTCCTGGCGGAGCGCGACGTGGCGGTGCGGGCCGCCCGCGCGACTGGCCGCCGGCTCGATGCGGTGCGCTCCGTCGTCCGTCCGCACGAACCGCGCCGGCGGGGTCGCTTCGCGCTGGGCGGCGGCGTAGTCCTCGGCGTCGTAATCGTCGTCGCCGTAATCGTCGTAGGTGCAGACGTAGCCCGGCTGCTTCGCCTTCACCAGCTCGACCTCGAAGGCCTCCAGCACGCGGGACTGGATCTTCTCGCGGCAGGCGCAATTGATCGGGTGCGCGATGTCGGCGTACAGCTTGGCCCGGCCGTTGTCGACCCGCAGCGCGCGGTCCGGGTCGAGTTGGCACCCGCACTGGTTGCAGTGCTGCGCCCGGAGATGGTTCTTGTTCCCGCACCGCCCGCAGCGATCGCTGAGCTTGCGGCTGGGCATCGCCACGAAGGGGCCTTTGGTCCCCTGAATGATCTTCAGGTCGCGGACCACGAAACAGGAATCGAACGTGATCGAGCAGAACGCCTGCAGCCGATCGTGCGGATCTTCCATCAGCTTGATGCGGACTTCGGTGATCTCCACGCTCGTCCTCCTTCTCGATGCTCCTTAGGTTCCGCTCCGGGCGACGAAGGCCCGGCCGAGACGGGCGGCCCGCACGCGTCCGGCGACGGCGCGGGCCTGGGCCCGCGTCGCGCACACGCCGAAATACGCCGTGCCGCTGCCGCTCATCCGATGGCCGAGCACGGATTGCTTGTCGAACCAGGCGCCGCACCGCCGCACCTCCGCATTCAGCGACTCGGCCGGAGATTGAAGCGCGTTGTGCAACTGCCGCGCGACGCGATCGATTCGCCCCCGCCGCAGCGCATCGATCATTGGCCCCACCGGCCGGGGCCGTTCCGCGGCCCGGCAATGGCGATATACCTCCGCCGTCGACAGCCCCGAACTCGGCCGCACGATGACGAAGTGCATTCCCCCGCGCGCGTCGAGCGGTTCGAGCCGCTCTCCCCGCCCGCGGGCGACGGCGATGCCGGTGGGCGCGAAGAAGAACGGCACGTCGCTTCCCAGCCGGGAGGCCAGCTCGACGAGTTCGTTCCGCGACAGGCCCAGCCCCCACAGCCGGTTCAGCGCCGCGAGCGTCGCCGCCGCGTCGCTCGAACCGCCGGCGAGGCCGGAAGCTGCGGGAATGCGTTTCACCAGCGTGATCCGCGCGCCGCGCTGCACGCCGCATTCGCTCCGCAGCAATTCGGCGGCGCGGACGACGAGATTGCGGGCATCGGTGGGAAGCGGCCCTTCGCCGGCCGAATCCAGCGAATCGGAGGCCGGCGTCGCATCGCGAACTTCCAGCCGGACCGCGCCCGCCTCGTCATCGGCGAAGGCGAGCGTGTCGTGAATTCCCACCGAGACCATCACGGTCTCGATCTCGTGATAGCCGTCGCCGCGCCGGGCCAGGATCTCGAGAAACAGGTTCAGCTTGGCGGGCGCATGGACGATGAGCGATCGCTCGAGCTGCGAGAAGAGCATCGACGTCACATCCTGCGAATCCGCCCGGGGGCGAGCAACGCGCCCCTTCGCCGAAAAGACAAGACCGGACGGATTGCTCGAGGGACTCCAAGTTTCCCAAGGGACCGGCCGCCCCGAACGGAGCAGCCTGTCGCGAGGTCTATATTGCGATAGCGTGGATACTAGCCCCAGCCCGGAACCGCGTCAATAGGAATCCCGGTGACGCAACCGCGGCCTGCGGGCGGCGCGACCGGAGCTCCGCATTACGAAGACTTCAGAGTTCTTCTCTTGCGCAAATCTTCGACCACGGATTCCACTGATGGGCACTGATGAACGTGAACGAGGAGGCGGGCGATCACGCTGTCGGGTGGGCTGTGCCCACCAAAGCGCGACGGAAACGGTGTCCACCATGCTGGAGGGCACAGCCCACCCTACAAAGTACGGTCTCAGCGTTCCGCCGCGAGGAGCGGTGGAGAGTTCGTGTCGTTCGTGCCTTTCGTGGTTGAGAAATCGGCCCCGGTCATCCTCCGCTGATCGCCGATCTTGCAAGATTCACCACGCATACCAGTAGTCGCGCAGCCCGCCGTCTCGCGTGATGAACAGGAACATCTTGCCGTCGCCGCGAGTCGACTCGGCCTCGCCCAGAACGACGCCGCTGCGCGCGAGACCGATTCCACTGCGCAGCACCAAGTCCATCGGAAACCGGATGCGGCGCACGTCGCCGGGCCGACCGCCGTCGGCATGGATCGTCCAGCGGATCGTGCCGTCGCGGTCTCGCAACTGGAGAATCGGAGACAGCGCCGCGGCCGGCGGATCGATCACTTCCAGCGTGCGGCCGCCGAAGATCCCGACGCGCAGTCCCTCGTGATCCGGGACGGAAACTGCGGGCGTTCCATGAAACGGCCCGTCTGCGGTCAGCGGCGCCACCGGCAGGTAACGCCACGCGGACCAACCCGCAATCAGAATCACCGGCGCGAGCGCGCCGAGCATGCCAATGAGCAACCACCTGCGACCCGGGCGGCATTCGTGCGGTCGGTTGAGCTCGGGTCGGTCTCGCCGAAGCTGCCGTCGGAAATGCCGCGCGGACAACTGCATCGGAATGAGACCGAGCCAGATTACTCCGATGGCGACCATAAGCGAGTAGTGCCACACCGTTCCATGGATCTCGCGGACGAACAATAGGTTGTCGGCCACGATCCCGGTCACGGCGAACCCGAGGGCGCACAACGCCAGCGCAAGCCATTCCTGCCAGTGCCGGAATCGCCCGGATCGCAACCACTCGCGCCAACGCTCCTTGCGCGCCTCCGGCGGGAGATCGTGCAGTTCGGGAATCTCCGCGGGCTTGATCAGACTCATCGATCCGGCTGTTGTTCGACTGCTGGAGGCTCGGCTTCCAGGAAACGGTGTAATTGCGGTCGTGCGACGGATCGTTCAACTGTCGGCATTATATCGGCCGAGAGTGCACGGCGGTAGCCGTCAATGTGTGCGGGCTGAAGCCCGCACTACGGCTCCAGGACGACGATCGTATCCGGTGATTCATTCACCAGCTCTCAGCGCTCCGCCGCGCGGAACGGTGGAAAATCCGACTGCGGCGGCCGCGCCGGAACGCGCAGCGCGAGCAGCGTCTTCCGCAATATCCGCGATGCCGCGGGGGCGGCGATCGTCCCGCCGAACTGGCTGTCCCCCCGCGACGGCTCGTCCACGACGACGAGCACGATCGCCCGCGGGTCCGCCGCCGGGCCGCCGCACACGAACGAGCTCGTGTGCAGCCGCATCGAGTATTTCCCCGTCTCGGGATCGAGCTTCTGCGCCGTCCCCGATTTGCCGAACACGGTGTACTCCTCGAGCTCCGCCCGCCGGCCCGTGCCGCGCGTCACGACCTCGCGCAGCGGCCCGCTGACGAGCCACTCGGCGATTTCGGGACGCAGGACGCGGGACACGACCGCGTTCGACTGCCTCTCTCCGTGTGCGGACGATTCCTGCGCGAATGGCGCGCCGTCTCCCGCGCCGAGCACGAGCCGCGGCGTGCGATGCGTCCCCTTCGAGGCGAGCGCCGCATGCGCTACCGCCACTTGCAGCGGCGTGGCGGCGAGTTCCTGCCCCATCGGAATCGAGCCGGTCGAATAGCCGGTCCACTCATCGAGCGGCCGGAGGATGCCGGCGAGTTCGCCCGGCAACTCGATGCCGGTCGGCCGGCCGAAGCCGAACGCCGCCGCGGCCTGGTGCAAGCCGCGATTCCCGAGCCGCGCGCCGATCTTCGCCATGCCGATGTTGCTCGACTTCACGAGAATGCCGGTCACGTCGAGGATGCCGTAGGGATGATGGTCGTGCAGCACGCGGCGGCCCATCCGGTATGCGCCGTGCTCGCAGTCGAACCGCTCGTCCCGCGCGAGCGCTCCCTGCTCGATCGCCCAGCCGACGACGAACGGTTTGAACGTGCTCCCCGGCTCGTGAATCGAGGCGATCGCCGTGTTCTTCCACGCGGCGGCGGGCACGCCGGACGCGTCGTTCGGGTCGAACGCCGGCCGCGACGCCATCGCCAGCACGTCGCACTCCGGCACGCCGAGCACGATCGCCGCCGCCGAACTCGGCCGCCATTCCTCCATCACGCGATCGAGCTCGCGCTCCGCGTGCATTTGCACGACGGCGTCGAGGGCGAGCGTCACCGTCCGCCCCGGACGCGGCGGCTGGGCGACTTCATCCCGCACGTCGAGCACGCGGCCCCGCGCGTCGCGGCGGAGCACGCAGCGCCCGGGCGTGCCGCGGAGGATCGCGTCGCAGCTCTGCTCGATCCCGCCCCGCCCCGCGCCGTCGATGTCCCGCAGCCCGAGCACGTGCGCGGCAAGCGTCCCTTGCGGATACCGCCGCAGGTGTTCCTCGCGAAAGCCCCAGGTTCCCTGGGGGAGATCGAGCGCCTTGACGCGCTCCGCCTCGGCATCGGAGAGGCGGCGGCGGACCCACAGAAAGTGCCGCTCGCGATCGCGCCCCAGCCGCCGGAAGAGGTCATCGGCGTCGAGATCGAGCGCCTCCCCAAGCCGGCGTGCGGTCTCCCAACCGTCATCGGTCCGGCTGGGGACGAGATACAGGCTCCGCGTGGTGACGGTCGTGGCGAGGAGCCGCCCGTGACGGTCGAGGATCTCCCCCGGCCGGGCGGGAATCTCATCGAGCAACGAGCTTTGGCGGATCGCCCCCGCCGAGAGGTCTGCCTGCTCCGCCCACTGCAACTGCACCAGCCGGCCGGCGAGCACAAGCCACGCGACGACGACCGCGGCGGCGGGCAGCCGCGCCCGCGGCGGAAGCACGAAGGAAGCGCGGCGCGCGGATTCGGACATGGGTTTCGGAATCGCTCGCTTCAGACCGGCCCGACGCGGCAGCGAGGGAGAAGCGACGGACCGGGCGACGACGTTCCATAACGCGGGCGTGAGGGCGATTCTCCCTGGCTTGCGTTGCAGACTACGATTTGCCGAGCTACCTCGATCCTGAAAGGGGGCCTTGCCAGTGCAGCAGCGGGGCGCGGCGCGGTTCTTCGCGCGACGCTCGGTCGGGCACGCGGAGCGGGATGCGCTCGGCTTCGAGGTCGTCGATCAGCCGCGCCGGCGCTCCGAGCTGCTGCGTCCGCGCGCGGAGCGACGCGTGCGACTCGCACAGGGCGTCCGTCCGATATCGCTGCGCGATCGTGTCCCGGCGCAACTCGAGGTTGCGCTTCTCGAGCGCCGTCCCGATCAACGAGACGAACACCACGAGCGCGATCGCGCTGGCGAAGCGGAAGAGCACGGAGTGGCCGAATGACGAATGTCGAATTCCGAATGACGAAGACCAGGAACCGAGGCGTCTCGTTCACTTCATCGGTATTCCGTCGGCTCGCGGACCAGTTGAACCCGGCTGGCGTCGGCCGGCAGGCGGAGCACCGTGCCGATCTTCAGGTCGTTCGGATTGGGCACCCGGTCGCGGTTCAACTCGTAAATCTGAATCCACCGGGAACTCCGCCCGAGATGCTCGTGCGCGATGTCCGAGAGCACGTCCCCCTTCCCCACGCGATACTGCGGAGCGCCGGCTTCGTTCAGGAAGAAGCCCGACGGGAGGATTTCGTTGCCGCCCGAAAGGCCGCCGCGATCACCGCGCAGATGAGGTGGCAAAGCGCTCGCATGCTTCCCGCGCAGGACTTCGACAGGCGGAGTCACGACGATCATTCCGGGCCGCATCCGCTTTGGATCCGGGATCCGCTCCTGGTTGTATTCCTGGAGCGCGTTCGCATAGCCGCCGGCGCCGTAGACGCGTTGGGCAATGCTCCAGTAATTGTCCCCTGCGGCGACCTTGTGGGTGTGGCTCGCATCGAGCTGGTCGTCCGCAGCGGGGACGGCCGGCTCCGCGCGCCGCACGCTCGAACCGAACGACGCGCTCCCCGCCGTCGTACGGGGCGTGATGAGCGGGCTGGACGAGCTCGCGTCGCTGGACGATTCGAATACGCCGGTTTCCGGCGACGGTTCGAGCCGCCGCGATGGCGCCGATTCCACAGGCAGTCCGAAGCCCTCGGCCGGCTCCGGCTCGGGACGAAGTCGGCGGCGCGGCGCATCGTCGCCGTCGAGACCGCGCGGCGCGGGTTCGACGCGGACCGGCTCCGCGAACCGGTCCGCCGGCTCGGGAAACGCTGCCCCGCGCGGGTCACCCGCGGGAGACCCGCCGCGGATCGCGGGCGAACTCGGCCGCAACCGGCCCGGCCGCTCGCCCTCGGTGCGTTCGGCGGCGGCCGCGCGACCGCCCGTCGCGGGAGCGCCGAACGGATCGCCGACGTCCTCGTTTCCGACCCCGGACGACGCGCCCGCGCCCCCTTCGGCCGCGGCTTCGCCCGCGACCGGAGTCACGCCCTCGGTTTCGGAGACCGTCGCGGCGGCGGTCGTGGTAGGAGTCTGGAATGGATCGTCGGAGGCCGGCCGCGCTCCGGCATCGAGCTGCCCCTCCGGCGGGCGAATCGCCGGACCTCCGCGAGCCGGCTCGGCAGCCGCGGTCGGTTGCGGGGCGCCGAACAGCGGCTCGACTCCGCCCAGGCCGCGCGCGCTGCGCGACGGACGTTCCTCGACAGTCGCCGCGTTGGACGACGGTTCCGCCTCGGACGACAGGCGGCGCGGCACGCGGGCCGCGACCGGTTCGTCCTCGTCGAGCGCCAGCGAAAAGCGACGCGGAGCGTCGGCCGGCTCGGCCGAACGCACCGCCGCACGCCCGGCGTCGGCGCCGCGCGCGCTCTCCAATCCCGCATCGTCGGCCGGCCTTCGGTGGAGGACGGAATCGCGCCCGCGGGCTGCTTCACCCTCCGTGAAGCCAGTCCGGCGAATGTCCGGCTCGAAATCGGCGATCCCCGAACCCAACTCCGGCTCCTCCTGACCGGCCGACAGGTCCGCCTCTCCCGCGAACGGATCCCCTCCGGCGAGCGAAACGCCCGGCGCGCCGCCGAGCGAGGCGGCCGCGGCGACGTCCTGCTCTTGCGCCGCGCGGCGGGCGGCGGCGGTCTGCGTCTCGCGCTCGTCCCATTTCTTGTAGAGCACATAGCCGAACGAGGCCATCAGCCCGGCGATCACGGCCAGCGCGATCTTCGTCTCCCGCGCCATCCAGGGACGCCGCGCGGCCAGCCCCCAGTCCGCCGCCGATGCGGCGGGCCGCGGAGCGGGCGGCTCCGCGGGACGCGCCGCCGCGTCCGCGCGGGTCACCGCTTCGTCGCGGCCCGGAGCTTCGCGCTGCGGCTGCGGGGATTCAGTTTTCGTTCCGCCGTCGAGGCGGCGATCGGCTTGGGAGTCAGGTTTTGCCATCGTTCCTTGTCCCGAAAAGCGTTCTTGACCAGGCGGTCTTCCAACGAATGAAACGAAATGACCACGGCCCGCCCTCCCGCACGGAGGGAACCCGGAAGCGCATGGTCCAAGGCGAGCCGAAGCTGCTCCAACTCGCTATTCGCCGCGATCCGCAGCGCCTGAAACACGCGCGTCGCCGGGTGCCGCCGCGATTCCGCCCGCACGTGTCCCGGCAGCGCCGCGGCCACCGTCCCCGCGAGATCGGCCGCCGACCGCACGAGGGCGTGGCCGCGGCGGGCGACGATCGCCCGCGCGATCGGCCCGGCGAACCGCTCTTCGCCGTATTCGCGGAACATGTCGGCCAGCTCGCGCTCATCGGCCTCTTCCAGAATCCGCCAGGCCGGCTTGCCGCGCGACGTGTCGAACCGCAGATCGAGCGGCCCCGTCGACTCGTAGGAAAAGCCGCGGGCTTCGTCCGCAAGCTGGTCGGACGACAGGCCGAGGTCCAGCAGGACCCGGTCCACGCTGTCGATTCCCAGCTCCGCAAGGACGGTCGGAAGCTCCGCATAGCTCGATTGCCGCAGGTGTCGGTTGGGGCCGTTCACGAACCGTGCCGCATGGGCGAGCATCAGCGGATCGCGATCGAGCCCGATGAGGGTCCCTTCCGCACCGATTTTTTCGCAGATTTTTCGCGCGTGGCCGGCCGCGCCGACCGTCCCGTCGACGACGGTCATCCCGGGGGCGAGCTCCAGCCAGCGGAGCGCTTCCCGCAGAAGGACCGGCTGATGCAGCGAGGCGTCCGGTTCCCGCGGCCGGGGAGTCATGATGAGTTCGAGAGAGATGTCGAAATTCGAGCGGGGCGTGTTCTACGCCATTTGCCCCGCGCAGGGAAAGGCCAATTCGGCGAACGTTTCGGTAAACGCTTTCGCCCCGTCGAGCGGTTATTCTACGGAGACCAATCTGGAGCAGGCGAGGAGCTCCGCGACCGACGGAGGAGGTGATGCACCAGGCACTCGGGGATTACGAGGCCCTGATCCGTCCGCTGGAGGAGCGAATGATTCGCTCGGTCTGGCGGGTCGTTCAGAATTCGGCCGATGCGGAGGACGCCTTTCAGGAGGCGGTCGCGACGATCTGGCGGCGGATCGAGCGCATTCGGCGGCACGAGAACCCCCCAGCCCTCGTCCTGCGGATCTGCGTCGACGCCGCCTGCGACGTGCTGCGCAAGAAGGCGCGCCGCAGTCGCCGCGAATCCCCCCTCGCACGGGCCGAGTCTCTCGCGGGCGACTTTCCCGACGCCGCGACCCCCGTGTGCGAACACGAACAGCGGACCGAGGTCGCCCGGGCGATCGCCCGGCTTCCGGCCCGACAGGCGACCGCCGTCACCATGCGCCACCTCCTCGACCACCCCTACCGCGAAATCGCCGAGGCCCTGGGATGTGCCGAGGCGACCGCCCGCGTCCACGTCGCCCGCGGGATCGAACGGCTCGGGACGCTGCTGGCCCATTTGAACCCCACGCTCTGCACGGAGAAGCCGTGATGACCGGCAACCATCCATCCAATCCCGTCGTTCGACTGCTGGAGGCGACGATGAAGACCGACGTCCCCGTGGAAGCCGAAGCCCGGATGCGGACCCATCTCGAAGAATTGCGCAGGCGGATGAGACATTCGTCGCCATCCGCGCCCGCGCCGCGTCCGGCGATTCGTCCCCCGGCTCGTTCCACACCCGCGTCCCGCGCCGCGGCCTTCCGCACGACCCGCGCCGCCGGCGCCGCCGTCGCCCTCGCGACGGCCGCGACGGTCGTCTGGATGACGACGCTGCTCTTTGGCCCCGGCGCGGCGGTCCGCGTCGCCGCGGCCGAGGAGTTCGTCCTCGTTCCCGAAGGGGGCCGGCTCGACGCGCTCGACGAAATGGGGCAGCTCGTCGGCCCCTGCCCGCTCCAGCGCACCGACGTCGACGTGCGGATCAGCGGCCACTTCACCCGCGTGAAAGTCGCCCAACGCTATCGCAATCCCTACAAGCACAAGATCGAGGCGGTCTACACCTTCCCGCTCGGCCATCGCGCCGCCGTCGACCGGATGACGATGACCGTCGGCGACCGCGTCGTGCAGGGGGAGGTCAAGGAGCGGTTCCAGGCGCGGCGAATCTACGAGGCGGCCCGCAATCAGGGGCACGTCGCCGCGCTCCTCGAACAAGAGCGGCCCAACATCTTCACGCAGTCGGTGGCGAACATCGAGGCCGGGGCCGAGGTGCTCGTCGAGATCAGCTACGTCGAGACGCTCCAGTCGATCGACGGCGAATACCGGTTCGACTTCCCGATGGTCGTCGCCCCGCGGTACATTCCGGGCACGCCCTCGCTCCCCTCGAACGACCGGCCGAAAGACCTCGTCCTGCGTCCCGGCGTCGTGCTTCCCGCGCCCGCAGAGATCGCCGACATCAACGGGGCCGAAGGACTCACCGACGCCTGGCTCCGCCGCCACGCGACGACGATCAAACCGACCGCCGCGCTCCTCGACCTCCCGCGCCGGCAAACGGAGCAGCCCCGCGTCACATTCACTGCCAGGTACGACGACGGCGCCGCCGAGCGGGGAATGATCTTCGCCGACGGCGTGGGGTTCGTGGGGGAGAGGTGGGTGTTCGTCCCGCCGCGGGAATTGCCCCCCGCGGGCCAGCCGTTCTCCAAGGACACCGATCAGGTTCCGGACGCCAGCCGCATCACGCCGATGCCGGTCAAGCCGGACCACCGGGCGGGGCACGACATTTCCGTCCAGGTGACGATCGACACCGGCGGGCCGGGGATCGCCGGGATCGCTTCCGCCAGTCACGACATCGTCCGCCAAGACGCTCCCGCCACCCGCGGCGACAACAAACCGCACCAGTCGACCGTCTCGCTCAAGACCGGCCGCGACATCCCCAACCGCGACTTCCGCCTGTCGTGGAAGCTCGCCGGCGAGCAGATCGAAGAGGCGGTCCTCACGCACGCCGGGAAGTACGGCGACTACGACGGCGGGTTCTTCACGCTGATCCTCGAGCCCCCGGCCCGCATCGCCGACGACGCGGTCCGCCCCCGCGAGCTGATCTTTGTCCTCGACCAGTCCGGCTCGATGTCGGGCTTCCCGATCGAGTGCGCCAAGCGGGTCATCAACCAGTCGATCGACACGATGCGCGCCCAGGACCGGTTCAACGTGATCAGCTTCAGCGGCGGCAACGAATCGCTGTGGGACCGCCCGCGGCCGAACACGGCCGACAACCGCAAGCGGGCGCAGGCCTACGTCGATCAGCGGCAGGGGGGCGGCGGCACCGAGATGCGCGGCGCCATCCTCCGGGCGCTGGAACGCGCCCCGCGACGCGACCGCGACGCCGATGACGACGATAAGAACGCAGTCGATCCGCTGCGGATCGTGCTGTTCGTCACCGACGGCGAAGTGGGGAACGACCAGGCGATCATCGACGCCATCCGCGAGCACGCCGGACGCACCCGCGTCTTCAGCGTCGGCATGGGGCACGCGCCGAACCGGCATCTGCTCGACGAGATGGCCCGCACCGGCCGCGGGGCGGTCGATTACGTCCTCCCCGAGGAGAACGTCGCGGCGATCGTGCAGCGGTTCGCCGACCGGATCGCCACGCCGGTCCTGTCCGACATCGAATTGCAGTTCGAGGGAGGGGTCGAAGTGGTCGACATGCTCCCGTCGCCGGAGCACATGCCCGACCTGTTCGACGTGCAGCCCCTCGTGATCCACGGCCGCTACGTGAAGCCTGGGGCAGGGACGCTGATCGTCTGCGGCCGCACCGGCCGCGGAAAGTACGAGCGGGCGATCGACCTGAAGTTCCCCAAGGTCCAGCCGAAGCACGACACGATCGCCACGCTCTGGGCGCGCGACAAGGTGGGGGAGCTGATGCGCGAGGGGGACGCCCGGGAGCGGGTCCGCGAGATCGTGAAGCTCGGCGAGAGCTTCCAGATCCTCACGCAGCACACGAGCTTCGTGGCGGTGGAAAAGCAGCGCGTGACGGTCGGCGGCAAACCGACGCTGGTCCGCGTGCCGATCGAGTTCCCCAAGGGCATGTCCTGGAAGGGCGTGTTCGGCGAGGAGCCGAACGACGAACGGCTCGCGGAACGGTTGCAGCCCCGCGCCGTCGGATATCTCATCGCTGGCCCGCATGCGCAGCCGGGCGCCACGCAACCGGAGGAAGGTGACGATCGTCTGTTTTCATTCTTCGTGGGAATCGCTGGTTCCGCCCCGTCGGTGCCGGAACGCACGATACCGGAGCCTCCCGGCGGCGCCGACTCGTCGCGTCACCAATTCTGGAGCTACATGCCGATGCGCCGGCCCGGCAGCTCCGGGCCGAATGGTGGCGATCAAACCTTGCCCGTGGCGCCGAGCAGAGTCAGCTCGCAGCGGCTCAGCGAGTTTTCGCATGGTCGGATCACTGGCGAAGTCGGCTCCACCGAACGCGGAGAGGCCTTCGAAACCTTTCCGGGGAGTGGAACGATCGTCGGCGTCGCAGATGACAGCGGCGCCGAAGACGATGACATCGCCTTCGGTCGAAGCTCGTCCGCGACAGGGGGGGGCGGCCTCAACGCTTCGTATCGCCTGCGAAAGCTGCGAGACGAGAAGTTCCTGGAGGAATTGAACTCCGTTCCGCTGGACTCCGTGCCGGCCCCGGGGAGAGACCGGACCGCTGGCGGCGGCGCGATTCACGTCGCGAATCTTCCCGACGGCACGCCGATCGTCGCGCTCATCCTCCACAAGGCGGATCGTGGCGACGTGCGCGAGCGGTTGCGGGCGCTGCTGCGCGGCGACGTGGGGCAGGCTTTCCAGCCTGCCGCGCCGTCGCGGACCGAGTCGTCGAGCAGGGCAGACAAGGATGTCCGCCCCACGGGCGGCGTAGGTTCCGCCGGCTCGGCGGAACCTGGGGCGCGCATGGCGGCCTCGCTGGTTCATCCACGTCCCGCCGAGCCGGCGGGACGTACCTACGCTGCGAGCGAGCCGCTCGGGCGCGTGCTGCCGGTGAAGGACTCCGACGACCTGTGGCTGCTCGCCCCCGCGGCGGTCGCGCGGATCGCCGCCCCCTTCGCCGAGAAGCTCGCCGCCGCCGAACTCGCCGACGAGGCCCGCCAGGCGACGCTGGACGAACTGCTCGCGGCGCTCGGGAAGCAGCTTCCCCCGCTCCGCCGCGCGATCGAGCTCCGCCGCCGGCTCGACGATGCGCTGCTGGAACGGATCGCTACGCAGCGCGAGGGTCGGACGGATCGGCAATCCGTCCTACGGGTCACGGTCCTGCTCCGCGACCTCGATCCTGCGACGCTCGCCACTCTGCGGCGGGCGGGCTTCCGGCGCGAAGGGACGGCCGAGGCCGGCTCGTTCGTCGTCGGCACGATCGACCTCGCACACGTCGAAACGCTGGGGCTGCTCGCCACGGTGCGGCGCGTCGAACTGCTCCGATGATATCAACGGAGCGAGTGGCGTGGCTGTTGTGCAACACGCCCTTCGCAAAGCCTCAGGGCGCGCCACCCTCCGCGCGTCTGCGAGCGATTATTCTGACGCGGATCTTGAGCCGGTTCCGGCGCGGCCGGCAGTCGTTCCATTCATTCTTCGATCTCGACCCGCAAGCCCTCGATCGTCCCAGCGAACTTTCCCGGGCCGTAGTCGGTGATCGGCTGTTGCGCGTCGAACCCGACCGACAGGTCTTCCTGCGGGTGGTGCGGGACCAGTCCGCCCGCCTGGCCGCGGGCGACGACTTCGCCGTTCACCGCCAGCGTCATCGCGCCGTTTCGTTGAAGCTGCCCCGCCACGTTGAACTTTCCGGTGGGGGCCTTTTCCGCCGCGATCGTCGCCGCCCCGTTCGCGCTGCGGACCGTGAAGCAGGGTTTGCCGTCGCGGAGGTGCAGCGCGTATCCCACGCCGGTCCCGCCATGGGCGACGATCACGCCCTCCTGCGACTCGGGCGCCACCTGGCACGAAACGGTGAACGGCTTCGACGCGATCCGGGGGGCGGCCTCGCTGGCGAGCGTTTCGCCGAGCTTCAGCTCGGGCAACGGCTTCTCCACCGGCGCCGGATTATCGGGATTGGCGACCAGCGGCCGCGGGTTCGCGATTTGCGCCGGTGGCCGCACTCCCGGTCCCGCCTTCGTTGTACCGAGGTCGGCGTCCATCCCGGCGATGAGACCTTGCAGCCGCCGCACGACGTCCGGATGCCGGCCGATGACGTTGTTCTGCTCGCCGATGTCCTCGTCGAGATCGTACAGCGTGGGCGTGAAGGGGACTGGATTGCTCTGCGGCTTGCCGGTCCGTTCGTTCCGTTCGTCCTGCCGGGCGATCGCCAGCTTCCACCGCCCGGAGCGGACCGCCTGGAGCTGCGTCCCGAAAAAGTAGAACCAGGCCTCGTGCGGCGACTCTGTCGCGCGGCCCAGCAGCACGTCGGACAAGTCGCGGCCGTCGATCTTCCGGTCCGCCGGGACGTTTCCGCCGGCGAGCGCCACGAACGTCGGCAGAAAGTCGATGTTTCCCCCGAGGGCGTCGCTCGCGCCGCCCGCGGCGATACGGCCCGGCCACCAGGCGATGGTCGGGACGCGGACGCCCCCTTCGTAAGTTCCTCCCTTGCCACCCCGCAGCGGACCGGCGACTCCGCCGTTGCGCCCCTGCGTGAGCCACGGCCCGTTGTCGCTGGTGAAGACGACCAGCGTCTTCTCATCGAGCTTCAGGTCGCGGAGCGCGTCGAGGATCCGCCCCACGCTCCAGTCGACTTCTTCGACCCAGTCGCCGTACTTGCCGTTGGCCGACTTGCCCGCAAACCGTTCCCCCGGATAGATCGGGACGTGGACCGCCGTGTGCGGCAGGTAGAGAAAGAACGGCCGGTCGCGGTGCCCGCGAATGAACTGCACGGCCGCGTCCGTGTAGCGGGCGGTGAGGGTCGATTGCTCCGGCCCGGTGAGAAGCTCGGCGACCTGTTCGTCGCGGACCAGAGGCACCTTCCCCTGGGCCGGGCCGCCGAGGAAGTGCATGTCGTTCGAGTAGGGGATGCCGAAGTAATGGTCGAAGCCGTGCCGCGTCGGCAGGCATTGCGGTTGATCCCCGAGGTGCCACTTTCCGATGCACGTCGTGGCGTAGCCTTGCGCCTGGAGCAGTTCGGCGATGGTCTGTTCGTCCGGGTGCAGGCCGGCCGCGGCCCCGGGGGACAATACGTTCGGCAGCGACACGCGTTTGGCGTAGCAGCCGGTGAGCACCTGCGCCCGGGACGGCGTGCAAACCGGGGCCGCGTAAAACGAGGTGAGCTTCATCCCCTCGCGCGCCATCCGGTCGAGGTGCGGCGTGCGGTTCCCGCACTCCGGGTGGAACGCCCCGACGTCGCCATAGCCCAGGTCGTCGATGAAGATCAGGACGAGGTTGGGGGGCGGCCCGGCCGCCGGGAGGACCGGCGTCGCGTTCAGCACGGCGAGCAGGACGGCGATCGGCGGCAACAGACGGAATCGGATCATCGTCATGCGCGGCGCGGCTCCCGACAAAAGTGCGGCGTTCGTCCTGCCGCGGGTTGTTCTGGACCTGCCGTGTCGTGTCCGACGAGAGCGGGTGACGGGACTCGAACCCGCGACATTCAGCTTGGGAAGCTGACACTCTACCAACTGAGTTACACCCGCGTGCGGTCGTTCGACCGTCTTCCGAAAAAGTATCGCCGCCGATGCCGGCGGTCAAGGCGTCCGCCGAAGTCGCGCGACGGCGCGGCTCATGCGGGTCCGGGTTTCATCGCGATCCGTGCTTGTAGACCACGTTCTTCATTCCCTGCGGCGCCGAGGAGAAGTACAGGACGACCCCTTCGCTGCCGATCGGCGCGGCCGAAATGCTGTGCCCGCCATACTTTGGAAACGGGGCGCTCTCCGCCGGAAGCGTGCGCCACACGTCGGCGCCGGGATCGTAGGCGAAGAACCCTCCGCCACGGGCCAGCACGAGGAGTTCGCCGGTGACGGGGTCGGCCACGTTGAGCGTGTTGCCGATGCCGAGGCTCACGGGCGCGTCCTTGCCGCGGTCGATCTTGCCGTCGGCGTGGATGCGGTGAATCGCGGGGCTGCCGTTCCCCCCGCCGAACAGGACCATGCGGAACTTCGGGCTGTACTCGGCGAAGTTGTGATACGGGCCGGCCTCGAAGTCGGTCCCGAGAGTGGCCCATTCCTTGTCTTCGTCGGAGAAGAACCAGGCGCTCTTGTTGAGGACGCGGACGAGTCCCTTGCGCTCCGGGAAGTACGCGATTGCGGTTCCGTGGCCGGTCGGGGCGTTCAATTTCGGCAGGGTCGTCCAGTCGTCCTTGCTGACGTCGTAGCGATGGACGTTCGGCGACGCGCTGGAATGGTGGAAGAACACGCCGCGGGCCGAGTCCGCCGCGTTGTTCTCGTAACCGTGGAACCACTTGAGATCCTCGGCCCACTTGGGGGTCGGCTCGCGCCGCCAGCGGTTGTCCTCCACCGAGTAGCTGATGAAGCTCGGCGGCCCCTTGAGGTGTACCTGCCCGACGACGAGGACCTGCTGCTTCGTCGCGTCCCACGCGGCCCGGCCACAGTAGGCGAGGATGTCTTCGCCGCGCATCAGCGTGCGGGAATCGTAACCCTCGGCGGCCAGTTCGGCCGATTGACCCGGTTCGAGGCCGGCGGCGAGCTTGCCGATGGCGGTTGGCGAAGATGCGCCGTCCGCGGCGGACGTCGCCGCCGGTCGCGCGAACACGCCGGCGACGATCGCCGCGGCGGCGCACACGTTCGCGACCGACCGAATTCCGAGGATGCGCGCGTGCATGCGTGTTTCCTTCCGAGAGTCGAATTCGGCGACTTCGAGCGTGCGGATCACTTGGCTCGTTCGACGGGAGACGGCAGGCGGTCGGCGGGCAGCACGCGGGTGCCGATCCGCTCCCCCGCCACCGCCCGCTCGATGTTGCCCACCTTGCGGTAGTTGAACACGATGATCGCGATCCCGTGCTCGCGGCAGTGCTGGATCGCCTGCGCGTCCATCACCTGCAGGTTCTGGTCGAGCACGTCCTGGAAGGAGATGTCCGCGTAGCGGACGGCGTGCGGGTTCTTCTCGGGGTCGGCGGAATACACGCCGTCCACCTTGGTGGCCTTCAAGATCACGTCCGCCTCGATCTCGCGGGCGCGGAGCGCGGCGGCGGTGTCGGTGGTGACGAAGGGGCTGCCGGTCCCCGCGGCGAGGATCACCACCCGCCCCTTTTCGAGGTGGCGGATGCAGCGGCGGCGGATGAACGGCTCGGCGACCCCCTCCATGCGAATCGCGGATTGCAACCGCGTCGCCACGCCGATGCTCTCCAGCGCGTCCTGCAGGGCGAGGCCGTTGATGACGGTGGCGAGCATTCCCATGTAATGGGCGGTCGCGGGCTGAATGGCGGCGCTGACCGCGGCGAACTCCTTGCCGCGGAGAATGTTCCCACCGCCGACGACGATCGCCAACTCGACGCCGGAAGCGACGACGCGCTGGATCTGCTCGGAGATCGAGGACAGCTCGACCATGCTGATGCCGGACTCCCCCGCGCGCGAAAAGCTCTCGCCGCTCAACTTAAGCAGCACGCGGCGAAACACGGGGGAGGCATCCGTCATCGTTTCCGTCCTCGACCGGTCAGAAGAAGGTTCGACGCATCTTTGCGTCGAAAAGTCCTGCGTCGAAAACTCGAGTGCGAAACCTACGCGCCGATCTTCCACAGGACGAAGCCGGCCGCGTGCAGGCCGCGCTCGGCGAGCGCCTGGCTGACGGTCTTGCTGTCGTCCTTGGCGAACTGCTGCATGACGAGCACCCCCTGCTCGACGTACCAGGTCTTCATCCGGCCGTCCACGATCTTCTCGACGATGTTCTCGGGCTTCCCGGTGGCCCGCGCCTGCTCCAACAGCCGCTCGCGCTCGGCCCGCACCAGATCGCGATCGACCTCGCCTTCGGTGGTGACGGTGGGCTTGAGCGCGGCGATGTGCATCGCCACGTCGCGGAGGATCGGGTCGCAGCCCTCCTTCCCCTTCGCCTGGAACAGCACGCCGGTCTTGCCGTCGTGGTGGACGTAGGCGTCGGCGGGGCCTTTGACGCGCGCGACGCGGCTGACGACGATCTTCTCGCGGATCTTGTTGATCATTTCGTCGAAGACGTCGCCGAGCTTCTTCCCGGCGGCGGGCGCGGGCTGGGCGAGCAATTCCTCGGGCGTGGCGGCGCCGGGGCCGTCCATGAGCTGCTCGACGAGCATCTGGCCGAACCGCTTCATGTCCTCGCCGCCGGCGACGGGGGCCGACTCGCACTGCACCTCGACCATCGCGGCCTCGGTGCAGCCGCTGGCCACGCGGGTGAAGATCCGCCCCTCGGCGGTGAGGTTCTCCGCCCGCTTGACCTTCACCTTCTCGACGTCGCGCTTGAGGATGTCGATCGCCTTGTCGAGGTCCCCCTCCGCTTCGACGAGGGCCTTCTTGCAGAGCATCATCGGCAGGTCCGTCATCGCGCGGAGCTTCTGGACCAACGCCGCCGAAATATCCGCCATGGTTCGATGTCTCCTGTTGAGCTGTCGGCTATCAGCGGTCAGCTTTCAGCGATCAGCGATCAGCGGGCGTGCGACGATGTCAGAGAATGCGTCCGGATCGGGCAGCTACTGACCGCTGATCGCTGACCGCTTACTTCACAACGACGGGATCGGCCGGTGCTCGGGCGGGGGTTCTTCCTTCCGCTCTTCGGGAAGTTGCCCGCGCCCCCCCCTCACCGCCGCCGCCAGGTGTCCGAGGACCAGCCGGATCGAGCGGATGCTGTCGTCGTTGCCGGGGATCGGCAGGTCGACGTGGTCGGGGTCGCTGTCGGTGTCGATCAGCGAGACGATCTTCGCCCCGACGATCCGGGCCTCGTGGACGCAGTTCTTTTCCTTGCGGGGATCGACGACGACGATCGCCTCGGGCAGCCGGTTGAGCTGCCGCAGCCCGTTGAGGTTCCGGAAGATCTTCCGCTTCTCGCGCTGCAGGGCGGACTGCATCTTCTTCGAGTACATGTCGATCGTGCCGTTCGCCTCGAGCGATTCCAGCTCCTCCAGCCGCTGCAACCGGCTGCGGACCGTGCGGAAGTTGGTGAGCGTCCCCCCCAGCCAGCGCTCGTTGACGTACGGCATGCCGCAGGCTTCGGCCGCCTCGCGGATCGGCTCGGCCGCCTGCCGCTTGGTCCCGACGAACAGCACCAGGCTCCCCTGCCCGGCCACCTGATCGAGATATTTCTTCGCCCGCAACAGGCCGCGGACGGTCTCCTTGATGTCGATGATGTGAATCTGGTTCCGCTTGCCGTAGATGTACGGCCGCATCTTCGGGTTCCACCGGCTGGTGCGGTGGCCGAAGTGCACCCCGGCCTCCAGAATGTCCTGCACGACGATGCTTTGCTGCTCCGCCACGTTTCGCGCTCCTTTGTTCGTCGCCGCTCCACCGTTCTGAACACGGCACAGTCCGCGGGGCGGACCGTTCGAGCCGCTCGACGATACGTTGAATGGGCGAAACCCCCCGTCCCCACGCGGAACGGGCGATTCGGCCGGCCGCACGGGCGCAATCGCCGCTCGCAGCCCGGCACGGATTCGCGCCCCGGAACCATCCGAGCGGCCAATCGTATCGGCCGCCGCGGCTTCCGTCAAATCATGCTATACTCGGCCCGGACGACAAAGCACTATTGGATTCGGACGATTCATGGCGTCACCACGGCCAAGCCCCGGGCGCCGCTTCCGCGACGCGCTCGCGCAGCCGCCGCTCGTCGTGCCGGGGGTGTTCGACGCGCTCGCCGCGCGGATCGCGGAGCGGGCCGGGTTCCGGGCGGCGTACCAGTCGGGGGCGGCGCTTTCCGCGGGGCTGGCCGCCCTGCCGGACGTGGGGCTCCTCACGCAGACGGAATTCGCCGCGCAGGGTCGCTACCTCGCACGGGCGGTCGAAATCCCCGTCCTCTCCGACGCCGACACCGGCTTCGGCGAGGCCCTTTCGGTCGAGCGGACGGTGCAGCTCTTCGAGGCGGCCGGACTCGCCGGGCTGCACCTCGAAGACCAGGAGCTGCCGAAACGCTGCGGCCATCTGAGCGGCAAGCGGCTCGTCTCGGCCGAGGCGATGTGCGCGAAGCTGCGGGCCGCGGTCGCCGCCCGCCGCGACCCCGACTTCGTCGTCATCGCCCGCACCGACGCCCGCGCGAGCGAGGGCATCGAGGCGGCGATCGACCGCGCGGGGGCCTACGTCGCCGCGGGGGCCGACCTGATCTTCCCCGAAGCCTTGGAGACGCCCGACGAGTTCGGCCGCTTCGCCGAGGCGCTCGACGTGCCATTGATCGCCAACATGACCGAGTTCGGGAAGAGCCCGCTGCTCTCCGCCGGCGAACTGCACCGCCTGGGCTATGCGGCCGTGCTGTTTCCCGTGACGCTGTTGCGGCTGGCGATGAAAGCGGTCGAACGGGGCCTGGCGGAGATCGCCGCGACCGGCACGCAGGCCGGCCTCGTCGGGGAGATGCTCACCCGGGCCGAGCTGTACGACCTGCTCGGCTACGCCGACTTCGAAGACCGCGACCGCCGCTACTTCGGCGGGAGAGAAGCGAAATAGCCGGCGGGCAACGCCCCGCCGAGGGCCCGAGCATCGCGGGGCCAAGCGGCCGCGCGTCATGCCCGCGAAGGCGGGCATCCAGCGGCCACGCGCACGGGCGACGGGGCTGGATTCCCGCCCTCGCGGGAATGACGGAATCGACGTGCGAAAGCACGAGGAGCACGCGAAGCAAACACGTTTGGGATTTCCAAATCGCCCGTTCTCGGCTAACTTCCGGCGCGTGGCGGTGGCCGGCGCAGAGCCGGAACCAAAGCAAGTTTCGACCCACGGATGGCACGGACGAGCACTGATTTCATTCTTTCATCAGTGCCCATCAGTGGAATCCGTGGCCGAAAATTTGCGCAAGAGACAAAACCCTGAAGGCTTTGTAGTACGGATGAAGACGTTTCGCGGCAAGCAGGCCCTCGTCACGGGGGCCGCGTCGGGAATCGGGCGTTCCCTCGCGCTCGCGCTCGCCCGCGAGGGGGCGCGCCTGCATCTCGTCGATATCGACGAAGCCGGTCTCGCGGCGGTCGTCGCCGAAGCCCGCGCCTTCGGCGTCGAGGCGGTCGGCGCGCGGTGCGACTTGTCCCGCGCGGAAGACGTCGATCACATGCTCGACGGGTTATTGGCGCGGTGGGGCGGCGTCGATCTGCTCGTCAACAACGCCGGCGTCTGCTACTACGGGCCCACCGACAAGATGCCCATCGAGCAGTGGCGGTGGCTGATGGACGTCAACCTCATGGCGCCGGTCCGCATCACCGGCCGGCTGCTCCCCGCGCTCCTCGACCGGCCCGACCCGCACGTGCTCAACGTGTGCAGCGTCGCTGGTCTCGTCGCCGGGGGACGCAGCGCCGCCTACCAGACGAGCAAGTTCGGCCTCGTCGGCTACACCGAGGCGCTCCGGGCAGAGTTCGGTCGCCGCGGCCTCGGCGTGACGGCCCTCTGCCCCGGCCCGGTGCGGACGAACCTGTACCGCGCCGGGGTGAGCGGGCGGAAGGACCGCGCGGTCCCCGAGCCGCCGCGGTGGATCTCGACCACCCCCGACCGGGTCGCGCGGATCGCCTTGAAAGCGATCCGCCGCAACCGGCGGCTGGTGCTCATCACGCCGCTGGCGCACCTGCTGTGGAACCTGAAGAAGTTCGCGCCGTGGCTGATCGACTTCGCGAACCACCTGGGGCGGAAGAAGCGCCGATTGGCGGCGCACGATGCGCCGCCGCGAAATCGCCGCGAAGCTGCGTGACCCACGCTGGAGTACAGCCTTCAGGCTGACTGCGAGCGCGGTCGACTTTGGCCGAACCCGGTGCTCGAACGAAGCCCCGCCGCAGGCCCCGGCGGTCGCCTCCGTCCGGGATCCGCACAAAGCGACGAGGACGCTCTTGCTGGCGGACAGGCTGAAGCCTGTACTCCAACGGTCACGCCGCGCTTCGCCTGTTTTCCGGCTCGCCTTCGACGGAATCGCGCTGTGCGCGGGCTGCGGCGACGCGCGTCAGGAAGCGGCGGACGCACCTCGCCGCGATCCATTCGCCGATCTGCGGGAACGCCGCCGTCAGCGCGAACAGCGGCCGCAGCGGCGGTCTGTTGACCACGACCTCCGGCAGATCGCGGCGGACCGCCTTCAACAGCGCCCGCGTCACCCCCTTCGCCGAGGCCGTGCCGACAATCGAGGGAACCTTGCGGCCGGCGTCCGCGCACATTCGCGCGTACATGCCGTCGCCGCGGACGAAGCCGGGGCAGATGACGGAGGCGCTCACGCCGCTCGATCGGTACTCCATCCGCAGCGCCTGGGTGAAGGCGATGAGGGCGGCCTTCGAGGCGCCATAGGCCGCCCCGCACGCCGGGCCGTGCTTGCCCGCGGTCGAGCTGATGTTGACGATGTGGCCCCGCCGTCGCGCGAGCATGTGCGGCAGGACGAGCCGCGTGAGCACCGCCGCGGCGGTCACGTTCAACTCGAAGGACGCGCGGATCGCTGCGGGATCGAGCAGGTGGAACGGGTAATACGTCTCGATCCCGGCGTTGTTGACGAGCAGGTCGATCGCGCCGTGTTTCTCGAGGCAGAAGGCGACGAGGCGTTCGGCCGCACGCTGATCGGTGATGTCGGCGGGAAAGGCGATCGCTGGAGTCCAGGCTTCAGCCTGTCGCGCGCTCGACGACGCGTCGCCGGCGCGTTCGGCAGCCTGAAGGCTGGACTCCAACGAGCAGCCTGAAGGCTGTACTCCAGCGTTCAACTCGTCCGCGAGCCGTTCGAGTTTGTCGGCGGAACGCGCGACGAGGACGACGTTCATTCCCACCTCGACGAGCGCGCGGGCGATCGGCGCTCCGAGTCCTCCCGAGGCCCCCGTGACGATGGCCGTGCGGCCGTCGAGATCGCGCATGTCGAGACGTCCCGGTAAAAAGGGCGGCAGACGGAAGAGGCAACTGGCGCAACCCGCCAAACAACTACGGATTTTCGCTTGCTTCCACCGCAACGTTCGCGTTCGCTTCGGACTTCAATTCGCGCTCCCCCGTTTTGGCGAGGTCCACGACATTCCGGAGCAGGGAGGCCCCGATGGCGTTTTCGTAAATGTAGAGCTTGTTCGTTCCATTGTCCGTGATGAGCAACATCGGGCCGGAATTCTGCACCGAATAACGCGGAGCGACGGTGACGGGCGGCGCGCTCGCCGCTCCCAATGCCAGCGAGAGACACGTTCCAAGCAAACACCCTCCGACGACGCCAAGTGCTGTGCCGCGACTCGAATTCATCGGGAATCCTCCATCCGTGAAATTCGGCTGTGGTTCGAATCGCCGATCGCGAATCTCATGCAGCGTCCTCGACTCGCGAAACGCCGGCCTGACCGCGCAACCCTTCCAGTTCGCTTGCGATCGGGCCGGTGAGCTTCGATTCGATTCCCGCCAGGCAATCGGCGACCAGCCGGCCGTCCATCAGGCGGTGGTCGTAGGCCAGCGTGACGCGGCTGCGGCCGGCGGCGTCGAGCGGACCGTAAGTCAGGTTTCCCGTGAGGAACGCCGGCGGGTGCTGGATCTCCGCCCCGCGGCCGGCGAGCGTCGTCAGGAAAAACGTCCCCATCCGCTTGGCCCGCTTCGACCCCGCGAAGTTCAGGTTCCACCACCACAACAGCCGCCGCGCCGGCGTCGGCAGTCCGCTCAACAGCCATTGCTGGCGGAAGACCTGTTCCGGCGGCTCGGCGTGATAGCGGTCCAGCCGGGCCTGCAAATTGACGAGCGGAGTCTTCTCCGGCTTGTCGAACCTTCCCCAGAACAGCCACGGCTCGCCGCGGAACTCGCGATGGATCGCCACCATCGCCACGCTGTGCGGATGTCTGTAGACGTGCCGCCAGGGCCAGCGCTGCCACGCGTCGCGGAGCACGGGACACTCCGCCGCGACCATGCCGTAGGCCTTGATGAACAGGAGTGCCCACGAGATCCGCACCGGCAGCCGCTCGCGCAGTTCCGCGATCTTCCGCAGATCACAGAAACGGTCGTGCGCGCAGGTGGGGACCCGGCGGTGATAGTGCACGACGTCGATCGTCAGCGCCCGGCTGCGCGACAACGGCAATCGTCCCGAACGTGCGGTCCCCGCCATGACTCCCGCCTCCCTGCGCCCCTCCATGAACCGCGATCCTGGATCGCGACGGAATGACCGTATAGCGAATCCGCAAGTTTTGGTCGAGATGAGAAGCCCTCGACGCGCCCGACGGGCACTCGCAGTCCATGAGCCGCGGTGACATGACCGCGTGGTCGGGAATGAATGGGGGCGTCGCGAGAACGGCGCGCGTCATGCCCGCGCAGGCGGGCATCCAGCGGCTGCGCGGACCGGTGGTCGCGCCCTCTTGCGCCGGCGCGCCTCTTGGAAGTCATGGGTTCCCGCCTTCGCGGGAATGACGAGGAGATGGCTCGGGGATGACAAGGGAGGGACCCGCCCGGGACTCCCCCCCTTGGCTCAGTCGGTATTGCGAAAGCGTTCCAGCTGCCGGCGGTAGTGCTCGGTCCGCGGCTCGAGTTCGACGCACCGCTGCATCAGGCGAAGCGCCTCTTCGCGCTCGCCGCGGGCGAAGCGGACTTCGGCCAGCGTGTCGATGTAGGCCGCGCTCTCCGGCTCGAGCTCCACCGCCTTCTCGGCGTGGCGGAGCGCGTCGTCCAGGCGGCGGTTCGTCGTCACCGCCAGCCATGCCGTCTGATTGCGGAACCGGGCGCTGTTCGGCCAGTCGCGGCAGATGCGGTCGTTCGCCTCGTAGACTTTCTGGAACAGCTCCTCGGCGTCTTCGTGGCGGCCGGCGCGCTCCAGCTCCGGCACGATCGACAGCGGCAGTTCGATCTCGGCGGGGGTGAACCGCCGGCCCGCCTCGAACTCGACCAGGGCCTCTTCGGCCCGCCCTGCCTGAAGCAGGCCGCGGCCCCGCGCCTTGTGGATCAGGTGCGGCACCGTCAACAGCCCGGCGTTGTCCGACAGGAACGTCCCCCGCCGCAGGCAGGGCAACAGGCTCCGCTCCCAGCTTTCCGCGGTGCGGAGGTTGTCCTTCCCGCTGAGCGAGTTGCCGATCTGGCCGTGCGTGTTCGAGACCGTCAGCGAATCGAACGGGCCGGTGCGGACGATGAGCTCCTGCTGGCGGGCCACGGCCTCGGTCAACCCGCGGCCCTTGAGCTCCTGGACGAGTTCATTGCGGCGCTTCTCGTCGGAGCGCAGCAACAGTTCGGCCTGGTCTTGCAGAGTGCGCCCCTCCGCGACCCGGCCGAGCCGCTCCAGCGCCCAGCCGCGGAGGTATTGGGGAATCGGGTTCGCCGGGTCGCCGTCGGAGGCAGCGGCGTACCAGCGGGCGGCGTCTTCCCACTGTTCCGCGTCGGCGCGGTCGTGTCCGAGCCGAAGCTGGCGGGCGGGCGTGGGAACGGTCTTCGTCGCTTGCAGCAGGGCCTGGCGGGCCTCGTCGTTCCGGCCGTGGAGGGCGTAGAGCTCGCTCAACCGCTCCTGCCATTCGGCCTGCTTCGCGTCCGGCGCCGAGGCGACCTGCGCCGTCCCGCGCTCGACGAGCTTCGCGAACAGCGCCGGGTCGAATTCGGGAGATTCCGGGCCCGCGAGGAGCTTCTCGAGGTTCGCCAGCGACTTCTCCGCCGGAGCCTCGCCGTCGATCTCGCGGACGATCGGCCAGCAGATCGCCGCCAGTTCCGTGTGGTCCGGGAACAGGTGCCGCAGCACGTCGGCGGACCGCGTGGGGTTGTCCAGCACGGCGAGCGCCTCGGCGGCGAAGCGGCGGGCCGGCCCCGGCTGCCGCAGCTTCCGCTGCACGCCGGCGAGCTGCCCGAGCTCGATTGGGTTCTTCCGCGTCCGGGCCCGTTCGGCCAGCCGCTCCACGATTTCGCCCGACGGCCCGGCTTCGCCCAAATCGTGCAGCACCTCGGCCATCCGCAGTTCGAGCGGAAACTCTCCGTCGTCGGTGGTTTCGAGGTACTGGCGGGCGAACTCGAGCGCCTCGCGGTAGCGTCCCTGGGTGCAGAGGTGGTCGAACGCGAGCCAGCGATTGTTGTACTTCATCTCCTTGAAGGACCGCTGCAAGAGGGCGATCGCTTCCTCCGGCCGATCGTTGATGAACAGCGCCTTGGCGCACTGCTGGAGATCGTCGGAGTTCCGCGCCGCGTGGTCGATCAGCGCCTGGGCCGCCGCGTCCCATCCGGAAGCATTCCCCGCCAGACGATGGCACGCCGCCAGGTGGCCGAGTTGCTCCACGTCCTTGGGCTGGACCTTTTCCAGACGTTCGGCGAGTTCCTGCCAGCGGCCGGCTTCGTACAGCAGCGACTCGAGGAGTTTTGCGTCGTCGAGCGGCCGAGCCGCGTCCAGCGCCGCAACGGTTTCCCCCTTCGTGCGGAGAGACCACACGAGCCGCCGCCGAAGATCCGCCCGCTCAGCGCTGCGGGGGGCATTCCCGCCGGCGCCGCCCGCCGCGAGTTGCTTCCGCAGCGCCGCGATCCGTTCGTCCAGCCGGCCGCGGAGGAGCTCGTAGGCCGCCAGGTCGCGCATTCCCTCGTCGGAAGCGGCCCCGAGCTCGAGCATCCGCTCGGCCTCGGCGTAGTCGCCCGCGAGGAGGAACTGGGGCACGAACTGCCGCGCGTTCTGACGGATCCGCTCCGACAGGTACTCGCGCAGCCCCGGGTCGGCCTCCGTCTGGCCGAGCGCCAGCAGCGTGGGGAATGCGTCTCTCCCGGCGCCGATCAGGTTCAACACGACCTGGCGGCGGAGCGCCGCGTCCCCGTCGCGGTATTGCGCGGCGAGCCGCGCCACGTTCTCCGGCGTCTCCGGGAAGATGCCGAACCGCGAGCGGTCGAGCACGCGCCGCGCGCGGGAGACGACTTCGGGGTCGTCGGCGGCCAGCGCCTCTTCGAGCGCGGGAAGGGCCGCGAGTTTCGCCGACCACAGAAACAGCGAGGCCTCCTCGCGGACGCCGAACGACGCGTCGCCGAGCCGGCGGACCGCCTCCGCGATTTCGGACGGCGTGGGTGATGCCGACCCGGCCGGGTCCGCCCCGGCGAGGGCGGGAACCAGACACAGCACGATCGCCGGGATGCAACGCGGCATGGCGGTCTTCCTCCTGCTTTCCGAACCGCCTCCGATTGTATCTGAACAGGCAGGCGGTGAAAGCCCCCGGGACCGCTTCCCCGGGATCACGTCCCGCGGTCCGCAAGGGCCGAAGCGAGAAAGGACGGCCGGCCGCAGGCTCCGGCTACCGCCCGTTGATCAACCGCAAGACGGTCGCCACGAGTCCCCCGTCGCCGCTGGAATTCGCCGGCTGCTCGAGAGAGACCGGGCGGGCCCGCGTCGAAGGATCGGCCTTCGTGGTCGTGGGGTTGCGGTTGGCGCTCTTCTGGGCGGCGGCGGCGAGGGCGTCGCCGAACGACGTCGAGGGGCGGAAACCGGCGATCCGGGAGAGAATCGTCAAGTCGCTGTCGATGACGATCGTCGTCGGGAACGCCTGGACCCCAAGGGCCGAAATCAGTTCGGCGTGCCGGTCCGCGTCGATCTGGAACGGAACGAACGAGGAGTTGATCCGCTCGACCACGGTGTTGTCCGAGAAGGTCTGCGAAAACATGGACTGGCAGGCCCCGCACCACGACGCCGTCACCTGCATCAGCATCGGCTTGTGGGTCCGGGACGCCTCCTGGGCGGCGGCGTGGTAGCTCTTGCGCCAGTGGATCCCCTGCTGCTGCAGATCGGCGGCCGAACACGGCCGGACAGACAGGATCGCCAACGTGGCGCCGAACACGTAGAACAGACCGCGGGCGTGACGCTTCATTCGAAAGGCTCCTGTGAAGCTGTGGAATCCCGCGCCCACTCCGCCGGCATCCCCTGCCGGCGGCACTCAACGGAATCCGAACCGTGATGAACTGGGAGGAATCGCGAACCCGGACGGGCGGCGATCGAACGAGGAGGGCACATCCTTGCAAGAGGGGTGAGAGAGAGCAGCAACTCCGTTTCCAGCCCGGTAGGATGCTACGGGTTTCCCCTACGCATGGTCAACCAAACCGGCAGAGTTTGCCCAAATTCCGGAAAGACATCCGAACACCGAGGGATCGGATGCCTCGGATCGGGCAAGCCGCGCAGACGGTTCACGGCGCGGGAATCGCCGCGATTCCTGCCGGCCCCTGCGAGACGATCGTCCCCCGCGCGCCGAGCAGGTTCCCCGGCTCGACTCCTTGGGGTAGCTCGGTCGTCTCCAGCACGCGGCCGGTTCGCGCGTCGAGTGCCGCGAGCTTCCCCGAGGCGAGCGGCACGTGCAGTTTTCCATCCGCGAGAAACCCGCGGCCGGCCGGCTTCCCGACCGCCGCCGGCTTCTCCCACGCCGCCGATCCGTCCGCGAGCTTCACCCCCTGCACGCCCGCAGTGCCGACGAGAAGCACCCGCCCGTCGCTCACTCCCGCGATCGCGACCGCGTCGCCCCGCGGGCGCTTCCAGCGCGGGACGCCGTCGAGCAGCCCCACGCAGTGCAGCGCGTCCCCCGCGGGGGGGACGAACAGCACGCAGCCTTCCGCGATGACCGGGACCGGCTCTCTCCACGCGGGAGCGTTGCCGGCCGGCGGAACGGGTCGCGGACGCGGAAACGGCCCCGGCTGCGCCGGAGGCGTGCCGGTCGCTTCCACCTGGTACGCCCACAACAGCGAGCGCGTGTCGAGATCGAGGGCGACCAGTCCTCCAGTTCCGGTCGGGCAGACGAGCACGCCATCCGCATACGACGGCGACGTCCCCGCGGTCCGCCGCTGCGGCGCGCTGGCGATATCCACGTCGGCCCCGGCGAGCGGCTGCTCCCAGACAACCGATCCGGTCCGCGGATCGAGCACCAGCAACCGCACTTCGCGATCGCGTTCCGCCAATCCATAGAGACCTCCCGCGAGCGGCAGCGGAGGCCCGAGGAAATACGTCCCCGCCAGGGGCCGCACGTAGTCGTACTCGTCCACTGGGGCGCCGCCGATGTCCCACACTTGGAAACCGCTGGCCACGTCGAGCGCTACGAGGCGGTTGAACGAGGCCGGCATCACGAGCCGTCCCGCCGCGCCGTTTTGTGTCGTGATGACGAATGGCGTCGCGAAGCCTCCCGCCTCGATCGCATACATCCGCTCGCCGTCGCCGCTCAGGGCGCCGTGGGCCGCGTCCTCCCACAGCCGCTGCTCGATGAGCCGTGCGAGGAGCACGTCCCGCGAGGAGGCGGGCATCTCCTGCATCGCATTCTGTCCGAGGATCGTTTCCTGGAGCGTGGCATCGACCATCGTCTCCCAGATGGTGGTCCCGGTGTCGAGCCGCATCGCGCGGACCGTTCCCAGCGTCCGCGCGACGACGAGATCCCCGACGATCAGCGGTTGTCCGGCCGGGATGTCGCCCCGCCGCGTCCCGCCGTCATTCCCGGACGCGGCTGCGACCATCCGGCGGAGGCGGGCCTCGGTTTCGCTCTCCCCCGCGTCGCCGGGATCCTTCTCGGGATCGACGACGATCGAACGCCGCCAGTCGATCGGGGCTTCACCTTCTTTCGCGGGGGCGAGCGTCGCGACGCCGTTGCGGGCCGCGTCGCCGCGGAACACCGGCCAATCGCCCCCGCCGCGTTCGCGCGTCCCCCCCGGCCCGCCGAAGTGGCGAGCCAGCCACGCCGGCTTGTCGTCGGCCGGGGCGAACGACGGGATCTCCCGCCCCCCCACCGAAAAGCTCGCCGCGTCCCCGATCGGCAACTCGTCGAGCGCCGCCCGCGCCCGCTCGGCCATTCCCACGCGGGCCCAGCAGATCGCCGTCCGCAGCGACAGGTGCGGCTCGCGCGGCCCCTTCGCCTCAGGCACGCCCCGCAGCCGCTCGAACGCCAGCGCCGCCGCGAGAAAGTCTCCCCGGTCGAACCGCCGCGCGCCGAGCTGCCACGTCGCCTCGTAACCTGCCTGAGTGTGAAAGTACCGGCGGGAAACCGCGGCGATCCCCGCGAAATCCGCCGCCTTCGCGGCCTCGCTCAGCATCCGCCGCGCTTCGCCGCCGTATGGCGATTCATAGGCCGCCTTCCGCTCCGCGGCTGGAATCTTGCCGATCGACTCGACGGCCGCCGATTTCAGGCTGCGATACGTCTCGGTCTTGTCGGGATCGGGGTGGTAGAACCCGTCTTCGTCCGCGTCCAAAATGAGCTGGAGCAGTTCGGCGGCCTCGGCGTATCGCTTCTCGCCGAGCAGTTCCTCCCCCTTCCGCAGCCGCAGGACCATCCGGCGATCGGCGGCGACGAGAACGCCGGGAGAGGCCCCGGCGGACGGCGCGGCGGCGACTTGGACGGGGGTGGTGGGGATGGGGGCGGGTTCGCCGAGCAGCACGACTCCTCGCCCCGCTTTCCGGTCTGCTTCGACTGCTTCCAGTTCGAGCGCCTCCTCGATGGCTTTTTTCAACTGAGTCTGCTCGAACTGCTCGGGCGCTCCTCCGCCGGAAGCCGCGTCGTCGCCCGCGACATCGTGACAGTGAAACATCACAGCGCAAAGCACCGGCGCGACTACGGCGGCTCGCCGCGTCCATCCGCTTCGTCGACGGAGGTTCCCTGGCATCGCGCGTCCGCTTCAGGCGATGTATGGCGATGTGCGGCCGGGGCTGAGGCTTTTGCTGCTCCGGCCGGAACGTGAGACGCATTTCAAGCGGCGCCGGTTCCCGGAATCTCGCCCG
>JBBDNU010000002.1:0-8937 GCA_040877365.1 Planctomycetales bacterium
TTCCTAAACCGCAGGTCGCAGGTTCGAGTCCTGCCGGGTGTATTTCGTCGAAAATCCTGATCGGGAACGGCGATTGTCGCCCGTTCCGGGGGCTGTTATCATGGACGCCGTTGCGGGCCGCGTGCGGCGAGCAGCGGCCGACTGGCGGCTCCGGGGCGCATGCCGGACCTCTCGCATGGATCCCCTTCCATGAACTCAGCCGCGAGCCCTCTGCACTGGTCGATCCCGTGCGGCACGTGGTTTTCGACGCGGGTGCGGGTCAGCGTGTTTTTCCCGCTCCTGATCGTGGTGCTCTGGTTCCAGTTTCACGGCAAGCTGCCGAATTGGTTCCTGGTGGCCAACGCGTTCGGTGCGATCCTGTTTCTCTCGGTGTTGGCGCACGAGTTCGGGCACGTCGTCGGTTCCCGACTGACGGGCGGGAGCGGAGACGAAATCCTCGTCTGGCCTCTCGGCGGGCTGGCGACGGTGCAGCCGTTGCCGACGTTCCGGTCGCGGTTCCTGACGACCGCCGCCGGGCCGTTCGTGAATCTTGCGATCTGCCTGATCACGCTGGGACCGGTCTGGCAGGCGACGCCGGAGCTGCGGCGCGCCGCCTTCAATCCGTTCGAGTTTCCCGCGGTCGCACTCGACCTGGAGTCGGCCTGGCTGCCGGACCTGCTCCTGCTGGTGTTCACGGCGAACTGGATCATCCTGCTCGTCAACCTGATTCCGGTGTATCCGCTCGACGGCGGCCGCATGGTCCAGACTGCGCTGGCCACCCGCTGGCACGGAGAGGCGGGGGCGGAGATTTACCTGCGGATCGGGCAGATCGCGGGGTTTCTCATGTTGCTGGGCGGGTTGATGGCCGACAGCGCCTGGGCCGTCTGCATCGGGGCGTTCGTGCTCCTGTTGAACGTGCAGGAGTCGGTGCAGGCGCGGACGGCGGAGAACTACGACGAATCGTTCATGGGCTACGACTTCTCCCAAGGCTACACCAGCCTCGAGCGCTCGGTCGATACGTCGGTCGAGCACAAGCGGCCGCCCGGCTTCTTCCAGCGCTGGCGCGAAAAGCGCCGCCATGCCCGCGAGCGGCGCCGCCGCGAGCAACTCCAGCAGGCCGAGCAGCAGCTCGACGTCCTGCTGCAGAAGGTGAGCGACCACGGGATCCAGTCGCTCACCGATGCGGAACGCCACGACCTCGAGCAGGCGAGCGCCCGCCTGCGCCACAAGGACCAGCTCGACGGCTGAGAGCTTGTGAATCCCCCGTGGCGCACGATGCCAACGTGCGAGAAAACGCCCACGCTGGCAGCTTGGGCCACGACGGACTGCGGCCGTACTCGGGGCCAGCCGCGGTTCGTCTCTGGGGAGGGCCCCGAGGAAGGCCTTCCGGCCGTTCCGCAGCCCATTGACGGGCCGCCGGCACACTCCGCGGCACCGGCATATTCGGCTCGGGGGGATCCGCGATTCAACGAATCGGCGGGGGCGAATCCGAGCGGGCTTCCGCTCCGCGAACTACGCTTTCCCTGCGTTCCTCGCGGAGAACATGCATGGGCCCGGAACTCCTCACCTCCCCATTTCCCGTCCGGCAGGCTGCGCCCTCCGAGGTGCCCGACGAGCGTGGCCCGCGATCGGACGGAGCGGACTCGAAGACCCTGCGGCGGTACGCCCGATCCACGGGGCTGCCGTTCTTCCGTGTGGACGCCGCCACCGGCGCCGTCCTCGAACGGAGCGATTCCGAAGCGGTCGCGTACCTGCCGGCGGGGATCGTTCGCGGGCTGTCGCAGGTCACCGGCGTCACGATCCAGGAGCACCCGCCGGGACTGCTGTTCTACGCGATTCCGTTGCCGCGGGTCGACGGGCGGAAGACCGTCGCCGTGGGTTACGTGTTTTCCCGCCCCGACCTGCGCCCGCACGATCTGGTCATCGCCGCGGCGGAGGAAGGGCGGTCCCAGGAAGAGCTGCGGGGCTGGCTGTCGCGGCAAGTCCACTGTCCGCGCGAGCTGCTGCAAGCCGTGCTGACGATGATGCTGGGACAGGTGGAGAATGAGAGGCTGGCGCAGCGGCTGCAAGCTGAGATCGAGGAGCTCGGCCTGCAGATCGAGCACACCTACGAGGAAATCAGCCTGCTCTACAGCCTGGCCCGGAACCTGCAGATCTCGCGGAGCCCGGTCGAGCTGGCCCAGGTGTGCCTGGTCCGCATGCACTCGCTGCTCGACACGGGGGCCAACGCCATCTGGCTCGACGAGCGCAGCGGCGGTCCGCAGCTCATCGCCGCCGGCGAGTTGCCCTTCGACGAGACCGGCTTCGTCCGGCTCGTGGCTCACTTCGCGGATCACGACTGGTCCCGGCCGCTCGTCAGGAACCGGATCCGCGACACGCCGCTGGGGGCGGAGTTCCCGGGCCTCGACAGCCTCGTTCTCGTCCCCATCAGCGAAGGCGCGCACCGCTCCGGCTGGATCGCGAGCTGCAACCCCCAACAGGGCCGCGAATTCGGCACCGTCGAAGCGAACCTGCTGAACTCGGTCGCCACGATCCTCGGCACGCACATCCGCAACATCGACCTCTACCACCAGCACCAGGAACTGTTGCTGAGCTTCGTCCGCTCGCTGGTGTCCACGTTGGACGCGAAGGACCCCTACACCCGCGGCCACAGCGAGCGGGTCGCGTTGGTCGCCCGCCGGCTCGCGGAGGAGCTGGGACTGCCCGACAACGAACTGCACGACATCTATATTTCCGGCTTGCTGCACGACATCGGCAAGATCGGCGTCGACGATCGCATCCTCCGCAAGCCGGGCAAGCTCACCGACGAGGAGTTCCAGCAAATCCAGCAGCACCCGGTCATCGGCTACAATATCCTGCGAGGGCTGAAGAACCTCACGAACGTGCTGCCGGGGGTGCGGAACCATCACGAATCGTACAACGGCAAGGGCTATCCCGACCATCTGGAGGGCGAGGCGATCCCGCTGATCGCGCGGATCCTCGCGGTGGCGGACAGCTACGACGCGATGGGGAGCGACCGTCCGTACCGCAAGGGGATGGACCGTGAGACGATCGAGGACATCTTCCGCCGCGGCGCCGGCCAGCAATGGGACGCGCGGGTGATCGGGGCCTACTTCGCGGTCCGCGACGAAATCCAGCGGATCTGCGAAGGGCACGCGCTCGACGGCGAAGACCTGTTCGCCGGCCCGCTGAGCTTCGCCGCCGGGATTTGAGCGCTGTCCGAAAAGCTCCCCCCGAGAATTCAGCGAGACCTGTGCGTCACCGTCGCGGCGCACACGAGTCCGCAGCGCAAGCAAGGGAGATTCATCTTGCGGGCGCCGTCGCTCCTGGTCGTCGGCCGGATTGGCGATTCTCCCTCGCGGGCGCGTCGGGCTAGTATGAAAATCGGAGAACGCCGAGGGAGGCCCGGAGGGCCGTCCGGCAATAGCCGCGCCCCTCAGGGCGGGGCGAGTTTCCGCGACACGCCCTGCCGCCACGCCGCCGCCAGCAGCGCGGCGTATCCCGCGGCGAGCGGCTTCCACCACCACGGGCCGAACACCACCGTGGCGTTCAGCACCATGAACGCCAGAAAGGCGTGGACGAACCAGCCCCACGCCCGCGCCGCAGGCGTGGGAGCGCGCCCGCGTCCCCACCACACCGCCACGTCGGCCGCCCAGACCGCCGTGAGCGCATAGTTGGCCCACAACCCGCCGCCCCATTCCCAGCCGATGACCGCCGCGGTCTGCCGGGCGGTGTGCGCGTAGGCGGCCGCGTGGCTCCAATCGTGGACGAAGTGAAACGCGGCGAGCACGTGGAGAAGGTACGCGCCGCAGCCGATGGTCCACAGCCACCTTGCCGCCCGCTGCCGCCGGTCGCCCCGCTGCGCCGCATCGACGAGCGCCCGCGCCGCGTAACAACCGATCGCCAGCCGCGCCGTCCAGTGGACGAGGAAATCGCCCATCAGGTCACTCGAAGGAGTGGGCGGCCAGGAATTCCACGGGAGTCAGCACCGACGCTGGCCCGTGCGGGAAGTGATCGGCGCCCGGCATGCCGTCGGATCACGTAATGGCAATTATTGAAACTGATCCCCGCTACGTGCGCTTCGGTGCAACCCGACTCAGCCAGCGTCCACACACGTGCCGCATCCGCAAAGAAGGGATCCCGCTGCATCAGGACATCGAGCAATACATTCGTGTCGACGAAGATCCGCATTACTCGAGTCCATACTTTTCCGCCAGCGCCTCCTCAATCAGTTCCCAATACGTATTGCTTGGATCGATAATACGTATGGCCCCGCGATGCCAGCCTATTGAGCCGTCGCGATCCCCTCCCTGGCGCGCAAAAGAAGCCGGGGGCGGAAAGCTGCCCCCTTCCGCACCTGAGAGCCAGATGCTTAGGGCTGCTTCGGTTAAGATCTGACCCGGTTCGCACGGCCTCACCACGGTCGGAGGCAGCTTTCCATCCCCGGCGAATGCATTATGGGGGCAATCCGCGGCGGGTCAAGGATGGCGACGGTCGCACGATCGGAATCGGTCGCGCTTCCAGCAGATGGAAAGCAGCACGCTCCACAGCGCCTTCCCGCGGCCGCGCCGCACCGGGACTGCCGCGCGCGGGGGAGCGGCCGGCTGCGGGGACGGATCAGGCTGCGAAGCGGGGGCCGACCGCGCTGCGGAAGCGGGCTGCGGCGACGCCTGGTGTTCCATCGAAGCGGACCGGGGCGAGCGGAGGCGGACAGCGGAACCCTTCCATCATACGGAACTGGTCCGGGCGAAGGCAGCGATCCGTGGAGAAATCGCCGCCGATCGAGGCCCTACTCCACCGTCACCAGCAAGTCCCCCGTCTCGACCTGGCTCCCCGCCTGGACGAGGACCTGGCCGATCTTGCCTTCGCGCTCGGCGTGCAGCGTCGTCTCCATCTTCATCGCTTCGAGCGTCAACAGCTTCTGCCCCTTGGCGACCGGGTCTCCTGGCTGAACCGCGACCGTGACGACCATCCCCGGCATCGTGGCCCCAACGTGCGCGGGGTTCTGCGGGTCGGCCTTGGCCGCCTGCTTCGTCTCCGGCTCGAGCGAGCGGTCGACGACGTTGATGTCCCGCGGCTGGCCGTTCAGCTCGAAGAACACCGTCCGCTCGCCGTTCGGGTGCGGCTCCCCGACCGTGAGGAACTTCACGAACAGCGTCTTCCCCTCCTCGATGTCGACCTGCGTCTCCTCCCCCGGCTGCAAGCCATAGAGGAACACCGGCGTGTCGAGGCCGCTCGTGTCCGAGTACTTCTGCTGATGGGCGACGAACTCCTGGTAGACCTTCGGATAGAGCAGGTACGACACGACCTCGCGGGGCTGCGGCGCGCGGTGCAGGAATTTCTCGATCTCCGCTCCGGCGGCGGCGAAGTCGGCAGGGGGGAGCGTCGCCCCGGGCCGGTCGTGGAATTCCTCCCGCCCCCGCAGGATCCGCTCCTTGACCGCAGGGGGAAATCCGCCGGGAGGCTGTCCCATCGCCCCGCTGACGAGGTCGAGCACCGACTCGGGAAACGCGAGATCCCGCGCCGTGTCGAGGATGTCCTCGTTCTTCAACTCGTTGGCGACCATGAACAACGCCATGTCCCCGACCGCCTTCGAGGTCGGCGTGACCTTCACGATGTCGCCGAAGAGCTTGTTGACCCCGGCGTACACCCGGCAGACTTCGCTCCAGCGGTCGGCCAGCCCCAGCGCGCGGGCCTGCTGGAACAGGTTCGTGTACTGCCCGCCGGGCATCTCGTGGTCGTACAGGTCGGCGCTTGCGGGGAGCACCGGGCTTTCGAAGGGGACATAGAACTCGCGGACCGCCCGCCAGTACTCGGCGATCGCGTCGAGGTGGTGCGGGTCGAGCCCCGTCTCGCGGTCGGTGAAGCGGAAGGCCTCGTTGATCGTATTCAGGTTCGGCTGCGACGTTCCCCCCGAGAGCGGGGCCATCGCCCCGTCGGCGATGTCCAGATCGACCTCGGCCGCCTCGAAGATCGCCGCCGCCTGAATGCCCGCCGTGTCGTGCGTGTGGAAGTGGATTGGGATCCCGATTTCCTGCTTGAGCGTGCGGACGAGCAGCTCCGCCGCGCGGGGCTTGCACAGTCCGGCCATGTCCTTGATGGCCAGAATGTGCGCCCCCATCTGCTCCAGCTCCTTCGCGAGCGCCACGTAGTACTTCAGGTCGTACTTCGCGCGGCCGGGGTCGAGGATGTCGCCGGTGTAGCAGATCGAGGCCTCGCAAACGGCGTTCGTTTCGAGTACGGCGTCCATCGCGACGCGCATGTTGGGGACCCAGTTCAGGGCGTCGAACACGCGGAACACGTCGATGCCAGCCTCCGCCGCCTCCTTCACGAACGCCTGCACCACGTTGTCGGGATAGTTCGTGTAGCCGACCGCGTTCGAGGCCCGCAGCAGCATCTGGAACAGGATGTTCGGGATCCGTTCCCGCAACTGGACGAGCCGCTGCCAGGGCGATTCCTTGAGGAACCGCATCGTGGTGTCGAAGGTGGCCCCGCCCCACATCTCGATCGAGAACAGTTCGGGCAAGAAGCGGGCGTAGGCGTCGGCGATTTGCAGCAGGTCGTGCGTGCGGAGCCGCGTCGCCAGCAGCGACTGGTGCGCGTCGCGGAAGGTCGTGTCGGTCAGCAGCAGCTTCTTCTGCTCCTTCACCCACTCGGCGAACTTCCGCGGGCCGAGCGCTTGCAGCCTCTGTCGCATCCCGTCCGGTATCGGGGCGGTCGCGTCGCACTCGGGGAGCGGGGCCGGATCGCGGCGGGAGGCGACCGGGCGGCCCTTCACGAGCGGGTTGCCGTTCACCGCGACGTCCCCCAGGTACGAGAGGATCTTCGTCGCCCTGTCCCGGCGGCGGGGAAGCTGGACCAATTCGGGCGTCTCGTCGATGAACCGCGTCGTGCAGTTCCCCGCGAGGAACGTCGGGTGCCGCATCAGCTTGATCAGGAACGGGATGTTCGTCTTCACCCCCCGGACGCGGAACTCCTGCAGGCTGCGGTCCATCCGGCGGGCGGCGTCGAGGAAGCGGCGGCCGCGGGCCGTCACCTTGACCAGCAGCGAGTCGTAGTAGGGGTTCACCACGGCGCCGGAGAACGCGCTCCCCGCGTCGAGCCGGATCCCCATCCCGCTCGCCGAGCGATAGTGCGACACGCGGCCGTAGTCGGGGAGGAACTGATTGGTGGGGTCCTCGGTCGTCACCCGGCACTGAAGCGCGTAGCCGGAGGTGCGGATCACCTCCTGAGAGTCGATGCCGAGGTCCGGATCGGACAGAGGCCGCCCCGCCGCCACGAGGATCTGGCTGCGGACGATGTCGAACCCGGTCACCTCTTCGGTGACGGTGTGCTCGACCTGGATCCGCGGATTGACCTCGATGAAGTAGAACCCGCCGGTTTCGGCGTCGACCAGGAACTCGACCGTCCCCGCGTTCTCGTAACGGACCTCGCGGCCGATGGCGAGCGCCGCCTCGCACAGCGCGTCGCGAAGCGCGGGATCGAGGTTGGGGGCCGGGGCGATCTCGACGACCTTCTGGTGCCGCCGCTGCACCGAGCAGTCCCGCTCGAAGAGGTGTACGAGGTTTCCGTGCTTGTCCCCCAGGAGCTGCACCTCGATGTGCCGCGCCCGCTCGATGTACTTTTCCGCGAAGATGTCCGGGCTGCCGAAGGCGGCGAGCGACTCGCGACTCGCCTGCTCGTACAGCCCGGCGAGGTCCTCCAGCTTGCGGACGACGCGCATTCCGCGCCCGCCGCCGCCGTGGGCCGCTTTGAGGATCAGCGGCAACCCGAGCTTCTTCGCCACCAGTTCGGCCTCCTGCACCGACTGCAGCGCCTGCGCGGTCCCGCCAACGATCGGCACGCCGGCCCGCTCGGCGATGGTGCGGGCGGTGGTCTTGTCGCCGAGTTGTTCCAGCATCTCGACCCGCGGGCCGACGAACACGATCCCCGCCTGCTCGCAGGCGCGGGCGAACTCCGGCTTTTCGGACAGGAACCCGTAGCCGGGATGGATCGCATCGACCGCGTGCTCTTCGGCGATCCGGACGATGTTCGCGATGTCGAGGTACGAGCGGATCGGCTCACCGGCATGTCCGATCTGGTAGGCCTCGTCCGCCTTGAAGCGGTGCAGCGCGTAGCGGTCCTCATGGGTGTACAGAGCGACCGTGCGGATCCCCATCTCGTTCGCGCTGCGGAAGACGCGGATGGCGATCTCGCTGCGGTTGGCGACCAGCAGCTTCCGGATGTCGGTCATCGGAATCCAGGCGGAGTTCGGTCGCAGAAGAAACGGCGGGCGGGGCCATTCACGATACGGAAACCGCCCCGCGGCGGCAATCGAGGTCAGCGCGCGGCGACAAGATCTTCAGCCGGAATCCCGATGTCGCGCGCGATTTTCCGCAGCAGCACGGGCGAGATGTCCTGCCCCTTGTGAAAGGGCACGGTCGTGCCCCTTCCGTCCGAATGGCGAAACTGGCTTATGGGCGCCGCGCTGCCGCACTTCCACGAATCCCAACGCCTCCAGTCGCGACACCACCTCATGCGGCTTCAGCACCGGCAGCTTCGACATCGGTCACTCCACCTGCACTTTCTGCGTGCCGATGAATTCCGATTCGAGACGGGGCCCGCCGTCTTCGAGCAGCATCGCGATGACCTCGGCCAGATTTCCGTGCAACTCGTCCAGCGTCTTGCCCTGGGAATGGGCCCCGGCAAAGCCGGGAATGTACCCCACGAACAGGTTGGTCTCCGGACAGCGTTCGATCACTGCGGTAAATGACTGCATGAATCTCTCCCGGACCGTGGCGAAGATCCCGACAATCGATTGTCGCGTCCGGAAATCGGACGGTCTAGCCGAAAAGGGGCGAAAAGAAAGGGCGAAGGGGCGAAAACGGGGACGCAGCTGAATGGCACGAAGATAAGCGGAAGCGGTTTCCGCTGCGGCGGTTGCGGCGCGGGGGCGGGTTCGTCTGGATCGAAAAATGG
>JBBDNU010000003.1:0-1551 GCA_040877365.1 Planctomycetales bacterium
GCTGAGCCTGAGCGGAGCTTGAAAACACCCACGGATTCTGGTGAAGACCCGAATTTCTTTGCATTGCGGGCCTCGGCCGCTTACCATCGATGTCTGCTCTTCGGCGGGGTCCCATCCTTTCTTCTCCCGTCGCAATCTCCCGAATTCGCCGCCGGGACCGTTCCGGCTGTTCCCGTTCCCTGTCCGGTTCGGAGTGGGGGCCTCGCGCCATGGCCGAGATCGACAAGTATTTCGTCGCGCTGCACAAGAACGAAGGGTCCGACCTGCACCTGAGCACCGGCTGCCCGCCGATGTTCCGCGTGCACGGCACGATGAGCGCGGTGAAGTCGCCGCCGATGGAGGCGGACGCGGTGCGGCAGATGATCGAGGAGATCATGACGGACCACCACCGGCAGCAGTTCGCCGAGACGGGGGACGTGGACTGGGCCTACGAGTTGGAGGGAGTGGCGCGGTTCCGCTGCAACGCGTTCCGCGACCGCAAAGGGCCGGGGGCGGTTTTCCGGCTGATCCCCACCGACTTCATGACCGTCGAGGACCTCCAGCTTCCCGAGTGCCTGCTCGATCTGTGCAAGCTCAGCAAGGGGCTGGTGCTCGTCACCGGGCCGACCGGATCCGGCAAGAGCACCACGCTGGCGGCGATGATGGACTACATCAATCGGAACCGCAAGGAGCACGTGATCACGATCGAGGACCCGATCGAGTTCGTACATCAGAACAAGAAGTGCCTGATCAACCAGCGCGAGGTGCACACCCACACGCAGTCGTTCGCGCGGGCCCTGCGGGCCGCGTTGCGGGAAGACCCCGACATCGTCCTCGTCGGCGAGATGCGCGACCTCGAGACCACGCACATCGCGATCGAGACGGCGGAGACCGGGCACCTCGTGTTCGGGACGCTGCACACGACGACGGCCTCTTCCACGGTGGACCGCATCATCGACCAGTTCCCGGCCGACATGCAGGAGCAAATCCGCACGATGCTCTCGACGAGCCTCAAGGGGATCATCGCCCAGACGCTGTGCAAGCGGAAGGACAAGGGGCGCGTCGCCGCGCTGGAGATCCTCATCTGCAGCGGGGCGGTGGGGAACCTGATTCGCGAGGGGAAGACGTTCCAGCTTCCCTCGGTGATGCAGGTGGGCGGCCGGGACGGCATGGTGATGCTCAACGACGCGCTGTTGAGGCACGTGCGGGCCGGCATCGTCGCCCCCGAGGAGGCCCTCCTCAAGTCGGTCGATCGCCGCGACCTCCGGGACAAACTGGTCCAGGACGGCTACCTGTCCGACGGCGACGACGACGAGGAAGAAGAGACGGATCGCAAGCCGGCGCGCGCCGGGCGGTAGCGGAGTCGGGCGCGTACGTCATGCCCGCGAAGGCGGGCATCCAGCGGCCGCGAGGACGGCGATGGCACTGGATTCCCGCCTGCGCGGGAATGACGAAAATCGCCTTCGCGGGAATGACGGGACCGGCTTAGCGGGAACCAGGCAGACACCTTCGCCGCGCGTCATGCCCGCGAAGGCGGGCATCCAGCGGCCGCGCGGACGGCGATGGCACTGG
>JBBDNU010000003.1:1651-8862 GCA_040877365.1 Planctomycetales bacterium
CGTCATGCCCGCGAAGGCGGGCATCCAGCGGCCGCGCGGACGGCGATGGCACTGGATTCTCGCCTTCGCGGGAATGACGGGAGTAGCAATGATCGGAGAAAACAACCCCCCATATGAAGGAGCCTGCCGTCTACATACTCGCGAGCAAGCGCAACGGCACGCTGTACATCGGCGTGACCAGCGATCTCGTGGCGCGCATCCGGCAACACAAGAACGATGTCGCGGAAGGGTTCACGAAGAAATACGGCGTTCATTCGCTGGTGTACTTCGAACTGCATGGCGACATGGAGGCCGCGATCGTCCGAGAGAAGCGATTGAAGAAATGGAACCGGGCCTGGAAGCTGCGATTGATCGAGGAGAAGAACCCAAACTGGGATGATCTGTACGAGTCACTTCTATGACGACCGCGACCCGGCAGGACGCGGCGCGCGGCATGCTCGCGAATGCGAAGCGCGTTATTCCCGCGAAGGCGGGCATCCAGCGTGATGGCACTGGATTCCCGCCTTCGCGGGAATGACGGGTGGGCCTTCGCGGGAATGACGGGAGCGCCTTCGCGGGAATGACGGGTGGGCCTTCGCGGGAATGACGCAGACCGCCTTCGCGACGGGAAGCGCCTCCACGGGAATTACGCATAGCGCGGCAGGTCTTCCGCCAGTTCCTCCACCGCGTCGCGCACTTCGACCGTCCCGGCGATCAACACCAGCGTGCCGTGCGCGTTCGGCCGGTTCCCGGCTTCATAAGGCGATGTACGGATCGCGCGCGTTCCCGCCGGCAAGCGGGCTTGCAGCGCCTCGAAAGCGCGGCGGGGACCGTCCGGCGAATCGGTCGGCCACGGGACGTGCAGCCACGTGCCGAATTCACCCGGCCGCAGCAGCCGGCGAAATCCGCGGGCCAGCGCCCCCATCGTCCACCGCGCGTTGACGTCCTGAAGCGGGCGGAGCCGGACCGCGCCCTCGGCGTCGCGGTAGCGGCAGGCGTCGATGCCGAGCGGTCCGAAGTAGCCCAACTCCGCGAGCCGCGCGGCGGCGCGCGTCCCCGCCTCGATCGCCGGCCGCCAGCGTGTTTCGAGCACGGGATCGCGCTCGAAGCGGCTGCCCCGATAGCGGCCCCAGGCGTCGGAGAGCATCGCGGCGACTCCGTCGAACCGCGGTGGGCCATCGGGCGGAATCGTGAAATGCACGCCGACTTCCTCGAGGCGCTCGACCCACGGCTCGAAGTACACGGCCCCGTCGCGGGCGACGCGGAGGCGGACCCAGTCGGCGGTGCGGCGATCGGGTGCCGAGCCCATTCCGATCATCCGCTCGCGGGCCGACATCCCGAACTCCGCCTTCACGACCCAGCGATCGAGGTGCGACCGCAAGCCGGCGAGCGCGCGCGTCAGATCGTCGAACGAGCTGACGATCGCCGACCCGGGCAGTTCGACGCCGAGTTCGCGTTCCATCTCCGTCGAAAAGCCGCGCGCATTGGCGCGGGCGACGACGTCCTGCTGCGGGGCGGAATGGGGCAGACCGCGGCGATCGGCCCAGCGGCGGACGTCGTCGGTCCAGCCCCACGGATTCACCGCCTCCACGCTCCGAAGCTTCGATCGCCGGTCGCCGTCGAAGACGGGGTGCAGCCGAGGCAGCTCCTGTTCGACGAGATGATCGAAGAATCCCGGCTCGATGGGAGCGGGCAGCCGCACGAGGTCCCCATCCGCGGCGATCCCCGACCAGACGCAGGCCAGCTCGGCGTTGAGGCGCCGCGCCGCCTCGGTAAGCGTCCACCGCGTCCCGCGCTGCGCGTCGGGCAAGCGGTGCTCGAAGTCGAGATTCGCGAGATGCAGGCGAGACACGGCGATCGCAAAAAAAGCGAGCCGCCGGCATGAGCCGGCGGAGGATCCTCACCCGGTGTTGGACGTCGCCATCCACCGCCGTGTAGCATGGAGCGCGTGGGGCTGTCGCCGCAAGCCGCCGGGTGGCACGCCCTGAGGCTTTGCGAAGGGCGTGTGTTCCTCCGGAAGGTTTCCTGCCGTGCACGTCGAAACCGTCCGCCGCTTTCCGAAAAACTCCATGCGAGGGAGCTTCCTCATGCCGCGCGTCCTTTCGATGTACGTCACTCTCGCGGCCGTCTGCTGCGCGTCGCCTCTGTCTGCGGCGGATGACGAGCTGGCCGAGATCGTCCCGCCCGACTCGAAATGGGAACTGGTCGGCGAAGAGTACAAGTTCACCGAAGGCCCGGCCGTCGATCGGCAGGGCAACGTCTTCTTCAGCGACCCCAGCAGCAGCCGGATCTGGAAGGCCGCCGTGGACGGCAAGGTAACGCTCTTCGCCGAAGACACGGCCCAGACGAACGGCCTGATGTTCGGACCCGACGGCCGGCTGTACGGCTGCCGGTTCGGAGAGAAGAAGATCGTCGCCTACGATCCCGACGGCACGATGCACACGGTCGCCGAGGGGGCGGGGTCTAACGACATCGTCGTCAGCTCGACGAGGCACATCTGGTTCACCGATCGCAACGAGGAGAACCCATCGAAAAGCCACTTGCAGCACATCTCTCCCGACGGCAAGATGCGCTCCGTCGCGACCGGCTGGCGTCCCAACGGCGTGATCCTCCTGCCCGACGAGAAAACGCTCGTCGCCACCAACAGCGACGCCCCGCAACTGCACGTGTTCCAGGTCGCCGAGGACGGCAGCCTCACCGCCGACGGCTTTTACAAGCCGCTCAAGACCCCCTCGAACCGAGGCGTCGCCGGCTCCGACGGGATGACGGTCGACGAGAAGGGTCGGCTGTACCTGGCGAGCTACGTCGGAGTGCAGGTGTATGGCCCCGATCGGCAGTTCCTGGGGACCATCGAAAAGCCGGAGAACAAGTTCCTCTCGAACGTCGTCTTCGGCGGCCCGAAATTCGACTATCTCTACGTGACCCTGAGCGACAAGGTTTACCGGCGGAAAATGAACACGAAGGGGGCGCCGTATTTCCTGAAGGCACGGAAAGGCGAGCGGTAGATCCCGCCCGGCAGACAGGATCTGCGGCACGCGACGACGCATTCGTGCGCGCCGCTGACGGCATTCGAATTTCCGCTTTCCCCGTTGCGCTTCTACAATGGCGTTTCGGTTCCGCGTCGCCGCTGTTCGGAGGTCGCCATGCAGGTGTTGATTGCCGATCCGCTGTCCCCTTCGACGGTCGAAGCCCTGCGGGAGCTCGGGGCGACCGTCGAGGTCCGCCCGGAGCTCTCCGCCGAGACGCTGCCGGCGCAGATGGCCGCGGCCGACGTGCTCGTCGTCCGCTCGACGAAGGTCACGCGGGCCGCGATCGAGGCGGGCCGCTCCCTGTCGCTGATCGTCCGGGCGGGGGCCGGCGTGAACACGATCGACGTCGCGGCGGCGAGCGAGCGCGGGATCTACGTCGCCAACTGCCCGGGAAAAAACGCCGCCGCGGTCGCCGAGCTCGCGATCGGCCTGCTCGTCGCCTGCGACCGGCGGATCGTGGATGCGGCGGCCGAGCTGCGGGAAGGGCGGTGGGGCAAGAAGAAATACAGCGAGGCCCGCGGCCTGCACGGGCGGACGCTGGGGATCCTCGGGCTGGGGACGATCGGCCGCGCCGTCGCCGAGGCGGCCCAGGGACTCGGCATGAAGGTCGTCGCCTGGGGCCGCAGCCTGACGCCGGAGCTGGCGGCGGTATTGGAAGTCGAGCGGGCCGAGTCGCCGCTCGAACTCGCCCGCCGGGCGGACGCGATCTCGATCCACATGGCGTATTCGCCTGGGATGAAGCATTTCATCGGGGCCGAGTTTCTGGCGGCGATGCGCGACGGGGCGATCCTCGTCAACACGGCCCGCGGGGAACTGATCGATTCCGCCGCGCTCGTCGAGGCGGTCCGCGCGAAGGGGCTGCGCGTCGGGCTGGACGTGTACGAGAACGAGCCGGGGGGCTGGGACTGCGAGTTCCCCCATGTCGATCTGGCGCGCCTCGTGACCGGCACGCCGCACATCGGCGCGTCGACCGAGCAGGCGGCCGAGGCGATCGCCGCCGAGACGGTGCGGATCGTCCGCCTGTTTCGGGAGACGGGCAAGCCTCCGGCGGCGAACACGGTGAACCTGTGCGGCCGGTCGCCGGCGACGCATTCGCTCGTGGTGCGGCACTACAACCGGGTGGGGGTGCTCGCCGGCGTGCTCGACGCGCTCCGCGAGGAGGGGATCAACGTCGAGGAGATGGAAAACACGATCTTCGAGGGGGCCA
Source organism: Planctomycetales bacterium (assembly GCA_040877365.1). Taxonomy (GTDB): domain Bacteria; phylum Planctomycetota; class Planctomycetia; order Planctomycetales; family Planctomycetaceae; genus JBBDNT01. The sequence goes on from JBBDNU010000003.1 coordinate 5,867, forward strand.
AGGCCGCGTGCTGCACGCTGCAGCTCGACACGCCGCCGTCGAGGAAGCTCGTGACGGCGATCGAACGGCACGAAGCGGTCGTGCAGGTGATCCTGCAACCGCGCTGACGCGGCATGGCGAGCGGCCGGCGTGAGCCGACCGGTGCGATGCGGCAAGAAGTACGTCCCGGCGGGACGTGGGGCGCACGACAATCTCCGCCATAACAGCGGCGGGCAACAGCCGATTCCGTCCGCTTTACAGCCATGCTGGTTCACGACGAGCCGTTCTTCCTCCTCCGCTGCCGGGCCGCCATTTTTCTAAGAACGTCGATTCCCTTGGCTTCGAGGTATTCGAAGTCCGGCCGTTCCTTGATCGGCGCGATGAGCGTTCCCGACTCGCCTCCAAGGGCATCGCCCACGCTCCCAACGATCTTCGCCACGATGGCGTCCCAGCTCCGCAACGAGCGAAGCAGGCGGTCGACGTCCCGGTGCTTCGCGTATCGGGAATCGTCGCGGATCCGCACGTTCACGCCCGCCGCTCGCATCTGGTCGAGCAATTCGATCAGCGAAAGATGGGCCTTGAGGAAGTTCGCTTCGCCGCCGAGCTGCGGGTTTCCGGCATACTGCGTCTTGCAGAACGAATGCCACGAGTAGCAACCGCGCCGCCGCGTCGGGAACTCGATCGGATCGCCCTGACCCACGACCCGTCCGCGTTCCGAGCCGTCCTCATTCCGTTCGATGACATCCTCCCGGTGCAGGACGACCGGGGGATGGCTCGCCAATCCGATCGAGGCGCTTTCCGCACCCTGCACGCGCACGTGAAAGAACAGCGCGTGCAGCGCCGGCACGTGGACCATCTCCGAATCTCCGTCCCGACGCTTGCGGTCAAGATACAACCCGCCTCGGCGAAAGGAATACTCGTACGGGACGAATGCCGATTCGCCGTCCGGCGGATCCTGTTCGCGGATTTCAGAGACGTCGTCGAACGGCAGCTCCAGCGCCAGCGCACGAAACTGCACGATCATGCGCCGCGCCGTCGCCAGATCGGCTTTGGTCTTCCAGTCGTAATAGACGGTCAGTCCCAAGGCTCACTCCAATGGCCGCCGTCGAGGACACGCCGTTTCCCATGTCCTTCTGGCCGCCTGCTGCCGCGTATTGCTCGCGCGACGCGTTCAGGCCGTCGGGATCGCCCTGCACTGCAAACGATTGGAATTCGCGCATCATGCGCGAATTTTCCATTGAACCAATGAGCCGAGGGGTTCATCCCCTTGGTGCTCTTCGGGCGACCCGGAGAAGTGACGCGAGATTCCTCTTGAAGCCACGCGTGTTCCCACCGAGGGGATAAACCCCTCGGGTCATCATCTCCTTCGCGTCTTCGCGTGACCCCTTCGGTTGCGGCTTCACCGCGCTGCGATCTTCGTCGCCGAACTCTCTGCCACCGTAGCCGCGGCCGCGGGCCGCCGTCAAGAAAGGCACCGGCGGAAAGTACGTCCCGCCGGCCCGGCGGGAAGTGGATGAAGCCTCGACGCAGGTGCGCGCGCCCGAGGTTCCGTCGGGCCGACGGGACCTACACGCTCGGCCGGTTCACTTCCACGCACGTCGCCACGTTCGCGGCCTCGAACCGCTTGAGCAACTCCTGGTCGCCGGCCGTTTCGACGAGCAGGCGTTCCTCGTCGTGGATCGCGAACAGCGAGCGGCGGGCGACCCAGCGGTAGTCCGGCATCTGATACACCGCCCCCTGCGCCAGCACGCACAGCCACGCGCAGAGCTGCGTGTTCTCCGCGAACGGCTGCGGCGGGTCGCCGTTGGGGAATGCGCGAACGAACTTCTCCCCCGGATCGAGCGCCTCCCGCGCGAGCCGCTTGAGCCACTCGACCGGCCAGTTCCACTGCGGATCGGCGAGCGCCTCCGCCGTCAGCGGCCAGTCCGGCGGGAGCATCAGGATCAACTCGGAGCAGAAGAACGGATCGTCGGCCAGCGGCACGCGAACGTCGCTCATCCCCACGGTGAACAGCGTCCGCGAGCCGTCGTCCATGTTCGGCCGCATGGCATGTATTACGACAGCCGGCTCCCCCGGCACCTCGACCAGCCAATCGGCCAACTCCCCGCGCTGCTCGGCCATGATCCGGCGGAACTCGGCGTGCGCGGCGGCATAATCCGGCGTGGCCGTCTCGAGCGGATGCTTCGCCCCGTGCGATCGCAGGTATTCGGCGATCTCGGGGTAGCCGTACATCTCGGCATCCGAGAGCGCATTGAGGCCGTGGCTGGCGGCATGGATATTCGCCCCGTGCTCGACGAGGAGCTTGACGATCTCGAAGTGACCGTTCGTCACCGCGCTCCGCAATGCCGAGCAGCGGTGTTCGCCATCGACCACGTGATTGATCTTCGCGCCATGGTCGAGGAACCAGCGGACGACTTCGACATGACCCTCACGAGCCGCGTCTGCAATTGCCCCTTCGGGATCGTCCTTACTTGTAGGCTCGTCAACGCCGACGCCGAATTCCTCAACGAGGATCTGCACGAACGGCAGGAGACCTTCGGCCGCCGCGTGCCACAGCCATCTGTTTCGCCCATCGTCGTATCGGAGCAGTCTTGGATGCTCGCAAAGCAGACGCTCGAATGTCGCAAGATCGTTCTCGTCAAGCGATTCGGCAATCTCGACTTTGATGTCATCTTCATCCACCGCCATTGCGTACTCCTCATTCACTCGGTTTCGCCTGGGAGCTTATCGGTTTCGTCCGCTTCGCCGGACCTGTCGAGACCCGTGCATTTTCGATGCAGTTCCGCGAGTCTCTTCAGCGCAAGAATTACCCCTTGTCGGGAGTTGCCCTTCTCTTCAAGCTCCTCGAGCACCTTCTCCGCGTACTTCTTCGAGTGGCACCAGTTGGGCGAGTACGCGAGGTTCTCGCGGCCGATGTACGGGTCGATCCCGTGCTTGCATAGGATCTGCCGAGCCTATCACTAGGCCTCCTCACCAGAATCTGTGGGTAGCTTTTGGAGCCCGATGGGCAATTCAGC
>JBBDNU010000004.1:0-8839 GCA_040877365.1 Planctomycetales bacterium
ACGTTCGAACCGCCGAGAGCGCCGAGGACGCCGAGGTTCGGAGCTCGACTGCGGCAGGCATGTCGGTCGAACAGAAGCACGCGAAGGGCGCGAAGGGCCTGGAGCGGATGAGTTGCCTTTCATCGAGCCTTCATCCCGCGGTTCGGCACGGTAGCACGAAAGTGCCGAGAACATGCGCTCCAACGGCGCGCGTCTCGTTGTCATGGCATCTTCGTGGTTTCTCAACCTCGTCCTACTTCGACTACTACTTCTTTGCGCTCCTTTGCGATCTTTGCGTCTTTGCGTCGAAACAAAAGCCATCGGTTGCGGCTTCGCCGCGGTGCGCTCTTTGCGGCTTGGCGTCGAAATCTGCTTTGGTTGCGGCTTGACTACCGCGCCGAACCGACCTGCCGAAATGGCGTGACGACACTATTGCCCGCGGACCTGTGCCCTCACCATCTCCGCCATCCGGCGGCCGGGCTTCGAGAGCGGCAGTTCCGAGAGATCGCGGCAGCGCACCCAACTCCACTCCGCTCCGCGTCTCAAGCGCCCGCCGCGATGCTCGGCCGCGTAGCACAACAGTCGAATGCGATAGCGCGTCACGCTGTGCGAGAACTCGCCGAGAGGCTCGCCGAGCGCGACTTGAATTCCAGTCTCTTCCGCGAAACGGCGCTCCAACTCGCGGGCGGCCTCGATGGCGGGCTGGGAACGAGAGGACGGATCGGCGATCCGTCCTACGCTCGCCGCCGGGAAGCGCGGAAAGTCCCACAGCCCGGTCCACCATTCTCCGGGGCCCCGCCGCCGCAGCAGCACGTGCCCGTTCTTCCGCACGGCGATCGCCGCCTCGACGAGCCGCGTCACTTCCGGCCGCGCCGCCAGCCGCGGGATCTCGTTCTGTGTCCCATTGGCGAACGCCCGGCAGTACGAGTTGACGGGACAGGCCGGGCAGTCGGGGGCCGCGGGGGCGCAGAGGGTCGCGCCGAGTTCCATCAGGGCGTGATTCACCCGCCCCGGCTCGCGCCGCGGGAGAACTTCTTCGGCGAACTTCCACAATACCCGTTGACCATCGGCGGACTTCGGATCTCCCGCGAAACCGATGAGCCGGCAGTACACCCGCAGCGTGTTCGCCTCGACGATCGGCGCCGGCCGGTCGAAGGCGAACGAGACGATCGCTCCCGCGGTGTAACGTCCAATGCCCGGCAATCGCCGCAGTTCGGCGACCTCTTCGGGAAATCGCCCCCCGTGCTCTGCGACGACGACCCGGGCCGCCCGGTGCAGGTTGCGGGCCCGGCTGTAATAGCCGAGCCCTTCCCACAGCTTGAGCACGTCGTCTTCGTTCGCGGCGGCCAGTTCGAAAACGGTGGGAAACCGCGCCAGGAACCGCTGGAAGTACGGGACGACGGCCGCGACCGTCGTCTGCTGGAGCATGATCTCGCTGATCCAGACGGCGTACGGATCGCGCCCCCGCCGCCAGGGGAGGTCGCGCGCGTGTCCGGCATACCAGGCGCGCAACCCGCGCCGCAATCGCCGCATCCAGTCGCGATCCCGCGCGCTCATCGCTGCTCCGTGTTCAAGGCTCTGTTCTCCAGCATGAAGAACTGCCCAGCCCTGTGTCCAGCGGGCGGCATGTCCCGGCGGATCCCCACCTGCGCCCGCTTCGCAGCAGGAGCCGCATCCGCGTCGGGTTGTCGGCCAGCAGCTTGGCCGTGTTGGCCTGGCTGCGGATGGCCGCCGTCCCCTCGGGAGTGCTATGATGCGCCGTCCAGCCCGCCACACCGTGGGAACCTCATCCGCGGGGAACAGGTGATGGTCGAATTCTCAGCTCGTCTGCCAAGGCGCCAAGGGCGTCGCATTCGCCGTGCAATTCCGACCATTCTCATTGCGGTCGCGGCGGGCTTGGCGTGGAATGGGGTCACGTCGAGCCGGTCGTTCGGCCAGCGACCGCCTCGGGAAGAAGCGGCGGGCGACGCTGGGCCGTTCGTCTTCCGCGACGTGGGGGAGGAGGCGGGGCTGTTTCCGCACGCGGCCGGCGTCCGCGGGCATGGCGCGGCGTGGGGAGACGTGGACGGCGACGGCTGGATCGACCTGTACATCGCCACGTTCGACACCGGCGGCTCCCAGCCGAACATGCTCCTCCGCAACCATCAGGGGAAGTTCCGACTCGACGAACAGGAATCGTTGCGCGTCTCCACGCGCGGTACCGGCGTCGTCTTCGCCGACTTGAACAACAACGGCCGGCTCGATTTATACGTGGGCAGCATGCCCGCGCCGGAAGGGAGTCGGCCGGCGCAGCGGGTGGGACATCCACTCTCCGGCTGCTCGCTGTTCCGCAACGACGGCGAGGGGCGGTTCACGAACGTCTCCGAGGGGAACGGCGACTGTCCGCCGGAGTTCGGCGGCCGCAGCGTCGCCGTGCTCGATTTCGACGGCGACGGACTGCTCGACCTGCTCGTCGGCGAAGACCCGCTTCCCGGCTACAGCGGTTCCCCCACGAAGAGCTCGCGGCTGTTCCGCAATCTCGGCGGCCTGAGATTCGAGGACGTGTCGCGGAAAGTCGGCCTTCCCGCAGGAATTCCGGGACTAGGCGTCGCCGTCGGGGACGTGAACAACGACGGCCGGCCCGATATCTTTCTCGCGTCCAGCGGCGGCGGCAATCGGTTGTTCCTCAACGACGGGAAAGGGGGCTTCCACGAAGCGCCCGGCTCGCGCGAGGTGTTCGACTGGCCCACCGCCCGCGGGGACAACATGGTCTGCGGCGTGTGCATCGCCGACGTGAACCGCGACGGGCTGCCGGATGTCATGCTCGGCCAACATTACGAAAGGCCGTGGCAACAGCCGGTCGCCAATCGGCTGTACCTCAACCGGGCGATTCGCGACGGCGTGCCGCGATTCGAGGACGTGACGGAGCAGGTTGGACTCGTCCCGCTGCCGATGAAGGCCCCGCACGTCGAGATCCAGGACTTCGACAACGACGGCTGGCCGGACATCTACACGAGCATCGTCAAGTTCGCGGACGGAAAGCCGCATCCGGTGATCTTCCGCAACCTCGGCGTCCGGGACGGATTGCCGCGGTTCCGGGAATACGCGCTGGGCGTGAACGATTTTCCGACGGACTCAGACCGGGCGATCCGCCGCTCGGGAGACTTGTTCGCGAAGATTCTCCGCGAGCGGAAGATCATCTACACGGCGCCCGGCCCGTCGGGAGACTTCGACAACGACGGACGGCTCGACATGTTCCTGCCGAACTGGTGGGCGGAGGCCCCTTCGCTGCTGCTGCGGAACGAGACGCCGGGCGGGAATTGGCTGCAGGTGCGGGTCGACGGGTCGAACGACGTGAACCGCATGGGGATCGGCGCGCGGGTCAACGTCTATCCGGCAGGCAAGCTGGGCGAAGCGGCGGCGCTCCTCGGCAGCCGGGAAATCGCGGTCGGCTTCGGCTATGCTTCGGGGCAGCCGGCGGTCGCGCACTTCGGCTTGGGGAAGGAGGAGGCGGGCGATGTGGAAGTGATCCTCCCGCACGGCCGCGGGCGGTTGGAGCGACAAAACGTGCGGGCGAACCAGCGAATTGCGATGAGGCAATGACGAAGTCATCAGCCGCGGGGTTTATCCCCGCGGTGGAAACCGAGTGCCCCGTACCAGGTGCGGTTGTTTTCGTAAGCCACGCACCGTCAGCACCGCGGATAAACCCCGCGGCTCATAAGGGAAGTAGGGTGGGCTGTGCCCACCGGCCCTGAGTGGCACAGCCCACCCGACTCGACCACTCCGGCAGGAGGACGAACATGCCAGTGCAGAGTCGCGTTCATTGGGCAATCGTCGCGGTGATCGCAACTACGACGCTCATGGCGTGGTTCGCGACGCCCGCCGCCGCACAGGTTCCGCAGCGGTCGCGTCCACGGCGGGATGCCGAGGTGACGTATCCGCCGCGGTTGCCCGGAAGACAAGAGGTCGTCAGCGACACGTCTCCAGAATTCCTGCGTGCGCCGGCCACCATCCAGGAAGGCGTGGCGGTCGCGAAGACGCCGCCCACCGTCGATTTCCTCTACTATCCCGGGCAGACGTATCCGGGGAATCCGTGGTCGAACTGGGGGGACGGTCTGGCCGTCAATGGCAAGTTCTACTCGTCCATCGGAGATCATCTCGCCATCGGCGGCCAAGGGACCGGCGAACACGGCAGGGGCAATGCCTTCGTCTTCGAGTACGATCCCGGCACGAAGTCGATCCGCCAGGTGGCGAACGTCGCCCAGACGCTGAATCTCCCCGAGGGGCATTACACCCCGGGCAAGATTCACGGGCGGCTCGACCTGGGAAGCGACGGCTGGCTGTACTTCGCCACGCACCGCGGTTCCGCGCGGGCGACCGTCGATCGCTACCACTACGAGGGGGACTGGATTCTCCGCTGCGATCTCCGCACGGGAAAGAGCAACGTCGTGGCCCATGCCCCCGTCCCCAAGCATTGCATCCCCTGCACGGTGCTCGATCCCGAGCGGATGATCCTCTACGGTGGAACGGCGGCAGGGACCGATGCCGAGCGGCAAGGCATCCAGTTCTTCGCCTACGACGTGAAGAACCGGAAACTGCTCGACTCGGGGCCGGATGGTCCGTCGCGCTATCTGCTCCTCGCCCGCTCGACCGGCCGCGTGTATTACGTGCCGGGACGCGACGAGGGGCCGCTGATGCGCTACGATCCCGCGGTTGGCGGACCGCCGGTGAAGATTGATGCTACGCTCGGACTCCGCAGCGCCACGCAGGAGACGCCGGACGGGTTCGTCTATTCCGTCTCGCTCGGGCAGCGGGCCGCCGACGCCGACCTGTGGTCGTTCAACGTGAAAACCGAAGAGGCGCGGAAGATCGGCACCGTGGCCGTCGGCACGCAGGCGTATGTCGCCTCGATCGACGCCGACCCCAAGGGACGTTTTTTGTATTACGTCCCCGGCGCGCACGGCGGCAGCGAGCGCGACGGCTCGCCGGTCGTGCAGTTCGACATCCAGACCGGACGAAAGAAGGTGCTTGCCTTCCTGCACCCGCTCTACCAGGAGAAGTACGGCTGCGCGCTCAAGGGGACGTACGGCACGGCCGTGTCCGAGGCGGGCGACAAGCTCTACATCACCTGGAACGCCAGCCGCGGCAGCCGCGCGTGGGATTGCTGCGCTTTGACGGTGATCCACATCCCGCACTCGGAACGGCAGCCGTGACGGACTCGCGACGTCCATTGCGATCGAATGCGCGATGACAGCCGAAAGGTGTTGGTCAGCCGCACGGCAGACGAGGCGGCCGCGGGCGTGGCTCCGGACCAGGTATTCGCTTGAACGATGTGCTCCCGATCGTGGCCGGGGAAGAAAAGTTCAGACGCCTGCGTGGGTCACTCGATCCTCCTGATTCCGGCGACACGGCCGAGCAGATAGCTGATCTCGTCGGGACCGAGTTCGGCGACATCGGCCAGACCGCGAATGTCCCGAATCAGGCCCTCGACTGCGCCTGGGAAGTACTTGCGCGAGACCTGTCCGCCAATCCGAGCGCGGAGGCGACCGTTCCGCGATAAATACAGGGCATCGATGCGGGGGGCCGTCCATTCCTCCTCGAGAAGGTACGCCAGAATCGCCAGGAACCGATTGCCGATCTCGGCGGGACGCAGCTTCTCGACGCAGGATCGACGGAGTCGTTCGGGTTCGGGTTCGGCCATCTGCAGCTCTGGTCGGAGGGGCGGTCGCCGCCATCATACCAGACATGAATCGCCCCCGTAGCGCCCTCGCTTTGCAGAAAAGGACGCCCGCCGGTTATGGCCCGCCGCGTTTCGCGGTTACGGGAATACGACTGCCGACCGGCCCCACGCAACGCATCGATCGCCCGAGAGATGCGCAGTCCGGACCGAAAGGAAGGGGCGCAGTGCTATACCGGTTGAAGCGACATCCGTTTGCCGTGCGGGCCCATTTCGAGCAGGTGCTGGTGCTGACCTACGCTTATCCGCCCCACGTCTTGGCGCGGCTCGTGCCTCCGGGCCTCGTTTTGGACACGTTCGATCAATGGGCGTTTCTCGCCGTGGCGATGGTGCAGACCCGCGGGCTGCGCCCCGTGTTCGTCCCCCGCTGGCTGGGCCGCTCCTTCTTCCTGGCCGGCTACCGCGTGTTCGTGAAACATCGGGATCGACAGGGCCGCGTGCGGCGCGGCCTGCGGATCCTCCGCAGCGACACCGATCGCGGGACGATGGCCTTCTTCGGCAACTTGCTCACGCATTACAACTATCGGCGGGTCTCCGCCTGCGTGGGCGAGGCGCATGGCCTGCTGGACGTCGTCGTCGAATCTCCCGATGGCACAGGCGACCTGCACGTGATCGCCGACTTGGCGAGCCGGCCTGCGCCACTGCCGGAGGGGTCGCCGTTTCGAGACGCGCGGCAGGCGCGACGGTTCGCCGGCCCGCTGGCCTACACGTTCGACTACGAGCCGGAGACCAAGTCGATCATTCGCATCCAAGCGTCGCGCGAGCGGTGGCGGCCGCAGCCGGTGCGGGTCGAAGTGCGGCAGAACACCTTCCTGCAAACGTCGCCGCTGTGTCAGGCCGAGCCGCTCCTTGCGGCCGCGTTCCACGCACAGGACATCGACTACCGTTGGGAGCGCGGCGTGCGGGAAGCCCTGCAGTCGGGCAATAGCGAAGTCGCGAAGATGCCCACCGACCATCTACAGTGAATTACGGAACGACACCAATCGAAAGAAGATCCATGTCGATCGTGAACCTGCAAGCCGCCGGATTGGTGATTCTCGGCCTGGCCGCGGCCTATCCGATTTATCCGCGCTACTTCCGGTGGCGCGAAGAGCTGCAGTCGGTCTCCCTGCTGACGCGGCAGATCTTCTTCGTGCACTGCGGCTTCATCGTGATGCTGCTGCTCCTTCAGGCAGCGCTGCTGCTGATCGCGCCACAGGCGCTGACCGACGCTTCGATCGCATCGTTGGCCCTGCTGATCGGCCTGACGATCTTTTGGGCCTATCGGCTCTTCGCCCAGTTGTTCATCTTCGATCGCCGGCTGTGGATCGGCAATCGGCGGCACACGATCGTGCATGTGGCTTTCACGCTGATCTGGGGGTACCTGAGCGGCGTGTTCGGATGGATGCTCTGGCAACGGCTCGTGGGGTGAGAGGAGTGGAGGACCAAGCCCATCCGCGGTCGTCGCCGTGCTCTCGACGTGCGACCAGAATCGGTCCTCGTCTGCTTTGCAGGGCCGTGGAATGACCTTATACTTCGTGCCGGACGTCGAATTGCATCGGACCGCAATTTTCCTTGCCGGCCGGAGTGGCGGAATTGGCAGACGCGCCGGATTCAAAATCCGGTATGGGTAATTCCATGTGGGGGTTCGAGTCCCCCCTCCGGCAATCGGCGCCAGGACGGACGGCCGCGGGGCGGGCCTGCCCTCGCTTGCATCTCCCGCGCGATTCCCGATACTCGGGGGCGTTCCGCGATATCCACACGCACTCATTCCACGAGGACGCCGCCATGGCCGAGACACGCACGGGAGCCGTCACGCTGAAGGGGAACCCGGTCGAGTTGGCCGGGCAGGAATTGAAGCCCGGGGACCAGGCCCCCGAATTCAAGCTGCAGAGCACGTCGCTGGAGGAAGTCACCCTCGCGTCGAGCGCGGGGAAGACGCGGATCATCGCCACCGTCCCCTCCCTGGACACGCCGGTCTGCCACGAGGAGACCAAGCGGTTCAACGAGCAGGCGGGGAAGCTCCCCAACGTGCAGGTGCTCGTCGCGAGCATGGATTTGCCGTTCGGGCAGAAGCGGTGGTGCGGGGCGGAAGGGGTCGAAAACGTGCAGACGCTCTCCGCGCACCGCTGTGCGAAGTTCGGCGAAGATTACGGCGTGCTGATCGCGGGGGGCCCGCTCGACCGCTGCCTGGCCCGCGCCGTGTTCGTCGTCGACCCGCAGGGACAGCTCAGGCACGTCGAATACGTGAAGGAGATCACGACGCACCCGAACTACGACGCGGCCCTGGCCGCCGCCAAGGGGTGAGCGCGAGACGGGCTGCCGGCTCGATTCGGAGGCGTGCGAACTCGAGTTCGCACGCCGAAGCCCGCCACACCCCTCTCGAATCGGCGTGGCGGTCGTGGAGCCGTCGGCCCCCGTGGCCGGGACTGGACCGCAGGGAAGTCCCGGTCGCCGCGTCGGTTCTCACGGTCGAGCGGCGGAATCGACGGCCCGACCATCCCGTCGATCAACTCCCGCGCCCGCTCGACCGAAAGCTCCGCGACCCCGGCGGCGGAAAGCTGGTCGACCACGTCCAGCAGCCCTCGCCCGGCGTCCTCCGGCTCGGGACGCACTACGATCGAAGCGAGACGCTTCGCGCGGAAGTCGGATATTAGCGATGACGACATCCGAAACTCATTGGTTGACAAAGAAGCGAATGACCGACCGTACGTCCGGCACAGCCGGACGTACGGAACTACCATGAAGAAGCTATGGGTCAACCCAAGGGCCGAAGCCAACCCGGCCTGGTCACCTGGTCGGAGCGAACGTGCGTAACATGTTACCAGATTCGAGATCTGCGATCACCACACTACCTGTCGATTCTACGAAGGCGAACACCGTATGGTTGGGGCTGGCACACACCTGGTAAGCGGGGGGCCGCAAATCGTGCGGCTGAATGAGCCTGCCGGTGCGGACATCCCAAAGACACACTCGACTATCCAAGCCTGCAGAGACAAGGGTCTTCGCATTCCGACTAAAATCGACGTAGTGAACGGTCCTACTATGCCCTTCCAGCGTCTGCTGCTCCTTGCCGGTGCGAGTGTCCCATAGCTTCACTGTTGTGTCGGAGCCGCCAGTAGCCAAAGACCCTCCATCCGGACTGAAAGCGGCGCTTTCAACCCA
>JBBDNU010000005.1:0-8835 GCA_040877365.1 Planctomycetales bacterium
AATCCAGCCCGTCGTCCGCGCCGCCGCTGGATGCCCGCCTGCGCGGGCATGACGCCCCGTCGCGAACTTGGAAGTACTGAGTGACGAGCGAAGTGACGAGTGACGAGAAGGCAGCTCGTAAATCGCAACTCGCAACTCATCCCATGCACGGCCGCGAAATTCTCCTCGGCGTGAGCGGCGGCATCGCCGCGTACAAGGCGGCCGACCTCGCCAGCAAGCTCGTGCAGGCGGGGGCGGGGGTCTCGGTGGTGATGACGCGCGCCGCGGAGAAGTTCATCGGCCGGACCACGTTCGAGGCCCTCACCGGCCGCCCCGTCCATCAGGATCTGTTCGACCCGCGGGAGCACTATCGCGGCGAGCACATCGGCCTGGCGGCGGGGGCGGACCTGATGATCGTCGCTCCCGCGACGGCCCACGTCCTCGCCAAGCTCGCGCACGGAATGGCGGACGATTTGCTCTCGACCCTCGCGCTGACCATCACCTGCCCGCTGCTCGTCGCCCCCGCGATGAACTGTGAAATGTGGGCCAAGCCCGCCGTGCAGCGGAACGTCGCCCAGTTGCGCGACGACGGCGTGCTGTTCGTCGAACCCGCGAGCGGCTGGCTGAGCTGCGGCACGTTCGGCCCCGGCCGCATGGCCGAGCCGGCGGAGATCCTCGAACGCATCCGCGAAATTCTGGAATCCTGAATCGCGCTCGCTGAAGGTTCGAGAATGTGCCGCATCTCGAAAATCAGCGACGACTGGATCACCAAGGGATTCCACATTCACGTTTTCACGATAGAATTGGTGTTGCGGCCCGATCATCAAGGCGGGGTGATCTTCCGCAGGTGCTTTTCGCGGGATTCGGCCGCCGATGTGGACGCCGCGATTGCGCATGCGGAAAGACTCCTTGAAGACTCGGCATGGCGGGGGCGATTCTTGCGGGTCGCGGAGCGGGCGCTCGAGTACGTCAATGAGAGAGCCGGCGCAGGGGATCTCCCGGAGCGGCTCGTCGGTCGGGCCAAGGAATTCCGGTTCCTCATCGTCGCATTGAAGCGGCTTGTGGAGGCTTCGTGATGGCATCGCTCGAACACCTGATTCGGACCGGCCAGTTCGAGGATCTCGCGTTCGGACTCTCGTTGGAGGAAGTGCGCGAGCGCATCGGCGATCCTGACGATGTTTCGATCTCCTCAAAGCCTCTCATCTGGAAGTACGGTGGAGTCGAATTGGCGTTCTTCCGCGAAAAGGCCGCGCCGTCATTCGCGCTCGACTCGATTTCGATCCATCTCAGGAAGGACGGTCCAGCCTTCATTCGAACGGAGTGCTTTTCCGGGCTCGCCGGAATGGACGAGGCTGACTTTCGACGTTATCTGAATGGATTGGCACACGTCGAAAAGGTGATTCCGGGAGACGAATACTTCGCCCGGCAACTCGTGCTCGATACAGGCGTCCGGGCCGCCTTCGAAGACGGTCGCCTGGTCAATCTGTTCGCAGATCGTCATCGGACGATGCGAAAGCAATCGCCGGCGAGCGTCGCCGTCGGTGGCCACGATGATCGTTTGCCGCAGGGGTAGCGGAGAACCCCGGCTGGAGCGCTGTCGCAGTTGCGAACGACAGAAAGCGCGCCTCCGTGACCCACAACCCTCAACCCTCACGTTCGACCCGATGCGCATCCTCGCCACCGCCGGGCCCACCCGCGAGTATCTCGACGACGTGCGGTATTTGTCGAACGCCAGCAGCGGGCGGATGGGGTACGCCGTCGCGCAGGCGGCGCTCGACGCCGGGCACGAGGTCGTGCTCGTCAGCGGGCCGGTCGATCTCACGCCGCCGGCGGGAGCGGATTTCATCCTGGTCGAGACGACCCGCGAGATGCGCGACGCCTGCGTGCGCGCGTTCCCGGACTGCGACGGCGTGATCGCCGCCGCCGCCGTCTGCGACTACAAGCCCAAAAATCGCGTCGCCGGCAAGATCGCCAAGACCGGCGAGCCGATCACGCTCGAAATGATCGAGACCGACGACGTGCTCGCGGAACTCGGACGGCTCAAGGAGCATCGCTGGGTCGTCGGCTTCGCCCTCGAAGCCGAGAACCCGCGCGAGAACGCGCTGCAAAAACTCCGCCGCAAGAACTGCGACCTCGTCGTGCTCAACGCCCCGACCGCGATCGGCTCGGAGGCGAACAGCGTCGAACTGCTCGACCCCGCCGGCGAGACGGTCGCAAACTGGTCCGGTTCGAAACGCGACGTCGCCCGCGCGCTGATCGCCTTTCTCGATGCGAACATCCGATAGCCGGCGGACAACGTCCGCCGAAGATCGACCGTGTGCTCTCCACGTCGCGGGACACCGCGGAGCAGCGCCTGTCCGCGCGCCGCCGGCGGGAAGTTTCCCGCCGGCTATTGATCGCGCCTACGTGCCGCTCAGGTCGGCGATGATGCGTTCCACGCTTTCGAGTTGCTTCCGCTGGCCTTCCAGCGTCTCGCGGACCTGGGCGACCACCTCCGGCGGGGCCTTGCCGACGAAGCTCTCGTTGGACAGCTTCTTCTCGCTCCCGGCGATGAAGCCGCGGAGCTTGTCGGCCTCTTTCCGCTGCCGGGCCAGCTCCGCCGCGCGGTCGATGATGCCCTCCAGCGGGATGAAACCCTCGGCGTCCTCGAGCGTGAACCCGGCCGAGCCGGGCGGACGCTCGACGTGCCCGCCAGCCGCGGCGAGCGTCGTCTTGGCGAGGTTGTCGAACTGGTCGGCGACTTCGTCGAAGTCCCTGGCGACTTCGGGCGCGCAGCGCACGTGGAGCGAAAGCGGCGTCCCCGGCGGGATCGAATACACCGCCCGCACGTTCCGCACGGCGACGATCGTCTCCTGCAACCGCGCGAACCGCGCCTCCAGCGCCGCATCCCGCCAATCGTCAGCAACCAGGTGAGCCCGCGACCCGCTTGCGGTTTCGCGGCCCTCTTTTCCCGGAGCATCCATGACCCACGGGGCGATCATCGCGCTCTCCGCGGCGACGGTCGGCTCCGGCACGCCGCGCACCGGGGCGATCTCGGCGAGTCGTTGCCACAGTTCCTCCGCCAGGAACGGCGTGAACGGTTGCAGCATCCGCACCAGCGCGTCGAGCACGCTGACCAGCACCCGCTGCGCGACCGGCTTCGCCTCCTCGTCGCGCAATCGGGGCTTGAGCATCTCCAGATACCAGTCGCAGAACTCGTTCCAGGTGAACTCGCGGATCGTTCGCGTGGCGGCGTCGAACTGATACCGGCCGAGCAGTTCCGTCAGCTCGTGCGCGGTCGCGGAAAGCCGGCTGAGGATCCAGCGGTCCTCGATCGGAAGCGCCACCTCATCGACCGTCGCGGGCGTGTAGCCCTCCAGGTTCAACAGCGCGAAGCGGGCCGCGTTCCAGAGCTTGTTGCAGAAATTGCGGCCGTACTCGAACCGCTCGCTGACGATCCGCGCCACCGGAGCGTCAGCGTCCGGCTGAAACCAGGGGCTGGAATACTGCGCCTCTTGCTTGCACTTCGGGCAGCGAATCGTCGGGTTCGCCCCGCCGCCGGGAATCGCCCGCTGATGTTCGAGCGTCTGCGGGATGACCGTCTCGCAGTGCGGGCACTCGTAGCCCACCGGCAGCCGCACGTCCTGCGTCTCCCCGGCGAGCGAGGCGATGGTGAACCGCACGGCGTCGGCCCCGTACTTGTCGATCAGATCCATCGGATCGACGCCGTTCCCCTTCGACTTGGACATCGTCTGCCCGAACCCGTCGAGGATCTTGGGATGGATGCAGACGTGCTTGAACGGCACGTCCCCCATGTTGTACAGCCCCGCCAGCACCATCCGCGCGACCCACAGCGTGATGATGTCGCGGCTGGTGACGAGGACGTCGCCGGGGTAGAAGTAGTCGAGAACCCCATTCGTGGGCGATGGCGAGCGGGGGGCGTCAGCCCCCCGGTGCGTCCCCAACCCCACGGCCTCCACCTGCTTCGCGATCTCCGCCTCGTCCATCGGCGGATCATGATCGAGATCCGGCCAGCCGAGCGTCTCATGCGGCCAGAGCGCGGAACTGAACCAGGTATCGAGGACGTCGGGATCCTGCTCGATCTTGAAGCCGCCGCGAATCACCAATTCGCGTCCTGGGTCCGAGGCCGACGCGTAGCCGGGCACGTGCGGCATTGAGATTGGATCTGGAGTCCCGAGGCCGTGTACCGCCCGATTCGCCTCCTGGAACTCCTTAAGCGCCGTCAACGCACTTTCCGCTGATCGTGATTCCCCACAGCAGCGAATTACAATGTGGCCCGGTCGATCCGGAAGTTGAATCTCAAACTCACTTCGATCGACGCCTGCGGCATTCAAGTACTCCTTGAGCTTTGTGGTGGCCTCTGCCTGCCGACGCTGCAACCACTCGCTTTGCGTTCCGCCACTTTCGAGTTGCCAAGTCGTGTTGTCGGTGATGCTCCAAACCGGAATCCGGTGCCCCCACCACAACTGCCGGCTGATGCACCAGTCGCGCTTCTCCCCGAGCCAGTCGAGATACGTCCGCGCGTAGCGGGACGGGAAGAACGAGACGCGATTCGATTCCACCGCGTCGATCGCCGATTGCGCGAGGTCGAATTCCTGCCCCGCGGCGTTCTTGTGTTGACCCATCCGCACGAACCACTGGTCCGACAGGTACGGCTCGATCGGCGTCTTCGACCGGTCGCTGTGCCCCAGCTCGATCTTCCGCTCCTCGACCGACACGAAGAGGCCCAGCGATTCCATCGCGTCGGCCACCATCGGCCGGGCTTCGAGCATCTTCATTCCGGCGAACCGCCCGGCGTGCTCGTTGAGCGTGCCGTCGGGGTTCATGATGTTGATCATTTCCAGCCCGTTCCGCTGGCCGCAGGCGTAGTCGTTGGGGTCGTGGGCGGGGGTGACCTTCACCACGCCGGTCCCCATCTCGGGCTTGGCGAGCAAACCGTCGGCGATGATCGGCACGTCGCGCCCGACCAATGGCAGCCGGACCTTCTTGCCGACGAGATGCGCGTACCGCTCGTCCGAGGGATGCACGCAGACGGCCGTGTCCCCGAGCATCGTTTCCGGCCGCGTCGTCGAGAAGGCGATCGTCTCGCCGGTCGCGTTCCCGTTCTCGTCGACGACGGGATACGAAAACGTCCAGAAGTGGCCGTCGACTTCTTCGTGGAAGACCTCGTCGTCGGCGACGGCGGTCTGAAGAAACGTGTCCCAGTTGACTAGCCGTTTGCCGCGGAAGACGAGGCCGTCCTGGAAGAGCTTGAAGAACGTGCGGCGGACGGCCTTGGAGCAGACTTCGTCGAGGGTGAAGCGTTTGCGCCGCCAGTCGCAGCTCGCGCCGATCTGGCGGAGTTGGCCGAGGATGCGGCCCTCATACACCTCTTTCCATTTCCAGATGCGGTTGACGAGCGCCTCGCGGCCCACGTCGTGCCGAGTGAGCCCCTCTTCTTCGAGCATCCGCCGCTCGACGACCGACTGCGTGGCGATGCCGGCGTGATCGGTGCCGGGCATCCACAAGGCTTCGAACCCCTGCATCCGCCGCCAGCGGGTGATGAGGTCCTGGAGCGTGCCGTTGAGCGCATGCCCCATGTGCAGCGCCCCGGTGACGTTGGGGAGCGGCATCATGATGGTGTGCGGCGGCTTCGGCGAAGACTCGCCTTCGGCCGGCGGATCCGCATTGAAGTAACCGTGCCGTTCCCAGATGGCGTACCACTTGGATTGAGCGGCGGCGGGGTCGTATTGCTTGGGGAGGTCCATCGGGGAGGAATGTCGAAGTTCGAATGACGAAGAAATAGATCCAGAATGAAGGTCGAATCCGCTTGAAACGTGTTATTCCGTGGAATCCGGTGGAGAGTCGATGAGCGGCGAGATAATCGGCATCTTGCCGTTCTTCGTGACTCGTTCGAAGTCCGCGACATTCAGTGTCAGGAGCGCATCCGACTTCGCGAGACGTCCGACTTCGGCAATGATCGCGTCGTACACGACTCCGCCGGCGAATCCCCCGACTGAAAGTTGCTTGACGAGCCGAACATAGCCCGCTGCCGGGAGCGTGCGAATCGTTGCAAGTTCCAGGATATTTCTGTCGATCAATTCCCACGCATCCGCGGACGATACTCGTTCCCCCTTGGGCAACCGCGTAAGAACCGAGTACACCTCCGCGATACTGTGAGCCGAGACGATCATCTTCAATGAGGTAGTCCGCGCCGCAGCGAGCCACGCGACAGCCGGTTCGTGGAACTGGTGACGTTGCAAGAGGGAAGCCACCAGGACGGATGTGTCGAACAGAACAGTCATTCGGATGGCCCCAGCAGCACGTGGAGCATGCGATCTTCGCGATTGAGTTCGATCAGCTTGCGGATGTCGAGGTCACACGGAATCGGGCCATTGTAGACCAATACGTCCCCCTCCCACTCAAGCTCGCCCTTGGATCGTTCATGCCGGTGTTCCGATTCGTCCAGCAGCGTCACGACGACGCGATGGCGCCCTTCGGGCACATCCTGCGGCAATTCGATGACGAGCCGGTGGTCCGGCCCGACTTCGCCAACGGCCTCGATGGTGGTCATCATCGTCTCCTATGTGTTTTCGTTCTCGTGCTCGATGATCTGGCGGTCGATCTCCTCGCGGTGCGCCGCGGCGTAGGCCCAGGCGTTGACGAGGTCTTCCGCGCGCAACGTCGGAAAGGAGGCGAGGATCTCGGATTCCGCCATCCCCAATCGCCGGGATTGCTCGAGCACCCATACCGGGATCCGCGTGCGGACGATGCACGGATCGCCCCCGCAGACGCGCGGATTCGATTCGATCCCCGCGAACGCGCCTCCCAATCCGCGCACGACGGATTGCAGGAGCTGCGCCTTCTCTGCGGGGGAGAGGGCCCCAAGTTGTTCCTCGATTTCGCGAATAGTCGCCATGTTCTTGCTCTGTCACGGCTGGATCAGCGATCCGTCGCGGTCGAGGATGAGTCGTGAACTTCCGCCTCACCTCGTCGCGCGGCATCCAAGATTTCAATGCCCGCGTCCGATTCGAAGAACGCCTTGAGTTTGCCGAGCTTATCGATCAGCCAGTCGTGCTGCTCCGGCCAATGGACGCGGTCGGCGGGATCGCACTTCCAGCTTGTTTCGACGATTGGAACACCGAGCTTTCCCGCGCCGATGACGGCAAAACCGAGCTGAGCCTCGACCTGCTCCCGGACATGAAGAATCGCATCGGCAACGCCACCCGGATCTCTCAACCGAACACCGATCTGGCGAACACTGACCCGGGCGGCAAGATATGCGAAGACCGTCGTGGCCAGTCCTGTCGCTCCGAAGGACACGTCGACTGAAGCATCACTCGGCCCGCGATGCACCTGCATGTTGGGATCAGCTGCCGCGAGCCGTTGTCGGAACTGGGTCCAATACTCGAGCCGCATCGGATCCGGCTTCCTCGCCGACTTGGTGGCAGACGTCCCTTTCGACTTCTCCGACGTGGTCCGACGCGTTTCCTTCCCGATGATGCGAACGCGGAACGACCGCCTTTCTCCTGCGACGTATTGCTTCACCTCCAGTGCGAACACGTCGGCGGGCCGCATCTGCTCGTTCAGGAACTCAACGATCCGCTGAAGCGTCGCGGGAATCGCGTCGGCTACGAAGAGCAATCTGATCCGCCCGGTTTGGAGGTTCGACTCCACCGATTGCCAGAATTGATCCGTCGACTTGTCGTGAACGCATTCGCGAAGGACTGTTGCGGGATCAGTGTGATCGTCCCGGCAACGCCGCTCGAACTCTTCTCGGATCTTTCCGGGAGGCCAGTAGAGTACGGCATTCGCAGCGTAGTCGAGCATTTGCGCAACTACTGCGCGGCGGATTCGGGGATCGGTGCTGCGCTTCGCCTCGACCAGTGTCGGCACTCCGTCCTGATCGAGAAACAAATGGTCCAGCGACCAGCGGGCGGAGCCGTCCTCTGTGTCGGGAACGCCCATCTCGCGGCGGACCAACAGCCAGCGTCGGGGTTCGCCGCTGGAAATCTGCCGCCCGGCGAGCAGGTTCGGATACTTGGCCAGAAGGATCTGCAAGAGATTCTCTGCGGCATACGGCTCCTCGCGCATTTCAAGGAGTTCGCCATCATCACCAATGGAAAAGTAATCGTCGGTCATGGTTCGCCCTCAAGGCAAAATCGCGTCCACTTCCAGTTCGATCCGTACGCCGCCGCGGAGATCGACGGTCGCGACCGTGCCGCGCGGATGGGGGAGGCACTTGTCGTAGGTTCCCGTGCCGGGGAGCGGTTCGGTGTAGACTTCGATCGCCTCGGCGATCAAATCGACGATGACGAAGACCGGAATGCCCGCATCGGCGTACACCCGCTGCTTCGTCGAGCGGTCGAAGTTGCGCGAGGAATGTGCGACTTCGAAGACCGCGAGTACGTCGGCAGGCTCCGGAAGGCGTCCTCCACGCTGCCGGGCCGGACCCGCAACGATCGAGACATCCGGCTCGGGCGCGTGGCGTGGTGCGATGCGGATCGGAAGTTGGCAGCGAGCCAGTAATCCGGCGGGCTTCACTTGATCGCGGATGAGTTCCGCCAGATCCTCCACCACGAGCGAATGATCGGGGCCTTGATTCATCGGGTTGTCGCTCCGGGAGTCCGCGCGGTCCTTGTACACCAGAAAGCCGTCGATCAGCTCGATGGGAGAACCTTCGGGAATCAATCCTGAAGCAGTGAAGCCCTCGTATTGATCGACCGTCAGCGGCACCAGCGGCGGGGCCTCGCCGCGGACCACTTGCTCGAGCAGCGGATGGGACATGGGGTTCGTCCTTCGGGTTGATTCGCATCGCGCGGTGCGCCGGTCCGCGCGCCGCGCTCGCCTGTTCGGCTCGCGGCTAACCGGGGGCGG
>JBBDNU010000006.1:0-44182 GCA_040877365.1 Planctomycetales bacterium
AGGACTCTTTCGAATCAAGACAAACTTAGTGCCATTGGGCACAGCCCACCCTACTTGCTGCCGACCGGCAGTCGGCGCGTCAACGATAGGCGATGAATCGGCGATCAGTCGTCACTCTCGAGGTGCTGTCCTTCCGATGCGGTTGCGATCGACGCCGAGGAAACCGACACTCACACCATTGCGTCGCAGATACGACGTCGCCCTTTGGTTGACGACGAACAGCATCAGCAGCGAGATGCACGGAGCGAGCATCAACAGGCTGCACAGGACGGCAAGCGCCGGATGGAAGAATTCCCGCGCCAGCAGAAAGACCGCGACCATCGAGAACATCCCGATGGGCACCGCGATCGTCACGAAGACAGGCGAGGTCAACCGATCCTCACCCATCGTGGCCAACGCAACGGCATTCGCGACGAGGTTGGCGAGCAGGGCCAAGATGACCCATCGTTGGTACTTCGCCACGCGCTCGAGTTTCTCGCGGACCGGTCCGGTCGAGGGAGGCTGCGGACGCGGTGGAAGTTCATCCGCCGAACGAAACCCGGGATCTTCGGTCCCGTCGCGGGCGGTCCCGCAGTTCCAGCAGATGTCGAAACCGTCTTCCGATTCCTCGCCGCACTTGGAGCACACCCACATCGACTTTCCTTTTCGGCGCGAGCTGATGCGTGTTTTGGAGGTAACTGAGCCCTCGGCACAGCCGACGACCGACGCGACAAGCCTACCACACGTCCGCGCGCGGAGCGAAGCGCCGGAACGCGGCGCGTCGGAACATCAGCCGGCGGCGCAAGCAAGGGACGTTCGCCGGTGCCGCCTCGCCACGGAAAATGGTCGGCCGGTGCGGCGATTCTCCCTCGCTGGCGCGTCGGGCTGGGATGGGGCGCGTGTGGCTGCGCGTGGGGTGCGGCGATTACCGGCCGGCTCACGCCGGGCCGCTCGCCTGGGGCGATCATTCGTCGCGGGGCGTGGCGGGGGCCTGGTTCGGCACCGCGGTGACGCCGAGCAGCTCGACCTCGAAGATCAACGTCGCGTTGGGACCGATCGGACTCCCCGGGTTGGGGCTGTCTCCGTAGGCCAGATTCGACGGGATGTACAGCTTCCACTTGTCGCCGACCTTCATCAACTGCAGCGCCTCGGTCCAGCCGGCGATGACGCGATCGAGCGGGAACTCGATCGGCTCGCCGCGTTCGACGGAGCTGTCGAAGACGGTGCCGTCGAGCAGCGTGCCGTGATAGTGGGCCTTGACTTCGTCGTTCGCGTCCGGGCTTTTCCCCGTGCCCGACTTGACGACCTCGTACTGCAGCCCGCTCTGGGTGGACTTGACCCCTTCCTTGGCGGCGTTGGCCTTGAGGAAGGCCGCGCCGGCCTGCTTGTTCTTCTCGCCCTCGGCCTTCCGCTGGGCTTCGAGCTCGGCGAGCCGCTTCTCCTGCTGGGCCCGCGCCTCCGCCTGGAATGCGGTCATCGCGGCCTCGATATCCTTCTCGGGGATGGCCGATTTCTTGCCGCCGATCGCGTCCGTGAGGCCGCGCAGCACCTGCGTCAGGTCGACTTCGACGCCGCTCTCCTTGAATCTCGAGAGGATGTTGCCGCCGATGTTGTAGCCGATGCCGTAGCTGGCCTGCTGCTTGACGGTTTCCTTCCCGGCCGGCTGCGCCGGGGCGGGTTGGGCTTCCTGGGCGAACAGGGGGGCCGCGCAGAGACCGAGAACGCAAAGGGTCAAAAGGGTCGTGGGAAAATGTCGCATGGACGCGGGCCTTGATCTTTACGAACGGTGGGAAAAGCACGGAATGAGCCGCACGCGCGGCCTCTGCTTCGTGCCACTATAGCAGAGCCGCCGGGCATCAGGGAATCGGGAGCAGGCCGACGAGCACGACGGACGTGGCGACACTTCTCCAGTCGTCCGATTGACTCGGCGGCGGCGGGGCGGCGATAATCGCGTCCGGTTTCGCGAGGCCCGCTCCATCGCTCGGCGGAAGGAAGCGCGATGCACCACGTTCACGATGGTTCTCCGTGCTGCCGAGTCCCCCGCCGGACGTTCCTCGCCGACGTCGGCATGGGCTTCACCGGATTGGCGCTGGGGGCGATGCTCTCCGGGGAAAAGTCGGCCCGAGGGGATGAACATGCCTTTCAGGCGCCCAACGGCCGGCCGCACTTCGCGCCCAAGGCGAAGAACGTCATCTGGCTGTTCATGGTCGGCGGGGTGAGCCACCTCGAGAGCTTCGACCCCAAGCCAGCCTTGAACGAATACGCCGGCAAGTCGCTCGACGAGACCCCCTACAAGCACTTCCTCGATCCGGACTTCCTTAAGGACAAAGTCCGCACCGCGGCCCCCGACCTGCGAAAGATCCTCCCCAAGCTCTACCCGCTGCAGGTGGGCCACAAAAGATACGGCGAGTCGGGGACCGAAGTCAGCGATTGGTTCCCGCACATCGGCGGCGTGGTGGACGAGCTGGCCGTCATCCGCTCGATGTGGACCACCGACATCGACCACGGGGCGCAGCTCCAGTTTCACACCGGCCGCAACGCCCTCGACGGCAATTTTCCCACGCTCGGCTCGTGGATCCATTACGGCCTCGGGACGCTGAACGAGAACCTGCCGAAGTTCGTCGTCCTCGGCCGGCCGCTCGCCGACTGCTGCGGCGGGAACGAGGGGCACCGGGCCGACTATCTCGGTCCCGAGCACGACGGCGTCCCCTTGAACGCCGATCCGCAGAACCCGCTCCCGTTCGCCGCGCCGGGCCGCGACACGTATCGCGAGGAGCAGGCCGCCGAGTTCGCGCTGCTGGACAAGCTGAACGGCTTGCAGGCGGTCGAATATCCCGGCGACGCGCAGCTCCGCGCCCGCATCCGCTCCTACGAGCTGGCGTTCCGCATGCAGATGGCCGTCCCCGACGCGGTCGGCACGGACGGCGAGACGGCCGAGACGGTCAAGCTCTACGGCGACGATAAGGGGAATCTCTCCGAGTTCGCCCGGAACTGCCTCGTCTCACGGCGGCTCGTCGAGCGCGGCGTGCGGTTCGTGCAGGTCTATCACGGCTCGAACGGCGCCGCCGGCGCCTGGGACGCCCACAGCAGCTTGAAGCAGAACCATTCCGGGCTGGCGGCGCAGGTCGACAAGCCGATCGCGGCACTCGTCCAGGACCTCAAACGGCGGGGGCTGCTCGATGAGACGCTCGTCGTGTGGGGGACGGAATTCGGCCGCTCCCCCGGGGCGGAAGGCTCGACCGGCCGCGACCATCACCCGTTCGGGTTCTCGATCTTCATGGCCGGCGGCGGGTTGAAGAAGGGGATCGTCCACGGGGCGACCGACGAGATCGGCTTCGCCGCCGCCGAGCACCCGCATTATGTGACCGACCTGCACGCGACGGTCCTGCGGCAACTCGGCCTCGACTCGCGAAAGCTGGAAATTCCCGGCCGCAAGCGGCTGGAAATCGACCACGGCGAGCCGATCGACGAGATCATCGCGTAGGGTGGGCTGTGCCCACCGAAGCGCTGGCGCAACACTCCAATCCACGCGAAAGCGATCCGTCAGTCATCCAGCAGGTCGGCGGACAGCAATTGGTCGAGGGTATAGGGGCACACCTCGGGAAATGTCTCGGCCGGCAGCCCCGTTTCGGCCGCAGCTCGCTCGACGGCCTTGCGGTGCATGTCGGCCAACACGGCCTCGGCGTGGTTCCGCAGCACGCCCCGGCTCGCCAATCCCTCCAACTCCTGCCGCTGTTCGATGATCGTACTTTTCCAACTCCCCGAACGGCGATCCGGTTGGCAAGCCCACTTCAGCGCGTGGGCGAGGAGGACGATCAGTCGGTTCTCGACCTCGCGCCGATCGCGTCGCGCCATGTCCGCGAGATACTCCGCAAGATTGGGATAATCGACCTCATCGAGCCGGCCCAGGCGAAGCAGCTCGGCCATCGCCTCCAGCCATGCCGTCTCATCTTGCTGATACAGCACGCGCAGGGAACGCGCTTGCGTCGTCGTCATCAGCCGGCCTCCCGTGGTTCTCTACGTAGCTCGCGCCCGTTGAGTATAGCAGACATCCATTCGGAGGACGATCAAACATCCAGCCTTACGGTCTTTCGCTGCGAGGCGGACGCCGCGCAGAAGAAGGCGGTGGCGACCAGAAGCGCCACTTTGCACGAGATCCAGAACTTGGTGTAGCTGTCCAATACTTGAGGGAGCAATTGGGCCGCCAGCCTCAGGTTGAATACGCCCACCATGCGCAGCAGGAGCAGGGCCACGTAGAGGATCTCGCCGGCGGTCGCCGCGGCCAGGATGAATAGGACGCTCGCTACGCGCGGCATCCTGCCGAAGGCCAGAGATCGGCGCACAGTCACCCCGGCGGGCCATCCCAGCGCTATGCCGATCGCCACCAGCGCGCCCCAGAACAGGAACATCGTGAACCGGTTGATTTCGACCACTTCGATTCGCCAATGCTCGAGCGCGAGGTCCAGCACCGTCCAGAAACCGGCCCATCCGGCAGCGACATAGATCGCGGCACCCGGCAGACCCAAGGTCGATGCGAGGCTGGGACGGTTGAGTTGCGCCTCGAGGCATTGCCGTTCCTGAGCGGCATCCGTCAGGCAACCGGGACAGAGGCGTGTCGCCCGTCCGGCCACGTACATCAGTTGGGCGTCCTCGACGCGCCCGCAGCGCACGCATCCCGGTCCCGGGGCGAGGTCGCTCGACTGGAGCGCGTCGGCCACCTGTTCGAACAGCAGGCGAATCGTCGCGCCGTCCAGGCTGCGCGCGTCGTACAACGTGAGCCACGCGCAACCGTCCTCGATGGAGAGCGCCGCCCGCTCCTGCGGCACGCCCTCAAGCAGGTCCATGACAGTCTGCGTTTCGATGCCCGTCGGATTCACTCGCCATTGACACATCAGCCCGGGCGGATCAGCCGCGAACACGGTGAGTGCCGTGGGGATGCCCCGCATCTGCCCCAGCGCCGTATCCTGATCGACGACGACGAATCCAAGCTCGGCGACCAACGCTTTGATCTGGTCCATACCGGTCGATCTGTGCGGCGCCTGCCGGCCTGCGGATTGACGCGATCCACCGCTCGCGGGAGAATTCGCCTGCATCCAGTGTATCGCATTGCACCGCGCCGCAGCCAGGAACTGGTGTCGCCCCATGCGTCTTGTGAAGATCGAACTCGCCGATGGCCGACGCGCGGTCGGACTGCTGGACGACGAACGGGGCGAAGAGTTGCGATTGCTCGATCTCGCGCAGGTCGAGAACTGCCGCTGCCTCGCCGACGTCCTCCACGCTCCCGATCCGCGGGGACTGGCGAAGTTTCTCGTCGATCGGGACGCGGCGCCGGTCGCCATCGACGCCGTGCGGCTGCTCGCGCCGATCGACCGCCAGGAAGTGTGGGCGGCGGGAGTCACCTATCGCCGCAGCCAAGTGGCGCGGATGGAGGAATCCGAGTCCGCCGCCTCGCACTACGACCGGGTCTACACGGCCGAGCGGCCCGAGCTGTTCTTCAAGGCGACCCCCTCGCGCGTCGTCGGACCGGGGGAGCCGGTCCGCGTGCGGGCCGACAGCGACTGGTCCGTCCCCGAGCCGGAACTGGCGCTGGTCGTCTCGGCGGAGATGAAGCTGGTCGGCTTCACGATCGGGAACGACATGTCGGCCCGCGACATCGAGGGGGAGAACCCGCTCTACCTGCCGCAGGCGAAGGTCTACCGGCAGTGCTGCGCGCTCGGGCCGGCGGTGCTGATTCCGGAAGGGCCGCTCGACCGGGACGAGACGCGCGTCGCGCTGTCGATCGAGCGCGGCGGACGGCGGGTGTTTCAAGGCGAGACCCGAGTCGGGCAGATGGTCCGCGAGTTCGAGGAACTGATCGGCTGGCTGGCCCGCGAAAACGAATTCCCGGAGGGGGTGATCCTGCTCACGGGGACCGGCATTGTCCCCGGCGACGACTTCTCGCTGGAGGACGGCGACACGGTCGCGATCGAGATCACGGGCCTCGGCAAACTCGAGAACCCGGTGGTGAAGAGCGTGACTCCCCTCCCTCTCTGAGGGAGGGGCTGGGGGAGGGTGGACCGGTTGCCTCTAGCCGCCACTCTCCCCCTGCCCCCTCCCTGACAGGGAGGGGGGCCACGGCCGCAACCGGATCGCGCGACGACCTGCGTCGCGCGACTGAGCAGCTCCGCGGCGGATCCGCTTGATCTTCCCCGCGGGTTCACCTATCCTCCGGCGACGCCCCTGCGGTTCCGCACGGACATTTCTTCTCGAACGGACTCTTTCGCGAGCACCCCCATGGCCGACCTGATCCCTCCGCACGGCGGGCTTTCCGAGCCCGTTTGCCGCACCGTCCCCGCCGCCGAAGTCGAATCGTTCCGCAAAGCGGCCGAACCCCTGCCGAAGGTCCCCGTCTCGGCGGCCGATTTGTCGACGGTGTACCGCATCGCCGACGGGACGCTGAGCCCGCTGACCGGCTTCATGAGTCGCGCCGTGTACGACCGCGTGCTGGACGAGGCGGTCGTCGAGAGCCGCGGCAAGCTCTATGCGTGGACGGTCCCGCTGTCGCTGCCGGTGACGGCGGAGCAGGCGAAGGAACTCCGCGCGGGGCGGACCGTCGCGTTGAGCGGCCCCGGCGGAACGACCGTCGCCACGCTGGAAGTCGCCGACGTGTTCGAGTGGGACAAGCCGCGATACATTCGCTCGGTCTACGGGACCGAGCGGACGGACCATCCCGGGGCCGACATGGTCCTCCAGAACGACGCGGAGAAGACGCACCTCGTCGGCGGCGAACTCCGCGTGCTGCCTCAGCCGAAGGACCCGGCGATCGGCAAATACATCCTCTCGCCGCGCGAGGTGCGGCGGCTGCTGGCGGACAAGGGCTGGGATGCGGTGGTCGCGTTCCAGACGCGGAACCCGCTGCACCGGGCGCACGAGTACGCGCTGGTGTACGCGCTCGAGGTCCTGCTCCGCGCGGGAAAGAACGCGGGGGCATGCCTGAACCCGCTCGTCGGCGAGACGAAGGGGGACGACGTGAACGCCCGCGTCCGCATGCTGACCTACGAGAAGCTGATCGAAGACCGCGGCCTGGGTGAGGGGGACAGCGACCCGGCCCTGTGGGGCCCCCGCGGCGAGAGCGTCCCCGATCGCGTGGTGCTGCTCGGCCTCGACATCAAGATGTTTTACGGCGGACCGAAAGAGGCGATCATGCACGCCATCTACCGCCAGAACCTGGGGTTCACGCACATCGTCATCGGCCGCAAGCACGCCGACGCCCCGTATCACGACGGCGCCCCGATCTGGGGAGACTTCGACGCGCAGGAAATCTTCGAGAACCTGAACGGCGACTTGCGGATCAAGCCGGTCAAGGTCGGCTTCGCCGCCTATTATCAGTCGCTGGGACGCGTGGACCTGATGGAGAACCACAAGGACGAGAAGCCGGTGTTCATTTCCGGCAAGGACGTGCGGGCGACCCTGCTGAAGGGCGAACTGGTCGACCCGCGGATCATGCGGGAAAGCACGTCGCGAATCCTCGCCGAGGCGATGGCCGCGAAGTGACGCGCGCCGCATTGCAGCGCGTCATGCCCGCGCAGACGGGCATCCAGCGGCTTCGCGACGGGCACTCGCACCAGTTGCCTCCGTCGCGTCCGTGGGAAGGCGTGGGTTCCCGCCTGCGTGGGAATGACGGGGGGCGGCCGCGCGGGAATGACGGGCGGCTGGGCGGGAATGACGAAGAGCCTTCAGGCCCGGTCTTGCAGGGCGTGCGCCCCGGCCTCCTGGGCGCAGTGAGCGCAGCAGAAGATCACGTCCCCATCCTGCACGCCGTGGCCGATCACGCGGCACCCGCAATGGGCGCACCGCGGCGCGAGCGCATGGATCGCGCACTCGAAGCTGTCGAAGGTGTGGCTTTCTCCGTCCTTGATGATGTCGATCGTCTGGTCGTAATCGTTGCCGCAGGTCTCGCAACGGGGCATGGTGGTTCCTCCTGAGTGCCGTCGAGAAATGGAAGACCCGACTCCCGGACATCTTCATTGGACTGCCGCCGGCCGAGGCAGACCATCGGGAAATGCACCACGCCGTCGTCGGGGAAGAACCTTCCCGGACGAAATTTGCCTTCCCGGATGGATCCCGAGGCGACGTGCGATATGTTGAAGTAGCGAACAAAACGATCTTCCGTCGCCGCGCGGTTCCAAGGACCGTCCCGATGTCGAGCGTTTCCGCCCGCCAACACCCGACGAATCGACGGCTGGTCTTGGCCGAACGCGATATCTGCAAGCACGGACCGGGCAATGTCCTCAAAGTCTGCTGGAACCAGTGGCGGACGGAACGGGACTTGGCGCGGCGGGGAATCCTGTTCCGCGGGTCCGACCCGCTCGCCGTCCACGCCGCCTATGCCGCGATGAGCGAGCGCGAGTTCCAGGAAATCAATGGCCGGCAGAACTGGGCCAACTGGCGGACGATCCCGCGGGCCCTGTCCGGGCTGCTGCCGGACCGCCCGCTGTTCATCCTCGACCTCGGTTGTGGAACCGGGGACAGCACGCGGGTGCTCGCCTGTTGCGCGCCGGGAAGGTCGCGGATTCTGGCTTATGAAACGGCGGCGCCGTTGCTCGACATCGCCCGCCGCCGGTCGTATCGCAATCGGCAGGGGGACGAGATCGCCGTCGATTTCCACTGCCAGCCGATCACCGAAACGTTCCACCAACCCGATGGCTCGCGATTGCCCGCCGGAAGCCTGGATGTCGCGAACGCCAGCGGCGTCGTCGGCCAGCACCTGGACGCGGGGTCGGCCGCGCGACTCGCGCAGGAACTGCGGCGAGTGCTCCAGCCGGAGGGGCTCGCGGTGCTCGACGCGGGACCGGCGCTGCCGCGGCGCGCGCTGACCGCCGTGATGCGCGACGCGGGGTTCGCGCGGCTGCGGTATCGGCGGTCGTCGCTGTTCGATCGGACCGGTCAAGTGGTGTTCCGCCCGGACTCCGCCGCCGCGCCGGTCGCATCGCGGGCGGTGGGACGCGGATCGGTCGCGCGGCGCGTGCTCGAACCGCTCTTCGCGCGCAACACGTAGGGGCGGCGACGGTCTCCGCCGGGGTCGCGGAACATCTTGCGGCAAGTCGTCAGCGACTGGGGCGGCCGCAACGGAATTCGCGCGAGAAGCAGCCGGCGATAATGCGGCGCCTTGCCGATCTCCTTCCGCCCCGGAGTGTGGAGCGCCCGCACGACGCGCAGCGGCGACTCGGCGAGGTCGACCACCGCGTCACTCGTGTCGAGCAGCTTTCGTTGTTGGGCGTCGGCGACGACCTGCACGATCGGCCGATCATACAGGCCGCCGTTTCCCCGCAGCACGCGGGCCGTCGAGCCGTCCGACAGCCGCACATAGCTCCCGATCGGGAACAGCGAGACGACGCGGAGCAGGGCCCGGACCACGGTCGGATCGGGACAGCGCCCCGAATCGCGCCCGAGCAGCGCCTCGATCGCGCGGTACGGGCTGAGTGCCGCGCGGTACGGCCGGGGCGACGTAAGCGACACGTACTCGTCCGCCACGTGCAGGATCCGCGCGAACAGATGGATCGCGGTCCCCTTTCGTCCGCGGGGATAGCCCCACCCGTCCAGCCGCTCGTGGACCTGGTAGGCGACCAGCGGCACGAGCGACGGCACGGTCGCCAGCTTCTCGATGAGATCGAGCGAGTAACACGGGTGCTTCCGAACTTCCAGCAACTCGACGCGGTTCAGCCGCCGCTGCGCCTCGCGGATCTCCCGCGGCACGCGGAGCATGCCCCAATCGTGGAGCAGCCCCGCCACGCCCACGCGGCGGACGTTCGCCTCGTTCAGCCCCAGCTCGACGGCGATCGCCATGCCGTACAGCGACATCTGCAGGCAATGGCTGGCGATGGCCTGGTCCGGCAGGGTGGTGAAGGGGACCGTCAGCACGGATTCGATATCGGCCGTGAGGTGCTCCAGAAAACCCGCCGCCACGCGGAGCACGCCGTCGCCGTCGAGAACCCCTCCGCGGAGCGCCTGGTGCATCATCGCGTCGAGGCAGCGCGTGGCGGTGTCGCTCGTGCCGATCAAAGCTTGTCGATGCGCCGGATCGTAACGCCGGCGACCATGGCGGATGACCGAGTCCCGCACCGGCGGTCCGAGATTCGTGACGTAGGTCACGCCAGTCGGCTGCGGCCGCCCGGCGTGGGGGGAAGCGGCGCGCGGCCCGCCGCCCCTCGCGGCGGAAGAACCGTCGCCGAGCCGGGACGAGTCCTCCAGATGGACCTCGACTTCGCGAAGCCCCCAATCCGACAGCCGCCGCTTGAACTCCGGCGTGACGGTCTGCCCGGCGGCGAGCAGCAGCCGTCCGTGCTTGTCGAGGACGGGAAAATGGAGTCGCGAGCCGAGGATCAGCCGCGCCGGATCCACGCTCAGCAGTTCCCCCCGCGCGTCCGGCTCCCCTCCGGACGCCGCCGGCGGTGCAACGGTCGGTGCGGACGGTCCCTCCCGGGGGAAGGCCTCCGCATGCGGACGATCGTGCGGCGAATCGAGATCGGACACGTGAGGTTCGCGCTGAATCCTGGAGCCGAGTGTCGAAGGTCCGCAGCCCACAGCTTGCATCGCCGCAACCATGCGGCCGGATGAACGGCTTGCGAGGAAAGTCTACGTTGCATTTCGGCAACGCGCCGGCGGCCGCAGGAAACACCGGCCGGCCGGTGTGGCGCTGGGTGGCCAGGCCGGCGGAACCGGCAGAAGCGGCTCGGCCGGGAAAATCCGCCCTGCCCCCAAGCAAGTGGGCGGCACGCCATCGTTCCAGTTGGTTCGCCGGCCCATTCAGCCGGCGATCGCGCGGCGGATCGTGTCCTCGTTGACCGGCCGGATGACTCCTCGCTCCGTGACGATCGCGGCGATGAATTCCGCGGGGGTCACGTCGAACGCCGGATTGTAGGCGGCCACGCCGTCAGGCGCCGTCTGCCGGCCGAAGCCGCGCGTGATCTCTTCGGCCGCGCGCTGCTCGATGGGGATGTCGTTCCCGGAGGGGAGTGTGAGGTCGAACGTGCTCGACGGGGCCGCCACGTAGAACGGAATGCCATGCGCCCGGGCGAGGAGCGCGACCGAATACGTGCCGATCTTGTTCGCCGCGTCGCCATTGGCGGCGATGCGGTCGGCCCCGGTGACGACCGCCTGCACGCGCCCCTCGCGCATCACCCAGCCCGCCGCCGAGTCGCAAATCAATGTGCAGGGAATGCCCCGCTGCGCGAGCTCCCATGCAGTCAGCCGCGCCCCTTGGAGCAACGGCCGCGTCTCATCGGCATAGACGTGCGGCCTCTTGCCGGCGGCGGCCGCCGCGAAGATCACGGAGAGCGCCGTCCCGTCGCCGGCGGTGGCGAGGCTCCCCGCATTGCAATGCGTGAGGACGCCCTGGCCGTCGGCCAACAATCCAGCGCCGTGCCGGCCGATCGCGGCGCACATGGCACGGTCCTCCGCCTCGATCGCCCGCGCTTCATCCAGCAGCCGCGCGCGCCGTTCGCGACCGTCGAGATCGGCGGCGGCGGGACCGGTGGCGGCGCGCCGCATGCGATCGAGCGCCCAGAACAGGTTGACCGCGGTGGGGCGGCTCGACGCGAGGCGCTTGACGACCTGGTCGAGCCGCCGATCGAAATCGGGGCCTTCCGCGCCGGCGGCCGCTTGCATGCCGACCACGACGCCGTACGCGGCGGCGACTCCGATCGCCGGCGCTCCGCGGACGCGGAGCGCACGAATCGCCTCGCAGACCGCATCGAGCGTGCGGCAGTCGATTTCGCGGACCTCGACCGGCAGCAGCGTTTGATCCAGCAGCCGCAGGCAACCGGTCGCCGCGTTGCCGATCCACGCGAGCGTGGGGAGAGGAGTTTTCAGCGGGGAATGAGGAATGTCGAAGTCCGAATGTCGAATGGCTTGTGCGGACGGAAGTCCGCACGACGAACATTCACAAGCTCTGATCGCCGCCGCTATTTTTGCGGCGAATAGTCCGTGGTGGTCAGCCACACGCGCTCGACCTTCTCGACGATCTTGCCGTCCCGCTCCGATTCCATCTGCGCCTTCTTCCACTCGGGGTCGTTGCGGAAGGCGGTCCAGGACTTGTCGGCCGCGTCGCGGCTCTTGTGCTTGAGCACGTAGACCAGCGTGTCCTCCTTGTCGGCGGGGGTCCAGTAGATCACGTTCTCCATCCCGTGCTTCTCGAACAGCTTGACGGTGTGCTCGCGAAACCGCTGGTGGAGCGCGGGGAGCCGGCCGGGGACCGTGACGTAGGTCCGCAGCTCGTAGACCGGGGCGTCGACGGCGGATTCGGCCGGCTGCGGGTCTTGGCCGGCAAGGGGGGCCGCCATCATCACCGCCCACAGACCGACCGTCAGCCCCGCCGCGTGTCGCGCGCTCATCGCCTTGGCTCCTGTTTCGAGAGGACCGGAACGGGGCGCGAACGCGGCTGGGCAGCCGCGTCGGTCCCCAATGCATTACAGCGGGTCGGCCCGCCGACGTAAAGCGCCCGCCTCCCCGCCCGCGCTCGGCCCTGCGGAGGCGGAACGGCGGGCCGACGCGGGAAAACCGCTGATTTCCGTGGAAAATGCCGGCGCGATTCATTGACAACTCGCGGAGGCCGCAGTTTACTACCTTGCACGATCCGGCGTAGCGGACGCGGATCCCAAGGACGAACCAGCACCTCGCAAGACAGGAGTTGACGATGGCAGCGAAGACCGCAGGCAAGGCGATGACCAAGTCGGAGATCCAGGCCGCAATCGCCGAGAAGACCGGCCTGTCGAAGAAGCAGGTCGCCGAAGTCTTCGACGAATTGGGCAGCCTGATCGAGCACAACCTGGGCAAGAAGGGTCCCGGGGTATTCACCGTGCCCGGGCTGATGAAGATCACCGTGCAGCGCAAGCCCGCTACGTCCGCGCGTCCCGGCAAGAATCCATTCACCGGTGAAGCCATCACGATCGCAGCCAAGCCGGCGCGGAACGTGGTCAAGGTCCGCCCGTTGAAGAACCTCAAGGAAATGGTGTGAGCCGTCCGGTTTCGGACGAATCCCCAAGAATTTCGGGAACGGCGGCGATGCACTCCCCGGCTGGTTTTTCCAGATCGGCAAAATTCTTGCAACCTCGGGCCGAATAGGAACTTAAGCGACTTTCGAGATCTTGCGGCCCGCTCTGCGGCGTTTTCCGACCTGCGGAGAGGCGCTGTCGCGCGCAAGTGCTGCCCTTCCACGCCCTTGACCGGGAATCTCCGGATCCGTAGAATCGACTTCGGTTCGACACCATCAGGTCATGTTGGCCGAATAACCGGGACGACAGGACGCTGAGGAGGAATCGGTTCGTGTCGCGAGGGGCCGGCACCGGCCACGGCGCCGACTTCAGGATCGAGGAACGCTTGCCATGCTGGTCTTGTCCCGCAAGAAGAACGAGAGCATCGTCATCGACGAGAACATCGTCATCACCGTGGTGGAGATCCGCGGCGACAAGGTGCGTCTCGGGATTC
Organism: Planctomycetales bacterium; assembly: GCA_040877365.1. GTDB lineage: Bacteria > Planctomycetota > Planctomycetia > Planctomycetales > Planctomycetaceae > JBBDNT01. Next base: position 13,444 of record JBBDNU010000006.1, read on the forward strand.
AGGCCCCCAAGGAAGTTCCGGTCCATCGGAATGAAATCTACGAGGCGATCCGCAGCGAGCGGGCGGCCCAGGCGGCCGCCGAACCGAGCGACCAGGTCACTCCCGCCGCCGAGGGTTGAGGCCGCGTTCGCAGTGCGGCGCCGCCTGCTGGTGGCCGCATCGCTTGAAATCCCAAAGCGTGGCCGCAACGCATCTCGGTCCGGCTTGACAGAGGCGGGGCATCGCATACATTGAGCGTCAGCTTCGGCCCCATCGTCTAGTCAGGTCCAGGACACCGGATTTTCGATCCGGCAACGCGGGTTCGAATCCCGCTGGGGTCAATCGCCGACGTGCAGCCGTTGCAGACGACGTGGTCAGCCGGACGATCGAGGATAGGGAGCTGCCGCATGGACGCTGCCGAACATTGGCGCACGCTGTTCGAGAGCTGGCCCGAGAGCATTCCTCGCCAGGGACTGCTCGTCACCCGCTTTCAGGAGCAGATCCCGTTCACGGGGTTCCTGGTTTCGGGAGGCATCCTGCTTCTGGAGCGCGACCGGCCCGACACCGCCGGCGCCCGCAAGGTGATGATCGCCTATGAGGCGATCGACGCCGTCAAGATCACCAGCCCGCTTGAACTCGCGCGGTTCCAGGTGCTGGGGTTCCAACCGCCGATGTGAGCCGGCGGAGCGCCGGAGCGCTCCCCTGCGCTCGCGCTGCGCCGCTCGGCTCCGGGTCGCGGCCAACCGGACGATGCCGGCCCGATCTCGGTTCAGGTCATCGCCATGAATCGCCCGATCGCGAGCGACGGCGCGACGAGCGCCGCCGTCAGCGTCGCGTACAGCGGATCGCCGGTGACGAACCACACGAGGGTCGCATCGAGCATCACCAGGGACAGCAGCATCGTTCGCACGGCGGACTGCACGCGACGCGGCGAGGGCTCGCCGATTGCTGCGAACAGCCGCAGGTCGATGCTGGCGGCGATCACGACGAGCAACAGCGCCTGCCGGGCGTTTGCCGCGCCTCCCTTCGCCAGTACGACCGCGACGAGGACAATGATCCCCGCGTTGACCACCGCCGCCGCGGCGGCGAGCTGGCCGCTGCGACTCCGCTCGGCTTCGTGCCGGGCGAACCACGTCACTCCCGCGACGTACACGCCCAACCCCAGCGCCAGGAGCGGCGCCAGCACGGGAAATGGCGTCGCGAGACTCGCTCCGAGCAGCACGTTCAGGAAGCGGCAGGCCCCCATCACCGCCGGTCCCCACGGCGTCCGCTTCGCGCCGCCGTCGTAGGCGAAGACGCACGCCGTCAATCCCGCCGCGACGAACAGCGCATTCGATCCGGCGAGCGCGGCGGCCGCGAGCCCGCCAGCCACCAACCCGCATCCAACCGCGACGGCCACCCGCAGCGAGACGCGGCCGGAGGGGATCGGCCGCTCCGGCCGCAGTCGCGCGTCTTCCTGCCGGTCGAACACGTCGTTGAACAGCATCCCCGCCAAGTACAGGCACGAAGAGGCCGCGAGCAGCGCGGCGAACGCGCCGGCCGGCTCGAATCCCTGCCGGACCAGCAGGAATCCGAGGAAGATGTCGGCCATCGCGGTGAACACCGCCGGCAGCCGGACCAGTTGCAGCCACGCGCGAAGGTCGGGCATCGGCGATCAGTCCCGGGCGACTTCGTCCGCCCACCGCGCGAGTTCGAAGCACTGCTCGTCGAATCGCCGCGACGCGGTCCCCATCGGGCTTTTGAAGAACGCGGCGAGATGTTCCATCACGCCGGACGCTCCCCGCCGCCGCTCGCGCTCCGTGAGCCGCACGAGATCGAGCACCAGCGGCGCCGCGAGCAGCGAATCGCACCCCTGCCAGGTGAACTGGAGCGTCATCGGCGTGCCGAGGAACCCGCGGAAGTGGATGTGGTCCCAGGCGGTCTTCCAGTCGCCGAGCGACTCGATGTATTCGATCGACACGAGCGACTGCGGCTTGTAGCCGAGAATGTCCCCCAGCAGCGTGTCCTTCGAGCGGACCTTGCTGGCCTTGTTGACGGGGTCGTCGAGCACCTTGCCGTCGAGGTTGCCGAAGATGTTGTGCCCGACCCAGCTCATCACGTCGAGGTGCCTGTCGGCGAACATGGGGGCGAGCACGCTTTTCAAAAGCGTCTCGCCGGTCTTGCCGTCCTGCCCGGCGTGGAGCATTCCCTTGAGTTGGGCGAGTTCGCGGATCGCGGGGAGGCTCGAGCCGACGGACGGGGTGAAGTTCACGTAGCCGCACCCGGCGTCGAACGCCGCGATCGCGTAGAGCGCGCTGGCGGGCAATGCCGGCCGCGTCGAATCATCAAGTGTCCCCCGCAATTCGTCCCAGGTTTCGGGGACCTCCGCATCAGCGAGCGGCGGTTCGGTCGATGCCACGTTGACCACCACCACATATTCCAGCGCATGCCGGTCGCGAAACTCTTCGATGTGGGCGGCGGTCCGATTGATGGCCTCCGTGGGAGATTCCCAAATGCGATCTCGCGCGGCGCCCCCGGCGAGCGATTCGATGGTCGGGCCGACCCCGCGCAAGGTGCCGGGGCGGACGGACTCGTCCCATTCGGCGAGCACATCGGCCGTCGCCTCCAGCACGCGGGGATCGAACACGCGCGACTGCTCGTGCAGCCGCGCTGCCTCGGCGGCGTACGTCGTCTCGCGGATCTCGTGGCCGCCGACGACGAAGCGGTCCCAGGGAGCGAGATCGAGTTCGCGATAGCGAGGGAGCGCGCTGACGAGTCCGGTTTCGTCCGTCAGCCCGCGCTGGAGCGCGGCGAGACCGACGGCGGTCGTCGTGGCGACGCCGCCCCAGGCGCCGATCAGCCAGATTCCGACGCGGTCGCCGGTCATGTCAGCGTGCCAGTCTTGGTTGAGAGTCGAAGGTTGAGGGTTGAGGGTTAAGGGTTAAGGGTTGAGGGTTGAGGGTTGAGGGTTGAGGGTCGAGGGTTGAGGGTCGAGGGTTGAGGGCGGATGTTGCTGGATCAGTTGGCGCTCAGTTCTGCTTGCACCCACGTCGCGAGGGCGGCCTGAAACTTGGCGAAGGCCGATTCGGTTTCTTTCTCGACGGCGGGGAGTTCCGCGGGACCGTCGCAGCGCGCCTCGGCGAAGAAGTAGAACTTGATCTTCGGCTCCGTCCCCGACGGGCGGGCCGCCAGCGAGAATCTCCGCCCCTCCTCCTCGGCCGATTCGAGAAACAGCAGATCGCCCGTCGGGCCGTCGAGCCGGCCGGCGGGACGATTGTCCGGCAGCGCGCGAATTTCATTGCGGCCGTAGTCGCGGGCGCGGGCCAGCTTGACTCCCCCCAGCTCCGAGGGAGGCCGTTCGCGGCAGGCGCGCATCAACTCGTCGATTTGCTCCTTGCCCCGCGAGCCGGTGCAGACCTCGGACCGCTGCCCTTCGGCGAAATAGCCGTGGGCCGCGTACAGCTCGTCGAGCCGGTCCAGCACGGTCTTGCCTTCCCGCCGGAGCTCGGCCGTCAGCTCGCACAGGTACAGCGCGGCGATCGCCGCGTCCTTGTCGCGGGCGTAGTTCCCGGCGAGATAGCCGAGCGACTCTTCCGCCCCGAACACGAATTTCTGCGGCCCCTCCTCGTCGATCGTCCGGCCGATGTACTTGAACCCGACCAGCAGATCGTCGATCGCCCGCACGCCGTGCGCCCGCGCGATCGCGGCGATCAATGGAGTGGTGACGAGCGTCTCGATCACATAATGCTCGGGAGAGAGCGTGCCCGCGGCGTGCCGCTTCCGCAGCACGTAATCGACGACGAGCGCTCCGACGCGGTTGCCGGTGAGGTGTACGTAGCTTCCGTCGGACACGCGGGCCATCACGCCGAGCCGATCGGCGTCCGGGTCCGACGCAAGGACCAGGTCCGCCTCGCGGTCCCGCGCCGTGTCCAGCATCGGGGTGAAGACTTCCGTCCGCTCGGGGTTCGGAAGCCGGTCGGGCACATTCGGGAAATTGCCGTCCGGGGCGCGGTGCGGCTCGAACATTTCGATCCCGTCGAATCCCGCCTCGCGGAGCACGCGGAACACCGACGTCTCCCCGGCGCCGTGCAGCGGCGAGAAGATCGCCCGCACGTCCCGCGCGTCGGAGAGGCCGAGCGCGAGCAGCGCGTCCATGTAGGCGCGATCGAGCGCCTCGCCGACGATCTCGATCGTCCCGGCCGCGACCGCCTCGTCGAAATCGACGGCGGGAATCTCTCCCGCCTCGTTCACGCGGTCGATGATCCCCTTGTCGTGCGGGGCGAGCACCTGCCCGCCGTTCGACCAGTACGCCTTGAATCCGTTGTCGGAAGGCGGATTGTGCGAGGCGGAGATCATCGCCCCGGCGTCGCAGCCGAGATGCCGCACCGCGAACGAGAGCGCCGGCGTCGAGCGGTGGCCCTCGAAGGCGTACACCTTGAGTCCGTCGGCGGCGAGCGTCGTCGCGACGAGCCGGGCGAACTCGACCGAACGGTTCCGCGTGTCGTGGGCGACGACGGCGGAGAGTGACTGCGTCGAGCGACGGACGTCGAGCGACGAAATCAGCCCCCCCCCCGGTGGCAACTCGTCGACCGTCGCCCGCAAGCTCTTCAGGTAGACCGCCAGCCCGTGGGCCGACTCGGCCATCGTCCGCTCGTTGATCGTCGCGGAGCCGAAGTCGGCCATCGGCCCACGGCGACCGCCGGTGCCGAAGGGAACCACCTCCCAGAACAGCCGGTCCAACTCGTCGAATCGCGCGGCGGCGATCAGCTCCTCGATGCGGTCCACGTAGCGGGCGTACTGCGGCTGGGTGAGCCAGCGCCGAATCTGCGTCGCCGCCCCGGCGGAGAGTTTGCCCTGCTCCTCGGCCCGCTGGATGGCTTCGACGCCGTTCGACATGCCCGGCTGCTCCTCGCGATCATCTGCGGCGCGACGGCGACTGCGAAAGCCCGACTCTATCACATCGGGCGCGGCCCCGCGAGCAAGCGGCGGCGGCGGTCATCGAAACCGCACGCGGTGCGTCTCGTAGGGGCGCGTGCCGTTCGCGGGTGGGCGGAGGTAATGTGCCATCTTGAGGATCCACGCCACCCCCATGCCGGCGACGAACCCGCCGATGTGCGCCCACCACGCGACGCCGGTCGCCTGCGCGACCGACGCGATGCCCTGAAACGTCTGGATCAGGAACCATATTCCGAGGAAGATCGGGGCGGGGAGCACGACGGTGTAGAACAGCACGAACAACGGCACGATCGCCAGCACCCGCGCGTGCGGATACAGCAGCAGGTAGGCCCCCATCACGCCGGCGATCGCGCCGCTGGCCCCGATCGTCGGGATGGGAGAGGCCGGATTCACGAAATAATGCGCTGCGCTCGCCGCCGCCCCGGCCGCGACGTAAAACACCAGAAACCCGACGTGCCCGAAGCGGTCCTCGACGTTGTCGCCGAAGATGAACAGGAACCACATGTTCCCCAGAAAGTGCAGCCAGCCGCCGTGCAGGAAGATGCAGGTCACGAGCGTCGCCCAGGCGGGGACGGGGGAGGGGGCCGCGGGATGGGTGTCGATCACCGGCTGGCCGGAGCGGTCGACGAGCATTCGCCCCTCCGGGTCGCGCGCAACTCCGGGAACGTCGATCTCCGCGCCGGGATCGCTCACCCGCACAGGAATCATCCCATACTGCTCGACGAGCGCCTGCCCTTCGCCTTCGCCCTGAAGTTGCAGAAGGAACACCAGTCCGCACGCGACGATGATCGCATAGTTCACGAATGGGAACGTGCTAGAGGGGATGTTGTCGCGGAGGGGGATCATGCGCGGCCTTCACTACCGGGACGGATCGGCGGATTTCCCGCACCCAGCATAACCGAAACCGGCGATTCCGGGAGGGACGGCTTCCGGTGGCACGCTTTGACGCATTGGGAAGGGCGTGCATCGGCCGAGATGTTCTTCGACGCAAAGACGTCGAGACCTTTGCATCGTCGGCGTGAGGTGGTCAGAATCACCGGGACGGAATTCGATTCGCCCCCGTTTCTGATGGAATATTCGCCGATGAGCCGCTTTCCAGCCGGGATCCGCATGTCATCGCTCGTCGCCCTATCGCTTCTCGCGTTGTCCACCTCGTCCCGCGGGGACGATTGGCCGCAGTGGGGCGGGCCGCGGCGCGATCTCGTGTGGCGCGAGACGGGACTCGTCGATAAGTTCCCGAAGAACTCCGAGGGCTTCCTCCCCCGCGTCTGGTCGGCGCCGATCGGGGAAGGATATGCCGGGCCGGCGGTCGCGGAGGGCAAGGTGTTCGTGATGGACCGACTCGCCCGCGAGCGGACGGAGCGCGTGCTCTGCCTCGACGCGGGGATCGGCAAGCTCCTGTGGAAGCACGAGTATCCCGCGGAGTACACGATCTCCTATCCCGCCGGGCCGCGCTGCACGCCGACGGTGGACGGCGACCGCGTGTACGCCGTCGGGGCGATGGGCCATCTCTTCTGCCTGAACGCCGCCGATGGAAAAGTGCTCTGGCGGAAGGACTACGTCGCCGATTTCGACGCGAAGATTCCGGTGTGGGGCGTGTCGAGCGCGCCGCTCGTGGACGGCAGGCAGCTCATCGCCCTCGTCGGCGGGGCGAACAATGCGCTCGTCGTCGCGTTCGACAAGCTCACCGGCGAGGAACTGTGGCGGTCCCTCGACGATCCCGACGTCGGCTATTGTCCGCCGGTCATCTTCGAATACGGCGGTGTGCGGCAGCTCATCGTCTGGCACCCGCGGGCGGTGACCGCGATCGACCCCGCCAACGGCGCGCCGTTGTGGAGCATCCCCTACAAGGTGCAGGCCGGCATGACGATCGCCACCCCGCGGCAGGTGGGCGACCGGCTGTTCGTCAGCTCGTTCTACAACGGGCCGCGGATGATCGACGTGAACGGCAGGGACGCCGCGCTCGCCTGGAAGAAGGACGCGGGGAACGAGATCGACACCGACGGCCTGCACTCGCTGATGTGCACGCCCTGGGTCACGGAGTCGCACATCTACGGCATCGACAGCTACGGCCAACTCCGCTGCCTCGACGCGCAGACCGGCGAGCGGCTGTGGGAGACGGTCGCCCCGACCGGCCGCGACCGCTGGTGGAACGCGTTTCTCGTGCCGCAGGGGGACCGGTTCTTCATCCACAACGAACAGGGCGACCTGATCATCGCGAAGCTCTCGCCGGCGGGGTACGAGGAGCTCGACCGGGCGAAGCTGCTGGAGCCGACGCGCCCGGTCCGCCGCCGGCAGACGATCTGGTCGCACCCGGCATTCGCGATGAAGAGCGTGTTCGCGCGAAACGACAAGGAGATCGTGCGGGTGGACCTGTCGGCGGGGAAGTGACGGATTGATTCTTGTTTCACGATCGGTCGTGTCAACGAACGCAAGGCGCTCGACGCGGTCAACGATCGACGATGATCGTCCGGCAATGCAGACAGCGGTGGCCGGACGCTCGCGGGCGCGACAGCAGTTGGCGCTCGCCGATCGGGACCGCGCCGAGGGCCAGAATGCCGAGCAGCAGCGTTCCGCGGCGCGGGAGCCACTTCAGCCGATAGCGGTCGCCGACGATGGCGCCGGCCTGCATTGCTGCGCCACAGTAGGGGCAGGCGGGGCCGCTCGCGATGGCGGAGGAATCCAGCTCGGCTCGATCCCTTTCAACCTCCACCGTCCTCGCGGGCGGCGGAGGGGCGCTGCGCGAAGTGCCGCAAGCGGGGCACTCGTCCATCCCTTCGTCGAATTGAAACGGGCAGTCCGGATCGACACAAGGTCGGAGCATCGGGAGATTCTCGCGATCGAGGCCGTCAATCCCTGACGATGATCTTGCCGCATGAGACGCAACTTTGGCCGTCGACGCGCGGTCGGGAAAAGGCGCCTCCCTCGCCGATCGGCTGGCCGTCGAGGGCCCAGATACCGAGCGTGAGCGGCTTGTCCGCCGGGAGCCATTTCAGGCGATAGCGGTCGCCGAGAACCGCCCCCCGTTCCATCACATTGCCGCAGTAGGGACAGATGGGCGAGCCAGGATCAAGTCCGCTGATCCCCGCGTCGGCCCCGGTGGCGGACGCATGCGTGGCCGACGCGAACGCCGGCGGCGTCCCGCACGCCGGACACTTCGATATCCGATGATCGAACTGCACCGAGCAGTTCGGGTTGGAGCAGGAACGCAACATCCGAACGATTACTCCATGGGAAGAAGCAAATAGGGTGGGCTGTGCCAGGCACAGCCCACCCTACTCTTTCGCCTTCCGCTCCGCGTCCTCCTGCGCGCGGATCGCGCGGGCCGAGATGCTGCGGAATTCCCAGGGGAGTTTCGCGTCTTCCGGCAGGCCGTCGAGGACCGATTGCAATTCGCGGCGGCCGGCGATGTCCTCCAGGCGGAGTTCCGCTTCGGGCTTCCGCGACAGGTCGTGCCGCTCGAGCGGGTCTTCCGAGAGATCGTGGAACGCGCCGGTCGAGTAGAGCTTGTAGCGCTGATTGCGGACCACGCGGGTCTTGTAGTACTGGCTCAGACACCACGGCCGCCACGCTTTCTCCGGCTCTTCGCCGAGGACCTGCGGGGCGAACGAGCGGCCGTCGATCTTCACGCCGGGGGGCAGCTTCGCGCCGCCGAGTTCGGCGAGCGTGGGGAGGAAGTCGGTCGCGTCGATCAGGTCGTCGCTCTCGCGCCCGCCGGGAACGAGCGCCGGGCAGTTGACGATCAGCGGCACGTTGATGCCGCCTTCCTTCAGCGAGTAGATCCCCTCCTCGGAAACGCGGCCGTCCAGCCGCCCGCCGAGTCTCTGCTCCAGCCCCTGATCGGTGCCGTTGTCGGTGCCGTTGTCGCAGGTGACGATCAGGATCGTGTTCTCGCGGAGGCCCAGATCGTCGAGCGCCTGCGCGATCCGGCCGATCGTGCGATCGGCATGGCGGACCATCCCCTCGAATTTTTCGCGCGCGCTCGCATTTCCGTCGGGACTGCTGGGCGTGGTGACGACCGGAATGTGCGTGAGGATGTCGGAGTAGTACGCGAAAAACGGGCGCTCGCGGTTTCGCTTCATGAAGTCGATGAGGTGGTCGCAGGTGACGTCGGGGCCGAACTTGCCGGCGGTGTCGACGCGTTCGCCGTTGGCGACGATGTAAGCGTCCCAGTAGCGGTTCTTGTGGGCGGGATGTCCGACCGGGCCTTCGGGGAACAGGCAATGCTCGTGGAAGCCGTGCCGGGTGATCGCGTCCTTCTGCTCGGAGTCGAAGAGGTCGTTGATCTGCCACTTGCCGGCGATGCAGGTGCGATAGCCGGCGGACTGCATCACGCGGGCGAAGCTGACTTCGCGGTCCCAGTCGAAGTAGCCTCCGCCGTAGATGGCGGGGTCGTGGTGCGTGTGCCAGCCGGTGGTGAAGGGATAGCGGCCGGTGAGGAGCATCACCCGGCTGGTGCTGCACACGGGGGTGACGTAGCAGTGGCGGAACTTGAGCCCGGTGCGGGCGAGCCGGTCGATGTTCGGCGTCGCGTCCTCCTGGCTGCCGTAACAGCGGAACCAGTCCTTCCCGGCGTTGTCGATGAGGACGAAGACGACGTTGGGCGGACGATCAGCCTCGGCGGCGCGAGCCATCGTCGGCATTGCGACGAGTGCGGCTGTGACGGTCAACAGAAACGAGGCGATCGTGCGGACGGAGTGGCTGGTCATGGTCTCTCGTTGGTGAGCAGGCAGCACGGAACGATTCATCGCGTAGCCAGTCCGTTATCCCAGGAATCGTTGAGCACGGCGTTGAGGTGTTGCCGCAGCGTTCGCTCCACGGCCTTCTTGCCGCCGATCGAGTCGTCGTAGAAAATCGCCCGGTAACCGCGCACATCGAACGGCATTTCCTTTCCCGCTTCCCTCCGGACGAGCAGAATCGCCGGCTTCTTCAGCGCGTGCGCATAGCCCAACTCGTAGAAGACGTTCGGGTTGTGCATCCCCTGATACGTGCTGATCTCCGCGATGACGGCATGCGCTTGCTCGATCTGTCGCTGGATGTCGTCGAGAATAATTCCCGGTCCCGCAACTTCATCGACTCGGTTGATGGTGAATCCCAGTTCTTCGGCGACAGGTTTGATCACATCGCGGTAGACCGGATCGAACGGTTCCGCAAACGGCATGATGACGAACACCCGCGGCATCTGCGTCTGGATCGTGGTTTCATGAAACCCGACTTCCGCATCATCCCCAGCGAACAGGCCGGCACCGAGGCCCTCGATCGGCCGAGGCAGAACCGCGTTCAGCACGTCCACTCGATCGACCGTCATGCGGACGCTCTGTCCCGCCACGGAGATGGTCACCGTATGCTCGACATCGACGCGAAGATTCGAGAGGGAACCCGCGTCCGCTCGTGAGATCCAGCCTTCATCCGGCCGGTATTCCGCAATCGAGTACGCCTTCTCGAACCCGCCGATCTGCGCGACGAAGTAGGGCGCGGCCAGCGATTGATATCCGAAGACGATTCCCGCCGAAGTGCTTCTGTTGCGAGTGAGTTTGATTCTGGTCGTGATCCGACCATCGCGAAATCTCTCGGAGCCGAGCGCGAGCCCGAGCTTGATGCGAGACTCGGGCTGAGCCGGCCCAAGGTAAGTGGCTGTCGATCCGTCGAAGCGCCAGCGTCCCGCCAATGCGGCCCACCAATCGATCATGGTTTCGGAGGCGGCTTCGGTGCCCGTTTCGTGAATCTCGGCCGTGGCCAGCGGAGGCTCCTGAGGCTAAAGGCACAGGACAATTAGACACGTTACCGCACGACCGTGGTCGACTTCAAGCAAACCAACTTCGGCGGCATCGTGAACGGCGAGGGCGCGAAGTTCGACAGCCAGCCGAACGGTTCGCCGGTGCGATAGAATCGAATGACGTGCATGACGTTGTTCGGGCGCGATCGCCGCCGGGGCGATGTCCGCAACGGACGTGGGCGAGTATATTGCGCCTGCGGCGACAAGACCACGTTTCGGGATCGGCGAGTCCCGGCGGATGTGCGCTCGGTCCCCTCCCCCCCCCGGACCGTTCCACGGCTTCCGTTCTACCGGCTGCGCTCGACCCGTGGCCAGAGGCGCCGCCGCCGCTCCGTGCGACGTCAGTTCGTCGAGTCTTCGAGGCGGTCGTCGCCGTGGAACTCAGGCCAGCGGCTCCAGGCGTAGGCCCATTCCATCCACATCCGCATCACCGACCACAGCGTCCGCATCCGGGCGAGCTGGTTCGGGGGGAGCTTCGACTGGCTCTCGAACGACTGTCGGGCCGCGTCGCTCAGGCCCCACCGCTCCGCGAGCACGCGGCACAGGCCATCGGCGGAGAGGTCCGGCTCGGCGTCGTCGGCGAGGAACCCGGCCGCGTTCGCCACCACGAACAGCTCGAAAAGCTGCGTGCGGCAGGGATCGACTTCCAGCGGCTTCCGCGCCGCGGCGGCCTCGGCGATCAGACTCTCGACGCGGTTGACGATGTCGTTGGCAAGCGCCCGATTGACGGTCTCGGCGACTGGCATGAGGAAGGGCCCGTGAAGGAGAATGCGACGCATCTTCCTATAGGAGACCAATCGGAGCGCGGCGCTGCAAGGGTGAAAGCTCGGATGTCGAAGCGCGAATGACGAAAGAACTCCGGTCTCGAATCCCCCTATGGAATCAGGAAGAACATGCCGGTCGTCACGCCCCCCTGGACGGCGGCGGCCTTGGCGTTCAGCGGGATCTGATAGTGCAGGTGCGGCGCGCATTCGCCGGGGCGATACCAGCCCAGCACGTAGCGCCGCTTCCACATCGGGTCGATCGCCATCTGGTACGGCAGGCCGAGCAACTGCGCGCCGAACTTGCCGGCCGAGACGAACGGCTGCACGCAGTGATGGTAGGTGTGTCCGTATCGCTCGAGCTGCGCGTCCTCGAAGTACAACGGATTGTGGAACAGATCCGTCGCCTGCCAGGCGAAGCACGTCCCCGGCATCAGCGGCTCGAAGAACGGCTCCCCGGCGATCGGGATCTCCCGCGGGCATTCCGGCTGGCGGCCGTCCGGCAGCGGCTTGCACTCCGCGCCGTCCGGGCGCGGGCAGAGGTTGCGGCACGGGTCTTGCGCGGCGACGAGAGGATCGGGCTCGTAATCGATGAACGGCAGAATGTCCGTCACCTTCTTCAATTCGTTCGACGTGGCGCGATACGGCCCGCGTTCGCCGGGCAACTGCGGCACGTCCGACGTGCCGGGCGCGGGGGCGAACGGATCGGCAGCGGGAGCGGGAGCGGGCGCGTCGGCCGGACGCGGCGGATCGGGGTCTCGGATCGCGGGCGTGATGCGCGGCGCCGGTTCGCGAGGCGTCTCGGACTGCGGGAGCGGCGTCGCGTCGATCCGCGGCGGCTCGGGCTGGGCCGCCTCGATGAAGATCCGCTCGGGCGGCGCGGCGCGCAGCACCGGGGCGGGCTCCGGCGGGGCGAACGCCGTGCGCGGCGGGGCGGTCTGCCAGTCTTCGGTCGAGGCGGGGCGGGCGGACGCATCGGCCGGCGGCGAAGCGATCGATGGGGAGATCACGGACGTGGAACCGGTCGAGTGCGGTCGATTCAACCGCGCTCGAAGCTCCTGCCAGCGCTCGTCGGCGCTCCGCGCCTTGAGACGGTCGAGCGGGGAAGCGGCCGCGGCGGTCGATTCGGCTTCGCCGGCGAAGAGGGCGCTCCCCGCCGCGAGCACGCATGCGGCGGCCAGAGCGCTCAGCGCGCGGGGGCCGTACCAATACCCCACAGCACGCTGCGTCCGAAACTCCCCTCCCTTCCAGGGAGGGGTTGGGGGAGGGTTGTCGCTTGGCGGATCCGTTCGCCCACCCTCCCCCGGCCCCTCCCTCAGAGGGAGGGGGGGCACGCGAGCAGTGCCGCGCGGATCAGTCGCGATCCTTGGGGGCGTGCTCGACGGTGTAGTTCGGCGCTTCCTGCGTGATGGCGATGTCATGCGGATGGTTCTCCCTGACCGACGCCGGCGAAATCCGGATGAACCGCGCCTCCGTGCGCAGTTGGGCGACCGTGCGGACGCCCAGATAACCCATGCCGGCCCGCAAGCCTCCCACGAGTTGATACAGCAATCCGTGCAGCGGCCCCTTGTAGGGCACGCGGCCCTCGACCCCTTCCGGCACCAATTTGCCCGTCGACTTGCCGTCGTCTTCGAGAACTCCCTGCCGATACCGTTCGCTGCTCCCTTTGACCATCGCCCCGAGCGAGCCCATGCCGCGATAGCGTTTGAAGGTCCGCCCCTGGTAGAGGATGAGTTCGCCCGGGCTTTCGTCCAGTCCCGCCAGCAACCCTCCCAGCATGACGGTGTGGCCGCCCGCCGCGAGGGCCTTGGTGATGTCTCCGCTGTAACGAATTCCGCCGTCGGCGATGACCGGCACGTCGGCGTCGCGGAGGGCCTTCGCGGCGTTGGCGATCGCGGTGAGTTGCGGGACGCCGACGCCGGAGATGATCCGCGTGGTGCAGATCGAGCCGGGCCCGATGCCGACCTTGACGGCGTCGACCCCCGCTGCGACGAGGCTCGCGGCGCCTTCGGTGGTGGCGACGTTGCCGGCGATGATGTCGATGCTCCAGTTCTTCTTGATTTCGCGGACGGTGTCGATGACGTTCTTCGAGTGCCCGTGGGCGCTGTCCACGGTGAGGACGTCCACCCCTTTCTCGATCAGAGCGGCGATGCGCTCGAAATCGTAGACGCCGACCGCCGCCCCCACCCGCAACCGGCCGCGCGAGTCCTTCGAGGCGAGCGGGAAGCGGAGGTTCTTGTCGATGTCCTTGATGGTGATCAATCCCTTCAATCGGAATTTCTCATCCACCAGGAGCAGTTTCTCTACCTTGTTTTCGAGGAGAATCCGCTGCGCTTTCTCCAGAGTGGTGTCCCCGGGGGCGGTGACGAGGTTCTCGCGGGTCATCACTTCGGCGATCCGCGTCTCCCGCGATTCGAGGAACCGCAGGTCGCGCCGCGTCAGAATGCCTTTGAGCGTGCCGTCTTGCGTCGTGATCGGCACGCCGCCGATGTTCCGCTCGTCCATGATGTGCGCGGCTTCGCCGACGGTCGCCTCGGGGCGAAGGGTGACGGGATCGACGATCACGCCGTGCTCGCTCCGCTTGACGCGATCGACCTCCAGCGCCTGGCGTTCGATCGGCATGTTCTTATGGATGATGCCGATCCCCCCTTCCTGGGCCATGGCGATCGCCATGTCGCTTTCGGTGACGGTGTCCATGGGGCTGGAGAGAATGGGGACGTTGAGGGGGATGTTGCGAGTGAGCCGCGACCCGACGTCGACCTCGGAGGGGACGAGCTCGCTGTACGCGGGCTCGAGCAGCACGTCATCGAACGTCAACCCGCGGCCGGTGATGCGGTCTTCCATGTCGGTCTCCTGAAAGCGATCAAGAATGTCTCGCTGATGGGCACTGAGATGCGCATCCGTGCTGATCCGTGCCCATCCGTGGTGCAATGACTTCGGATCAGTTCCGGCTTCGCCGACCTGTGCAGTTCCAGTGGTGCTGAACCTTCGCGTTTTGCTCCTTTGCGCCCTTCGCGTCTTTGCGTCGAAAATCAGGGGTCGTGTCACTGCGTCTTGTCGGTGATCATCGAATGCAGCCGGTTCGCCAGGGCCACGTGCGTGTCCACGGAAAGCTCCTCGGCGCGGCTGTTCGGTTGGAGGCCCAATTCGTCGAGGATCGCGTCGACTTCCGGCTTCGAGATCTGTTTGCGGTACATGCCCGTCAGCACCCCGCGGAGCAGCTTCCGCCGCAGGCCGAACGACCGGCGAACATAATCCTGGAAAAACGCCCGGTCGGCGATGCGGGCGCGGCGCTCCTCGTCCGGCCGCACGAGCACGATCGCCGATTGCACCTGCGGCCGCGGCCAGAAGACCGACGGCGGGAGCTTCTTGAGGATCTCGATCCGGCACTGCGCCTGGAGCCACACGGACAGCGACCCATATTGCGAGTCGCCGGGGCTGGCGACCATCCGCAGCGCGGGCTCCCACTGGATCGTGAAGACCATCCGCTCCCACGGCAGGTCGCTCGCCACGAGGTTCGAGATCACCGGCGACGCGATGTTGTAGGGCAGGTTGGCGATCAGCTTCAGCCGGCGGTTCGGCCCGGCGGCGAGCTTTTCGCGGACCGCTTCGAGCACTTCGGGGGCGAAGCGGTTCTTGTTCTTGAGCGCGTCGCTCTGGATCAGCGTGACGTTCGACAGGTGTCCCACGACGTCCGACAGCATGCGGTGCAGCGTGCGGTCGATTTCGACGGAGACGACGGCCGCCGTGTCCCGCGCGAGCGACGCCGTCAGCCCGCCGGTCCCCGCGCCGATCTCGAAGATCACGTCGTCGTAACCCAACTCCGCCTGCTGGACGACGAAGTCGAGCAGGTTCAGGTCGATCAGGAAGTTCTGTCCGAGATCGTGGCGCGGATGGACGCCGTGCTGCTCGAACAGCTTCATCAGCCGCGTGCGGGTTTGCCGTTCGAGGGCTTTCATGCGGGGAGATCGTCTGGGGGCGACACCGGGGAATCCCACCCCCCGCTGGGGGCGGGCTTGGGCGTTGCACCGAGCATCTTCTCCACGTACTTCCCCAGAATATCCGTCTCGACGTTGGCCGCGTCGCCGACGTTTCGCGTGCCGAGCGTCGTCGCGTCGAGCGTGTGCGGGATGAGGGCGACGCTGAACCGCTCCGCGTCGACCTCGACGAGCGTGAGACTCACGCCGTCGACCGCGATGGAGCCTTTCGACACCATCTGCCGGGCGAGCGCCGGGGGAACGCGAAACCACATCGTGACCCATTCGCCATCGCGGTCGATCCGCTCGATCGCCCCGGTCCCGTCGATATGTCCCTGCACGAAGTGCCCGCCGAGTCGGCCGTCGGCGCGGAGCGGGCGCTCGAGGTTGACGGGATCGCCCGCGCGGAGGCGGCCGAGGTTCGTGCGGGAGAGGGTCTCGGCCCCTGCTTCGAACGCGAGGCGATTGCCGTCGATCGCCACGACCGTCAGGCAGCAGCCGTTGATCGCCACGCTGTCGCCCAGGCGCGCGCCGGAAGCGAGAGGAGCGGGGACTTCGACCGCGAGCCGTGCCGCCGTCCCCTCCAACCGCAACTCGCACACGGTCCCCCGTGCTTCGACGAGGCCAGTGAACATGGTCGGCGTCAGCGTCGGGGGAGCGTCGGAAAACGATGGCGTTCCATCGGTGGAGTGTGTCAGACCTTCCGCGATTTGTAAAGCCGCGGCACGACCAGCTCCATCCACGCAGCCCGCAGCGGGCTGGCGAAGGCGTACCAGCAGAAGATGATCAGCAGGGCGATCTCGCGGGCGAGGAACACGGCGGCGAAGGTAAACACGACCTGAATCACGTGCTTGCGGCTCCGCTGGCCGCGGAACAACTGGTTCACGATGTGCGGATAGCGGAAGCGGGAGACCATCAGGCAGGCGACGGCGAGCGTGACCAGCGGCAGCGTGATTTTCATCGCCGGGACCGCGAATTGCATCAGTTCGACGAGCCATGCGGGAGGCGGGCCCGTTTCCGAAGCCGCGATCAACTCGCGCACCCCGCGAAAGGCGATCGGAAACGCGGCGACGGTCCCGGCCGCCGACGGCGAGGGCAGCCCGCTGAAGAACTCGTGCGAGTCGTCCTCTTCGGTCTCGACGTTGAACCGCGCCAGCCGCAACAGGGCGCAGGCGACGAACAGGATCGCGATCACCCACAACAGCCGGGGCGGATACGCGAACGGCAGCGTCAGCGGGTCGTCGGGAAACAGCTTGGAATAGTAATCGACCTGCATCATCTTGAGCATCATGAACGCCGGGGCGACGCCGAAGCTGATTCCGTCGCACAGGCTGTCGAGCTGCGCGCCGAAGTCGCTGGTGTGCCCCGACCAGCGGGCGGCGCTCCCGTCCAGCGCGTCGAACACCATCGCCAGGAAGATCAACAGCCCGGCGATCAGGAGCTGCACCTCGTCCCCCGGCACCGCCTCGGGACCGAGCTTCGCCGCGAACGTGATCGCCCCGAACCCGCAGGCGGCATTGCCCAGGGTCAACAGCGTCGGCAGCACGGCGAACACGCGGGGACGGCGCATGGGCGGCGATTCCTGAAAAGGATCTGACAGAAAAATTGATGACAGAAAAATGTCGAAGAAAAGGCGTTGCCTCCGAGCGGCTTGGCGTGTGATGTGTCCCTTACTGGATCGACGGCATGCTTTCGTCGCAATGCTCGGCGAGCTTGGGCACCCTGAAAGGGTGCGATCCCGCAGCCCAGGGTGCGCTCGCGTTCGCTCGCGACCCTGGGCTTTGGAATGCGACCCCTACAGGGTCGAAGCGGCGAATCCGCCGCGTCCCTGCCCCATCGAGTTGGAACGGGTATTCCATGCGTCGTCGTCGACATACAACCCCCGCTTTCCGGCGATGACTACTCGCACCAGTCTTCATCGCAAGAATTCGCAACGAAGTGGTCTACTGTTCCAGGCCCATTTTTCCGTCATCCATTTTTCTGTCTCCATAACAAGCCAGCACGCTCGAGCCGGCGTGGACCGTGTCGCCGATCTTGACTCGCATTTCCAGCCCCGGCTCGCGCGGGAGCACGAGTTCCGTCCGCGAGCCGAGCTTGATCATCCCGAACCGCTCGCCCGCCGCGAGTTCGTCCCCCGGCTTCACCCAGCACACGATCCGACGGGCGATCGCCCCGGTGATCTGGGCAAGGACCATCCGGCGATGAGGCGCCGCCGTTCCTTCGAACCGCAGCACCAGCCGTTCGTTCTCCCGCGCCGACTCGGGTCGCAGCGCGTTCAGGAATTTCCCCGGCTCGTAGCGGATGCCGATCACCCGCCCGGCGATCGGCACTCGATTGATGTGGACGTTGAAGATCGACAGAAAAATGCCAATCCGCACGGCCGGACCGCCGAGGAACTCGTCTTCGCCGACATCGTCGATCGCGACGACGAGGCCATCGGCGGGGGCGACGACGATGCCCGGCTCGGTCGGGACCGCGCGTTCCGGATCGCGAAAGAACCACGTGACGAGTCCGCCCAGCATCGCGAGGACCACGGTCGCGGCCCAGCCGATGATCTGCGTTTCAAGGGTGCGGGGACCATTCCAAGTGTTCGAGCCGGCGACGATCGCCCCGCCGTAGAAGAGGAACGCGAACAGCAGCAGTTCCGCCAGGCCGACGCGGGCGAAGGGGATCCGGTCGCGCCAGGCGAAGGGATCGTCGGCCGGCTCCCAGTGCCAGCCTCCTTGATTGCGGTGGAACTTCAGGTCGCGCGGATCGAGGACTTCGTGCGGGCAAGGGTTGAACTCCCCCTTGCGGAGCGCGGCCATCCGCTCGATGTAGCCGCGACGGAACGTCTTGAGATACGCCCGCCGCAGCCGGCCCCACGCCTGTTCGAGCCGCATGACGACGCCGCCCCCCGGCTGAATGTCGGTCACGCGGGGGTCCATCGGCTCCAGCGGGGCGCGCTCGAACGAAGCGTGAACCGCCGGGTGCGGCAACGGTGCGGAGCGCGAGGCGATTGTCTCCCGTGAAGAATCGGCCATTTCGGTGCGGCTGCGTTGTGAATCGTGTGGATTTCCGGCGACCGGCAGTGCAAAATGCGGTCATTCAATACTTCCAAGTTCGCGACGGCGCGTCATGCCCGCGAAGGCGGGCATCCAGCGGCGGCGCGGACGACGGGCTGGATTCCCGCCTGCGCGGGAATGACGGAATCGCGTTCTTGGAGCTACTGTCATTGCAATTCTAACCGCCGAAACCGCGCGGAGCGACGAACCGCATGTGCTATTTGCTCAATATTGCAGCCCCGCGCGAGAATGCGGATGAATTCGTCAGCGGCGTGGGTCGCGGTTTCCAGGTCGGCCGACCGGCAGACCATGCGATCAACGCACTCTTTCCACCCGGGTTCGAGGTGTTCGTCCTGACCAGCGGCGGATGCTCCTGCAACATGTACAGTCCGCGGCGCGAGGCGACCGATCCCGAAATCACCCGGCGTGATCTGCGCAAGAAGTACGAAAAGCGAGGCTGGTCCGAAGCGAAGATCCGCCGCGCGATCGACCAGGCGACTTCGAAGCCCGAGCCGCAGAATTTCGTCGGACTGCGGCCCGACGTAGCGAAGATGATCGGAAGGTTCGCACGAACCGCCGGCCCCGTCGGCGTGCTGGTGCACTTCGACGACAAGGACGAGCGCGTCGAGATTCAGCGGCGGCAGCGCGTCGCCGCGGACGTGCTGGAATGCGACGAAGTCCCGTTCGACGAGGACGTGCTGCTCTGGGTCGACGGCTGAAGCCTTCGACCCTCAACCTTCAACCATCACAGCATCTCGTCGTCCTCGAGCAGGTCGCCCTCCGTGACGACCGCCAGACCCGCCTCCGTCAGCGCCCGCAGACCCTGGTCCACGTCGTCCACGCACAGGGCGATCGCCCCGCGGCCGTGGCGGCGGAACAGCAGCGGATAGCTGTAGGCGATGTTCACTTCGGCCTGCACCAGCAGCGTGCAGATCCGGGCGTAGGGCTGCGGGTCGTCCGGCAGCTCGACGCCGATCAGGTCTTTCTCCGAGAAGGGGAAGCTCGACAGTTTGAGCGCCTCCTGGGCCCGCTCGTAATTGTCGAACATCACGCGGACGACGGCGAAGTCGATCGAATCGACCACGCTCAGCCCGATCACCCGCACGTTCTCGCTCTCGACCTGCCGCATCAGCTCCTGCAGGCTCCCCACGTGGTTCTCGACGAACACGCAGAACTGCCGCAGCGCGGGCCAATTGCGGCCGCGCATCGTGGAGGGGCCGGTCGCGGACTTTCCGCCGTGTTGACTGGGCATGCGCTGTCGTCCTGGATGGATCGTTGGAATTCCGTCAACTTTGCCGCTGCCGGCGCGGAAGTCAAGCGGTGCGGGCGATCCGCACCGAGTCGTCACCCGACGATCGGACCCTCACAGCGTCGGCCCGATGCTCCACGGGCAGAATTCCTCGTCGCCGATGCCCTGCGCTTCGCTTTTCGTCTTCGCCCCCCCGGCGACCGCGATCAGCCGCTCGAAGATTTCGCGGCCGACCTCTTCGACCCGCGCCCCGTCGAGAATTCGTCCCGCGTCGAGATCCATGTCGTCGCTCATCCGCGCGTACATCGCCGAGTTGGTCGCGATCTTGAACGAGGGGACCGGCTTGCAGCCGAAGCAGCTTCCCCGCCCGGTCGTGAACGCCACGAGGTTCGCGCCCCCGGCGACCAGACCCGTCACCGACGCCGGATCGAACCCGGGCGTGTCCATGAACACCAGGCCCCGCTCGGCGACCGCCTCCGCGTATCCGTACACCGCGCGGAGGGCCGTCCCGCCCCCCTTGGCGACCGCCCCCAGCGATTTCTCGTAGATCGTCGAGAGTCCACCGGCCTTGTTGCCGACGGACGGATTGTTGTCCAATTCGACGCCGAACTTCGCCGTGTGTTCCTGCCACCACGCGATCCGTTCCAGCAGCTTCCGCGCGACTTCCGCGCTGACGGCGCGGCGGGTCAGCAGGTGCTCGGCCCCGACGATCTCGGGCGTCTCGGCGAGCACGGCGGTCCCCCCGTGGGCGACCAGCAGGTCGCACGCCACCCCGAGCGCGGGGTTGGCGGTGATGCCGCTGTTGCCGTCGCTGCCGCCGCATTGCAGGCCGAGCACGAGCTCCGACACGGGGACCGGCGCGCGCCGCGCGCGATCCACTTCGGGCAGCAGCTCGCGAAGCACGCCGGCGGCGCGGTCCACCATCTTCGCGACGCCGCCCTGTTCCTGGATGTTCATCACGAGTGGCGGGCGCTCGCATCTGTCGTTCGCCGAGTTGCCAGCCGAGTTCGAGCAATCGAGCTGCACGAGATCGTGCTCGGCTGCCAGAAACGAGCCTTGCGCCGTCTCGCAGCCGAGGCCGACGATCAGGCTGCCGCCGACGTTGGAATGTCGCGCGAACCCCGCCAGCACGCGGTTGAGCTGGCGGTGGTCCTCGCCCCCCTGCTGGATCGCGCAGCCTCCCTTGTGCGCGAGCGCGACGATGCCGTCCACGTGCGGGTAGTCATTCAACAGCCCGCTGCGGACGATGCGCTCGGCGATCGCCTTCGCGACCGTCGCCGAGCAGTTGACGGTGCTCACGATCGCGAGGTAATTCCGCGTGCCGGCGCGGCCGTCCGCGCGGCGATAGCCGGAAAAGGTCCGGCCGACGATCGCCGCGGGCGCGGCGGGAACATCGGTCGCGAGCTGGCAAGCGGCGTCGCGCTCGCCGATCCGCAGGTTGTGGACGTGGACCCAATCCCCCGGCTCGATGTCCCGCGCCGCGAAGCCGATCGTCTGGCCGTACTTGCGGACCGGCCCGCCGGCGGGGACCCGGCGGACGGCCAGCTTGTGCCCGGGGGCGATCCGCTCCCGCGTGGACACGGTGCGCAAGTCGCCGCTCCAGTGGATCTCCGCACCCAAAGCGATCGCGACTTTCGCCACGACCACGTCGTCGTCCGGGTGCAATGCCACGCATGCTTCAGCGAGTGAGACTGGATCGAGGTGCAGCATTCGACGACGTTCCGGTGAGAGTGGCGACGCGCAACGTCAGGCCATTATATACGACGGGCAGCGCGCCGGCCGCACCTCGGGCCGAAGACGATCCGAGGTGAGGCTGGTCGGTTCTCGAAGCCCTTACCCAACGCGTCACGGCGTGCCACCCGATTTCGACATGGCTCGCGAAGGAATTCCATGGACGAATCGCTCGATCGGAACCAGTTCCTGAATCTGGCCGGCATTTTTCAGGGCGGCCTGGTCGCGGTGGCGGCGGTGCTCGCCTGGATGACGGGGATCGACCCGCGCGAATACGCAGCCTGGGATTGGCGGGCGGTCGCGTGGGGGATCGGCGGGACGGCGCCGCTGTTCGTTCTGTTTCTGGTCTCGATGCGCTATCCGCTCGGGCCGCTGTCGCGAATGAAGCAGTTCCTGGTCGACACCGTGGCCCCGCTGCTCGCGCAGTGCCGGTGGTACGATCTTATTCTGCTGGGCCTGCTGGCCGGCTTCACCGAGGAACTGCTGTTCCGCGGCGTGCTGCAGCCGTGGTTCGAGTCGCTGTGGGGCCGTGCGGCGGGGCTGATCGCGGCGAGCGTCCTGTTCGGTCTGGCGCACTGCGTGACGCGGACCTACGCCCTGATCGCGGGACTCGTGGGGGCTTATCTCGGCTGGCTGCTCGATGCATCGGGCGAGCGGAACCTCCTCGCTCCGGTGCTGACGCACTCCGTCTACGATTATCTCGCGTTCCTGGCGCTGGTGCGGCTCCACCGCCGCGGCCCCTCGGTGTAGGCTGCCCGATCCGCGGGCGATATCTCCACCAGGTGTCGCGGCGAATCGTTGGGAAACAGGGTGGCACGCCCTGAGTCCGCGAAGGGCGTGGGCACGTGGGGCGGACATCCTTGTCTGCCCGAGCGGCAGGCTGGAAAGCCTGCCCCACGACCACGCTCTGGCCGAACAGTCGGGGCGTGCGGCCCCACGGAACGACCCGAACAGCCCCGCCGGAAGTCGGGATCCCCGTTGATCCCCATGCCGGATCCTGCATACAATTCCGCCGGTCGCCCGATCGCGATTGGGAGCGCAACCTATTGGGCGGGCGGCTGTAGCAACTCGGGCGGACTGAGCGCGCCACAGGGACGTGGACCGGCCGGCTGTCGGGTTGGAGAGACATGGGAAGTCGCATGCCCGACCGCCCCGCCGGGGACCATCCGAAGTCGCTGTACACCGGCATGCTCGGTTCGGTGACGGTTGCGGCGGCCCGGGCGCCCTGGCTCACGCTCGCGGTGATGCTCCTGCTCGCCGCCGGATCGGTCGCCGGCACCGTGCTGCACATGGGCTTCAAGACCGAGCGGTCCGACCTGATCGATCCGAAGGCGAGCTTCCAGAAGCGGTGGCTGGCCTACACCGAATCGTTCGGCGACGCCTCCGACATCGTGGTCGTCATCGAGGCGCAGCAACCCGCCGTCATCAAGCAGGTGCTGGACCAGCTCGGCGACAGGCTTGCGGCCGAGCCGGAACTCTTCACCAACGTGCTCTACAAGGTCGAGCCGGGCAAGCTCCAGGCCAAGGGATTGCAATACCTGTCGCCGGAGCAGCTCGAAGCGGGATTGGAGCGGCTCGCACCATACCGGATGCTGCTCCGCGGGCAGTGGCAGTTCCTGCGCCTCGAGCGGGTGTTCGAGGAGTTGAACGGGAAAATCGTCGGGGACTTGGCGGACGAGGCCGGATCGGACGAGGCGTCGACCGCGGCGCTCGAGCAATCGCGGTTGTTCGTCGAGAGCCTCGCTCGCTTCCACGCGGACCGCAACGACTTCGTCCCCCCCTGGCCCGACATGCTCGCCGTCGATCGCCGTCTCCGGGACGAAGCGTCCCAGGTGCGGTACTTCCTCAACGACGACGGGACGATGGGCTTTCTCAAGGCGCTCCCGGCCCGCCAGCGGAGCGGCTTCGAAGGCGCCAGCCGCGCCATCGACCGCATCCGCGAGATCGTCGCCGACATCTCCCGCGAGCGGCCGGACGTGCGGCTCGGAGTGACCGGCATCCCCGTCCTCGAGAACGACGAGATGCGCCGCTCGCAGAACGACATGAGCTACGCCACCGTCGCCTCGTTCCTCGGCGTCGGGCTGCTCCTGTTTCTCGGCTTCCGCGGCTTCCGCCACCCGCTGCTCGCGCTGATCATGCTCGCCGTGGGCATGGCCTGGGCCTTCGGTTTCACCACGCTCGCCGTCGGGCATTTGAACATTCTGTCGGTGTCGTTCGCCGCCATCCTGATCGGCCTGGGGATCGACTTCGGGATTCACTATCTGGCGCGGTATCTGGAGCGGCGGCACCACGGCAGCGATCTGCACGCGGCGCTCGAGGAGACCTCGACCAGCGTCGGGACCGGCATCGTCACCGCCGCCGTCACCACCGCGCTCGCCTTCTTCTGCGCGACGCTGACGAACTTCCTGGGGATCGCGGAGTTGGGGATCATCGCCGCCGGCGGGATCCTGTTGTGCGCGGCGGCGACGTTCCTCGTCATGCCCGCGCTGATCGCAATCTCCGATCGGAACGTCGAGCCGCGGCGGCTCCCCACCCCCTTCGAGGGGAACGCCCTGCGGCGGCTGATCGGCCGGTTTCCCGGGCTGGTCGTGCTGGCGTCGCTGGGGGTGATCGTGGCAGTCGGCAGCCGGGCCGTGAAATTCGAGGACGGCCACGTCGTTCCGCTGATCCGCTACGACACGAACCTGCTGCACCTGCAGGCGGACGGGCTGGAGTCGGTCGAGGTGCAGCAGCGGGTCGCCGAGAGTTCGCGGACTTCGCTGCTGTTCGCGGTCTCCGTGGCGGAGACCGCGGCGGAAGCCCGCAGCCTCCGCGAGCGGTTCGAGGCGCTGGAGACGGTCGACCACGTCGAAGAGCTCGCCTCGCGGCTTCCCGCTTATCCTCCCGAAGACACGCAACTCCTCGTGCAGGGGTACTCCGCACAGCTCGCCCGCTTGCCGCGCGAAGTGACCGGCGCCGGCCGCGTCGATCCCGCCGGCGTGGGGGCCGCGCTCGAGCGGACCCATGCTCTCGCGCTGGCGAGCCGCGGCGAGCGGGCGCCGGCGCTCGCCGCCACGATCGATCGCTGGCTCGACGACTTCGACCAATTGACCTCCGAACAACAGTTCGCGTTTCTCGGCGAGTATCAACTGCGATTGAAGTCGTCGCTGCTGGGGCAGTTTCAGGCGCTCGCGGCCGCGTCCAACTCCCAGCCGGTCACCATCGACGACCTTCCCCCGGCCCTCACGACGCGGTTCGTCAGCCCGCAGGGGAAATGGCTGCTGCAGATTTATCCGTCTCAGCCGGTGTGGGA
This sequence comes from Planctomycetales bacterium, assembly GCA_040877365.1. Taxonomy (GTDB): domain Bacteria; phylum Planctomycetota; class Planctomycetia; order Planctomycetales; family Planctomycetaceae; genus JBBDNT01. The sequence goes on from JBBDNU010000006.1 coordinate 38,188, forward strand.
CGACGAGCCGCTCGAACGGTTCGTGCAGGAGCTGCGCTCGGTCGATCCCGAAGTGACCGGCACGCCGCTGCAGAATTACGAGGCGTCGCGGCAGATCCGGCAAAGCTATGAAAAGGCGGCGATCCTCGCCTTCGCCGTGATCGCGGTCGTGCTGCTGGTCGATTTCCTGGACCGGCGGTACAAGCCGGTCGTGCTGCTGCTGCCCCTCGTCGCCGTCGGCGTGCTGTACCAGACGGTCCCGTGGATCGCGGCCCAGGGACCGGTCGCGCTGGCCCTGATCTACACCGCCCTCGCCGCGCTGCTGGGGGCCGCCCTCGACGCCCGCGACCTCCGCGACGCGTCGCTGGCGATGCTCCCCCCGATCGCCGGCGGCCTGTTGATGTTCGGCATCCTGGCCGCTCTCCAGATCGATCTCAACCCCGCGAACCTCATCGTGCTGCCGCTCGTGCTTGGCATCGGCGTCGATAACGGCGTGCACGTCGTGCACGACTTCCGCATGCGGCGCGGGGCGTATCGCATCTCGGCGAGCACCATCAATGCGATCGTGCTCACCTCGCTGACGTCGATGATCGGCTTCGGGAGCATGATGCTCGCCGCCCATCGCGGGCTGTACAGCGTGGGACTGGTGCTCGTGATCGGCGTCGGGGCCTGCCTGGTCGTCTCGCTGGTCATGCTCCCGGCGATCCTGACGATGCTCGCGCGGGACGGCGTGCGGCGCGTCGGCGGACCGCACCTCCGCCCGGAACGCGAGTCCCGCCCTGTGGCCCGCGCCGTCCACGACGGGCCGGTACGAGTCGGTTGACGACGCCGCCGCAGCGTTTCGAGGATGCGAAGGGGCCGCCAGGAGTCTGGGCGCCACCCTACGCCGGTAACAGACTGTTGAAAAAGGGGACTGGCTCCCGCCGATGCTCGGAAATGACCCGTAAATCGCGGACTGCTGCGGGTGCCTGTCCCCTTTTTCAACGCCCTGCTAACCCTTTTGGGCGAGTTTCGAAGGAAGTCTCGATGCGACGGGGACCCGCCCGCCGAAGGTCGCGAAGCCGATGCGCCCGAATTGACCGGGTTCGAAGACGCGCGTGCAGCCTCTCGGGCACGGCCGAAAGACGGTGCGTTCGCCAGTGGCGGCCTGCCACCCCGGCCCCTACACTTATAGAACGGAACCGGGGAGGAACGAGTCGAAATGGCAATGCGCGTCGTGTTGGCGATGAGCGGGGGGGTGGACAGTTCCGCCGCCGCCCGTCTGTTGCTCGATCAGGGTCACGAGGTCGTGGGGCTGTTCATGCGGTCCGGCGCGATCGAGGAAACGGTCTGCGCGACGCCCGCCGATGATCCGTTCGCCGTCGTCACTCGCCCCGCGGAAAGGGCGGGGCACAAGCAGGGGTGCTGCAGCGCCGCCGACGCCGCCGACGCCCGCCGCGTCGCCGACCGGCTCGACATTCCCTTCCACGCGCTCGATTTCCGCGAGGCGTTCGGGCGGATCAAGGACTATTTCGCCGACGAGTACCTCGCCGGCCGCACGCCGAACCCGTGCGTGATGTGCAACAACTGGCTGAAGTTCGGCAAGCTGTGGGAGTTCGCCGAGCAGGTCGGGGCGGAGCGGATCGCCACCGGGCACTACGCCCGGATTGTCAGTGGTCAGTGGTCAGTGGTCAGTGGACAGAAGCGAGAATTCGGAGTCTGTCCACCGTCCACTGACCACTGTCCACTGCTGACCAGAGGCATCGACCGCGCCAAGGACCAGAGCTACGTGCTGTTCGGCATCGACCGCGGGCTGCTCGAGCGCGTCCTGCTGCCGGTCGGCGAGTTCGAGAAGCCCGAGATCCGCGAGCTCGCCCGCCGCACCGGCCTCCGCGTCCACGACAAGCCGGACAGCCAGGAAATCTGCTTCATCCCCTCGAACGATTACGCCGAATTCATCGAGCGGCACCGCGGCCCGCGGGAGACGGCGGGCGAGCTGGTCGACACCGCGGGGAACGTCGTCGGCGCGCACGCCGGCTACGAGCAGTTCACCATCGGGCAGCGGAGGGGGCTGGGCGTGGCCTTCGGCTCCCCGCGGTACGTTGTCGCCGTCGAGCCGGAGACGCGCCGCGTCGTGATCGGCGCGCAGGCGGACCTCGCGCGGACGGAGCTGGAAGCGGACCGGCTCAACTGGCTGGCCGACGTCCCCGCGCGGTTTTCCTGCCGCGCGCAGATCCGCTATCGCCACGAGCCGGCCGAGGCGGAGGTCCGCGTGCTGGACGAAAACCGGATGCGCGTCGAGTTCGCCGCGCCTCAATACGGCGTCGCTCCCGGCCAGGCGGTCGTGCTCTACGACGGTGACCGCGTGCTGGGAGGCGGGTGGATTCGTTGAGGATTCCGTGGCAGCGGAATCGCTCCGAAAGGAAAATGAGCCGGCGGGTTTATCCCGCCGGTGGTCAAGCGGGTTCTTTTAGATTTTAGAGATGATGCCACGGCTCGCGAAGGGCCGCCCGGTCAGGACCGCGGGGATAAACCCCGCGGCTCATTTCGGGCGTCATTTTATCATTACTACTCCGCCGCCAGCCCCCGGAACACCGACCGCCGGAGCGGGTTGCTGCGGTCGGTGAACTCGCCGGCGCCGTCCGCGGCCGCGGCTTCGAGGGCGGCCGCCATCATGTGCAGCTTGGCGTCCACGTCGTCCGCGTAGTAGACGAGCAGCGCCTCGGGAGTGTGCGGGGCGACCGGCGAGCCCCATTCCGGCACGTTCTGGTGCGCGGCGACGACGTGCTCGAGCCGCAGCAGCGTCTCGGGATCGAGCTCGGGAACGCTCCGCGCCTTGTCGCGGACGATGTCCCGCCCCAACAGGATGTGTCCGATCAGCCGCCCGCGGGGCGTGAACTCCGAACCCTCGGGCCGGAACGACAGCTCCTGCGTCTTGCCGATGTCGTGCAGGATCGCCCCCGCCACGACGAGCGGCTTCGACAGCGGCGGATCGAGGTGCGGGTAATGCTCCGCGTACTTCTCCGCGAAGTACACCGCCGTCTTCGTCACCGACAGCACGTGCTCGACGAAACCCCCGGCATAGGCGTGGTGGTGGCGGGCGGCGGCCGCCATCTGCTGAACCTGCTCGGCGTGCTCTTCGAGGATCTCGACGACCAGCCGCCGCAGCGGGGCCTCGGTGATGTGCGTCCGCGCGAGCTCCAGCAGTTCTCCGAACTGCGCGGCCGAGTCGAACCGCGAGCGGCGGTGGAAGTCCGCCGCGTCGAACCCGTCGGCCGCGTCCTCATCGAGCACCTCGCGGATGCGGTCCAGATCGACCTGCGGGCCGTACTGCGTCTCGGAATAGCGGCAGCGGAGCTTGTAGTACCGCCCCGTCTGCCACTTCGCCTCGCACTCGGCGAACCACGGGGAATCCTGCCAGACCATCGCCGTGGCGGAGCGCCCGTTGTCGCGGAACACGGCCCGGAAGTAGGGCTTGCCGTCGCGCGTCGTCGCGCGGTGCTTCTCCGCGAGTAGCACGAAGCAGTCGCCGGAGTCCCCGGACTCGAACTCGCACAACCGCACGATCCGCGTCGCCGGTTCCATCGCACTCTCCCGATCTCGGTCACAGGCGTCGATTCGACTCTACACGTCCGGGAAAGCCGAGGCAACAAGCCGGATCGGTAGCAGGTCCATTCCGCCGGAATGGACATCCGTCCCGACAGCGAGTCTCCGATTCGTGGCGTCGCAGCTTGCGCGGCCGAGGTTGTCCCGCCGCCGGCAGACTGCGTATACTGTGTGAGACCCGCCGCGCGGGGCGAAAAGGCTCTCGTCCCGCCGGGCGGCCGGAGATAGAATTCCGACGCGGGCGGACCATCCCCCGCCGCGCAGGGCGAACGCAACCGTCACTTGGGAGAAGGCTCGAACATGTCACTCAAACTCAGCGAAACGGCGGCCGGCGAGGTCAAGCGGATCATCACCGAAAAGCAGATGCCCGAGAGCACCGTGCTCCGCGTCGGCGTCGCCGGCGGCGGGTGCAGCGGCTTTCAGTACAGCCTCGGCTTCGACGACACGGTCGATGAATCGCAGGACCACGTCAGCGAGCAGCACGGCGTGAAGATCGCCGTCAACAAGAAGAGCCTCCTGTACCTCGATGGCGCGACCGTCGACTTCTACGAGGGGCTCGAAAAGCGCGGCTTCACGTTCGACAACCCGAACGCGGTGAAGAGCTGCGGCTGCGGCAGCAGCTTCTCCGCGTAAGCGCGGGGCCATGACGACGAAAACGCCGGCCGGACGCCCGCGGGCGCGCCGGCCGGTTTTCGCGCGCGGGCCGTTTCCACCCCCCGCGTCGCGTCGAGACATCATAGCCCGCAGCGCAAGCAAGGGGAATCGCCCGAGCGGCTTCGTTGCCGCACATCGTCGGCCGGTCTGGCGGTTCTTCCCTCGCTCGCGCGTCGGGCTATCATGCTTGCACCGCGGCCTCGCCGCCGCTCATTGACAGGCGTAGCGGCCGGCCCGGAAGATGAAGGGCGTCCGTTTCGCGACTTCATCCGGGAGCCACCGCCGTGCGCGATGACCATTCCGCCACCCCGCACCGATCCGCGCCCGACGCCGTCGCCGAGGCCGATCTCGCCGCCGTCGAGCGGCTCAACGAAGCCTATCGCCGCATCACCGCGGAACTGGGGAAGGTGATCGTCGGGCAGAAGCGGGTGATCGAGGAGCTGCTGATCGCGATGCTCGCCGGGGGGCATTGCCTCTTGGTCGGCGTGCCGGGGTTGGCGAAGACATTGATGGTCCGCACGCTGGCCGATACGCTGGGGCTGTCGTTCAACCGCATCCAGTTCACCCCCGACCTGATGCCCGCCGACATCACCGGGACCGAGGTCATCCAGGAGGACAAGGCGACCGGCGTGCGGGAGTTCCGCTTTCTGGAAGGGCCGGTGTTCGCGAACGTGGTGCTCGCCGACGAGATCAACCGCACGCCCCCCAAGACACAGGCCGCGCTGCTCGAAGCGATGCAGGAGCACCAGGTGACGATCGGCGGGAAACGGCACCCGCTGCCGGACCCGTTCTTCGTCCTTGCCACGCAGAACCCGATCGAGCAGGAGGGGACGTACCCGCTCCCCGAGGCGCAGCTCGACCGGTTCATGTTCGAGGTGCTCGTCGATTATCCCGAAGAAGAGGAGGAGTTTCGCATCGTCCGGCAGACGACGGCCGAGCACGTCGCCCACGTCGAGGAGATCATCCCGCACGAGGAGATCAAGTCGCTGCAAGCGACGGTCCGCCGCGTCCCGGTCGCCGACCACGTCATCCGCTACGCGATGCAATACGCCCGGCTCACGCGGCGAGAGAAGGGCGAGGTGCCGGAGTTCGTGCGGGACTTCGTGAGCTGGGGCGCCGGCCCGCGGGCCAGCCAGTATCTGATTCTGGGCGCGAAGGCCCGGGCGATGCTCCACGGCCGCTCGTCCGCGGAGATCGACGACGTCCGCGCCGTCGCCCACCCGGTCCTGCGGCACCGGATCATCACGAACTTCAACGCCGAAGCGGAGGGAATCACGGCCGACAAGCTGATCGACCGGCTGATCGAGGTGATTCCGCCCGACCCCAGCCGCACGAAGGCGGCGGGCTTCCCGGCGATCTTCAAGGGGTCCGACGCCAAACGCGTTTAGCCGCGACCGCCAAGGAGCGCGGCTCGCTCTTCGGGGCGAGAGCCGGAATGGACGGCATCCGCCGTATCCCCTTGGCCCAATCGGGATTGACAATCCGATGCGGGCGGATATTCTCGATGCGAGCATTTGGACAGTTGAAAGCGTTCACAGCCGCATAGGAATCGCTCTGTCGACGAAAAGGAGCGGGAACTAACACTAGACGAACGGCAGGAAGTTGTCTGCCGTCTGATTGTTAGGACAAACCACCGCCGCGATACCCATTCGCCAGTTCAACCACACTCGTTCCGACAGCGGGTACAACGACTCGCGTCAGTCCGACTTCTTTGACGGCATATAGTACTACAGCGCTACCTTGATCTTGCTTGATTGCCGGGAATCGGCGAAACTCC
>JBBDNU010000007.1:0-14587 GCA_040877365.1 Planctomycetales bacterium
CATTTCTCTCGTTCCCGGCCGAAGCCGATCCGCCCCGGTTTCGGTGGCGTGCGGGGCGGCGTCATCAGTTCGCGAATCGCGTCGAACACGACCTTGAACTGCTGGTCGTACTTCTGCTCCAAAGCGGCGAGCTTGCCAGTGAGCTCTTCATTGGTTGACAGCAATCGGCGCAGCCGGACGAACGCGCGCATGATCTCCACGTTGACCTGGACCGCGCGCGTGCTGCGCAGCACGCTGGACAGCATGGCGACGCCCTGCTCGGTGAAGGCGTAAGGAGCGTATCGGCGCCCGCCCCACTGACTTGAGGTGCCAAAATGGCGCCTCAACTGATCGAATTCGTCGCGGCCGAGCTGAAACATGAAGTCCTCGGGAAAACGAGCGATATTCCGACGAACCGCCCGGGTCAGCGCCTTTGTCTCCACGTCGTACATGTCGGCCAGGTCGGCATCGAGCAGCACCTTCTCCCCACGGATGAGCAGGATGCTCCCATCGATTCGTTCGGGCGGAACCAAGCTCTTGCTCGGGATCTGTCTTTTCTTCGCCACTGTTTCTGATGGTGTGCAAGAGACTTCTCTTCCGCCTTCGGCGGATGTTATCCGCCGACTATCGTCACGCCAGGATATCCTGAATCACCTGCCCGTGGTCGATCTCCAGGCGCTTGCGGCCGGGGACTTCGAGCTTGCGGCTGTCGAGACCGAGTTGGTGCAGGACCGTGGCGTGGAGGTCGGTCACGTAGTGGCGGTCCTCCACCGCGTGGAAGCCGAGCTCGTCGGTCTTGCCGTGGACGTAGCCGGGCTTCACGCCGCCGCCGGCCATCCAGACGGTGAAGCCGTAGGGGGAATGCTCGCGGCCGGTGGCCTTGGCCCCTTGCCCGCCGGGGGTGCGGCCGAACTCGGTCATGAAGCAAACGAGCGTCTCGTCGAGGAGGCCGCGGCGCTTGAGGTCGGCGATCAGGCCGGCGATCGGCTTGTCGACGCTGCGGGAGTTTTCAGCGAGCGCCTTTTTCGATCCGCTGTGCGTGTCCCACTTGCCGCCGCCCGGGGCGGTGCCGTCGTAGACCTGGATGAACCGCACGCCGCGCTCCGTCAATCGACGGGCGGCGAGCAGCTTTTCGCCGTAGTCCTTCGTGAGCGGATCGTCGAGGCCGTAGAGCTGGTGCGTGTCGGCGGTCTCGTCCTGGAAGCGGAACACCTCGGGCATCGCCCGCTGCATGCGGAAGGCGAGCTCGTAGGACTCGATCCGGGCCCGCATCTCGGCGTCGTCCGGGTATTCGACCTGCGCGAGCCGGTTGAGGTCGTTCAACAGGCCGAACTCCCCCTGCTGCTCCTCGCGGTACACCCCCTGCGCGGGAACGCCGTAGGGGAGCGGGTCCTTCGGATCGACCTTCACCGGGACGCCGGCGTGCTGCGGGCCGAGGTAGTCGGCCGTGTGCCCCCCTTCGCCGCCGAACCGCTCGGAGAGCGAGTCGCCGAGGACGACGAACTGGGGGAGGTTCCGGTTGAGGGTGCCGAGTCCGTAGTGGACCCATGAGCCGAGCGAGGGGAACACGCCGTCGAGCAGGTGGCGGCCGGTGTGGAACTGGAGTTGGGCGCCGTGGTTGTCGTCGGTGGACCACATCGAGCGGATGAGGCACAGGTCGTCGACGACGCCGCAGAGGTGGGGCCAGCCGTCGGCGACCTCGATGCCGCTCTCGCCGTACTTCCGGTGGCCGTTCTGGAGCGGATAGATCTGCATCCAGGTCTTCTTGCGGGTGTCGACGACGCGGAGGTTGTCGTCGATGAAGGACTGCTCGAGGACGTCCTTGTGGGGCGTCTCGTCGATCGACATCCCGCCGTATGTCGTGAGGGCGGGCTTGGGGTCGAAGCTCTCCATCTGGCTCACGCCGCCGATCATGAACAGCCAGATGACGGTCTTGGCCCTGGGTGCGAAGTGCGGCATGCCGTCGGGCGCGCGCCAGCCTGGAAGCGTCGCCGCGGCGGCGTCCTGCGCGAGCATCGACCCGAGGGCGAGGCCGGTGAAGCCCAGGCCGAGGTCGGCCAGGAACTCGCGCCGCCGGACGCGGCCGCAACCGTGATGGATGATTCGCTGGCGAGGCATGGCTTTCACTCCGATTTTTTTCGACGCAAAGGCGCTAAGGCGCAAAGGATCGCAAAGAATTCGGACAGAAAGATTGATGTCGGAAAAATGAGATCACTGGCGATTCTTCTGTCAGTACTTCAAGATCGCGAAGGCGCGTCATGCCCGCGAAGGCGGGCATCCAGCGGCGGCACGGATGGCGGCTGGATTCCCGTCCCCGCCTTCGCTGGGGGCAGGCACTGCGCGGGAATGACGGATTCGCTTTCCTGGAAGCACTATCCGTCCTCGATTTTTCTGTCCGCCTGATTCGACTTCCCTCATTCCTTCCTTTGCGTTTCTTTGCGTTCTTTGCGGCTTTGCGTCGAAAACAGGATTGTTCCGACCTACCGGATCGTCACGAAGTCGTTGTGGTTCATCAGCACGTGGACCAGGTTCTCTCGCGCGCGGAGGGCGGGATCCTCCGACGGGGGAACGCGGACGTCCGGGCCGCCCTCGACTTCCGCCAGTCGGCTTTCATCGGCGAGCAGGCGGGATTGCTCCGCCAGGAATGCCCGGCAGCGGTCCATTTCCTCATCGCTCGGCCCGCGGATCAACACCTGCTCGAACGCGATCCGCACGAACGTCGCCTCCGGATCGTCGCTGCGAGCGGCTTCTTCGGAAAGCTGCCGCGCCAGCAGCCGCGATTGCTCGAACGGCAGCGGGCTGTTCGAGAGCGCCAGCGCCTGCTGCGGGACGACGCTCGTCTTGCGGCGATAGCACTCGATGACGCTGGCTGCGTCGAACAGGTCGAGGAACGGGACCATCCGCTCGTGCGCGTGGCGGAAATAGACGCTGCGGCGGCGGGAGGTTTCCCCCTGGTCGAGCGGGATTTCGGGGCCGCCCATCGTGGTGTCCAGGTTGCCGGCGACGGCGAGGACCGAGTCGCGGATCACTTCGGACTCCGCCCGCCGCGAGTTCATCCGCCACAGCAGCCGGTTGTCCTGATCGCGCTCGACGTTCCGCGGCGGCGCTGCGCGCGTGACGGAACTCATGCGGTAGGCGGTCGAGGTGACGATCAATCGGTGGACGTGTTTCGTCCGCCAGTCGTTCTCGGTGAGTTCGACGGCCAGCCAGTCGAGGAGTCCTCCGAACTTCGGCTCGGTCGCACGGAGGCCGAAGTCGCCGACGTCGTCGACGAGCGGCGCGCCCATGTGCCGCAGCCAGATGTGATTGACCGCGACCCGCGCCGTGAGTGGATTCTCCTCGTTCGCGATCCAGTTCGCCAGCGCGAGTCGCCGGCCGCTGCTGGCGCGGGGATGGATCTGGCCGAGAGGGCGGTAGGCGGTCGATGGTCGAGCGTCGATGGTCGAGGGTTGAGAGTCGATGGCGGATGATTGCCGGAGCGACGCGAGCCGCTGTTCCGCCTCGTCGAGCTTCTTCTTCGCGGCGGCGTGCCCCTTGCCGGTGCGCTTCGCCACGGTCGTCTCGAACCGCGACCGGGCGACGTCGCGTTCCGCTTCGGCGAGCACGGCGGCCCGGTCCGCCCGCGCGGCTTCGCGCGCCAGGCGCTCGGCATCGGCGCCGGGAGCGAGGCCGTACTTGGCCTTCTCGGCGGCGATGCGGGCCGACAGCGAAGGTGCCATCTCCTCGGCCGCCGCGACGCGGGCTTCCGCCACGGCCAGTTGCAGCGCCGCCTCGTCCAGGCGGTGTTGCTGCTGCTGGCGGTCATCGTCCGCGAGCGCTTCGAATTCGGCGCGGGCGGCGTCGTGCGCCGCTGTTGCCTCGGCGAGCGCCGCGCGGGCGGAAGCGATCTCCGCCGTCGCCTCGTTTGCCGCGCGGTCCGGCTCGTCGAGATAGGCCGCAAGGGCGGGATAGAACGCCGCGAGCGGCAGCTCGACCGGCTCGATCGTCGGGGCTTCGCCCAGAACTCCCGGCGTGAGCGCGGCGAGCGGATCGTCCTTCACCGGCTCGAGCTCGTTGCCGCGGAAGAAAAGATACGTCGGCTGGGACAGGTCGCGGTCGAACACCCGCGGGATGCCTTCCGGCTCGCTGCCACGGACGAGCACGCCGCCGGCGTCGGTGCGGACCTGATGCGGCTCGAAGAAGGCCCGCAGGCGGTAGTAGTCGAGCTGGGGCACGGGGTCGAACTTGTGGTCGTGGCACTTGCAGCACCCCATGCTGATCCCCAGAAACGCCTGCGAGGTGTGCTCGACCGCGTCGGAGAGCCAGACGTTGCGGTTGAAGCGGTAGAAATTGCGGGCCAGGAAGGCGGTCGCGCGGACGGTGTCGGGATCGTCCGCGGCGATTTCGTCGCCGGCGAGCATCTCGACGGTCATCCGGTCGTAGCCTTTGTCGGCATTGACGCTCTCGATGATCCAGTCCCGCCAGTGCCACATGCCCCGCGGGGCGCCGCGGACCTGGTTGTCGAATTCGCCGGACCAGTCGCTGTACCGCCAGACGTCCATCCAGTGCCGGCCCCACCGCTCGCCATACTGCGGACTGGCGAGCAGCCGATCGACGATCCGCCCGTAATGCGCGTCCGACGGATCGGCGAGGAATGCGTGAAGCTCCGCGCGCGTGGGAGGGACGCCGACGAGGTCGAGATGCACCCGCCTCAACAGCACCTCCGGCGCGGCCGGCGGCGCGGGAACGAGCCCCTCGCGCTCGTGCGTGGCGGCGATGAAGGCGTCGATCGGCGTCTGCGCCCACTCCGCGTTCTTCACCGCGGGCACATCCGGGCGAACGGGCTTCTGGTAGGCCCAGTGGTCCTTGGGGTTCGTCTGCGGTTTCTCGTCGGCCGGCGCCTTCCCCCCTTGGGCGATCCACGCCTTGACGAGCGCGATCTGCTCCGCGGTGAGCGCTTCCCCTTCCCCTTCGGGAGGCATCCGCGACTCGAAGTTCTCGCCCGTCAGCTTCCAGACGATGAGGCTTTCGGCGGGGTCTCCCGGAATGAAGGCGGGACCGTTCTCGCCCCCCTGCTTCGCGAAGGCCGCCCTGTCGAGCCGCAGGTTCGACTCCTGCTTGATCGCCCCGTGGCAGGCGTAGCACTTGTGCTCGAACAGGGGCTTGATGTCCCGCAGGTAGTCGACCGGGGCCGTCTCGGCCGCGGACCGCTTCGCCACGGAGTCCGCCGGCGGATCGGCCGCAAGGAGCGGCGACGCCGCGAACAGCAGCAGCACGACGAGCGGCAGAAGTCGCTGACCCATGGCGATCCTCGACGACGATGGATGGCTGGAACCTCCGGCGAACAGCCTATCATAAAGGTGGCCGTTCCTGCCCGCCACATCAACCGGCATTGATCCATCTCGTCGCCGGCGAGCGGTCGGCGTGAGCCGGCCGGCGGCGTGCGGAATCGCATTCGCATGCGCGGTCGCCGGCGGCGTGCGGGACCGTGGAGTTGCGCGACCCACCGGAGGGCTGACGCCGCCCCGCTCGCCGGTCTCAGGTCGCGGGGCGGCCGGTGAAGTACTCCGGGGCGCGGCCGCCCTTCCACTTGATGTTGCAGCCGATGCTCGGCTTCTGGTCCGCCGGGACCGGCCGGCCGGCGAGCACCGCGTCGCACGCCGCGCGGAGGTCTTCGCCGGTGACGGGGAGGCCGCTGTGCGGGCGGCTGTCGTCGAACTGCCCGCGATAGGCGAGCTTGAGGTCCCGGTCGAACAGGAAGAAGTCGGGCGTGCAGGCGGCGTGGTACGCCTGGGCGGCCGCCTGGTCCTCGTCGTACAGGTACGGAAACGTGAAGCCGACGCGCCGCGCCTGCTCCGTGAGGTTCTCCGGTTTGTCGTCGGGATGAGTCGAGACGTCGTTCGAGCTGATGCCGACGATCTTCAATCCCTGCGCCTGGTATTCCTTCGCGAACTTGGCGATCGCCTGCTCGAGATGAATGACGAAGGGGCAGTGCTTGCAGATGAACATCACGAGCAGCCCGTTGCCGTCCGAAACGTCGGCGAGGCCCACGGTCGAGCCGTCCTGCACGTTGCGGAGCGAGAAATCCGGGGCCTGGGTGCCCAGGGGAAGCATCGTCGAGGCGGTCATGACCATGGCGGAGCTCCGAAATGCGGAGTTGGGAGTTGGGAGTTGGGAGTTGGGGAGGCGTGCCGCGGGGCGTTGCCCGCGGGCTATTGCGGCTCGTCGATGCGGTACAGTGCCTTTTTCGTGCGCAGGAAGATCGCGCCGTCGGCGAGGGCGGGGGTCGCGAGCGTCTGCTCTCGCAGGTCGTTGCGGGCCAGCTCGCGATACGCCTGTTCGGGAGCGACGACGGTCGTGATGCCTTCCTCGCTGCAGAAGTAGATCTTGCCGTCCGCGTGCACCGGCGAGGCCGAATAACCCCCGCCGAGCCGCTTCTGCCAGTGGGGCGCGCCGGTCGCGATATCCACGCAGCTGGCGACCCCGTTGTCGCTGACGAAGTACAGTTCGTTCCCCACGGCGAGCGCCGAGGCGGAGAGCGGCGCGCCGCGGTCCGTCTCCCAGGCGACGTGCGTGTTGGTCACGTCCCCCCGGCCGTCCGGCTTGATCGCCGCCAGCGTCGACTTGTCCCAGCCGGTGACGATGAACACCAGCCCCTTCGCGTACACCGGCAGCGGGATCACCGAGTACCCTTCGTATCGCGCCTTCCACACCAGCCGCCCGGCCGTGTCGTAGGCCAGCGTCTGGTCGGTGCTGGGGCTGACGATCAGCGTGCGGTTCTCCACCTCGATCGCCGCCGGCGTCGAAAACGAGAACTTGCGGGGCAACTGGTTCGGGACGGGCGGCCGCGGCTTTCGCCACCGCACCTTCCCCGTCTTGCGATCGAGGGCGATCATGAAGTTCACGTCCGCCCCGTCGCAGTTGAACACGAGCATGTCCTGCACGAGGATCGGCGAGCCGCCGTTGCCGTGCCGCGGATCGTACTTCTGGTTCCGCACCTGCCACAGGATTTTCCCGGCAGTCGAGAGGGCCGCCGTTCCCTGCGGGCCGAAATGGACGAACACCTGGTCGCCGTCGACGACCGGCGAGGGGCTGGCGTGCGAGTTCTTGGAATGGATCGGGCCGACCTGGGAGTTCTTCTGCTCGAAGACCTCGACGTCCCACAGGGCCTTGCCCGTCCGCGCGTCGTAGCACAACGCCCGTAGCGAGCGGTCGTTCCCCTGATGGTGCGGCGCCGGCACGGCGGCCGTCAGGTAGACCTTCCCCCCCGCGACGACCGGCGACGACCAGCCCTCGCCGGGGACCTCGGTCCGCCAGACGATGTTCTCCGTCGGCGACCACTCGGCCGGCAATCCGGTCTCGTCGGACAGACCCTGCCCCCCCGGCCCCCGGAACTGCGGCCAGTCACCGGCGAAGGCTTCTCCCGAAAACATCAGCCCAACCACCGCCAGGCGGATCCAACGTCTCATGACGACTCCTCATCATCCGTCGATTGCCCGCTGTCGATTCCTGTAGGACGGATTGCCAATCCGTCCTACGGCAGCGGACTGCCCACTGCCCACTGCCCACTGCCCATCACAGATCCTCGATCTCCATGACCTCCATCCGCAGTGTCCCGTTGGGGATCTCGACCTCGACCGTGTCCCCCACCTTCTTGCCGATGAGTCCCTGGGCGAGCGGGCTGCTGGTGAGGATTTTCATGACGTCTCCCTCGTAATCCTCTTCGCCGGGGCCGACCATCTCGTACACCTCGCGGTCGCCGTCCGCCAGGTTCTTGACCGTGACCCGCGAGCCGAAGGAGACCTCGCCCTTGGGCATCGTGGACTTGTCGACGATGTAGCAGGCGGCGAGCTGCGACTTCAACAGGTTCAGCTTCGCCTGGAGCAGCCCCTGCGCCTCGCGCTGTCCGTGATATTCGGCGTTCTCGCTGAGGTCCCCTTCCTCGCGGGCATGCTTGATCAGCTCGGCGACCTCGGAGAGCTGGCGCTCGAGTTCGGCGATCTGCTGCTTCCTCTTGTCCCATCCCTCGCGGGAAATCGGCTGGCGTTCCATGGGAAGGCCGCTCCTCGGGCGTTTGCGATACGGTTCCGGTTCCGACGCCCCGCGACGGATTGGCGGGGACACAAAAGAAGCACGGGGCACGACGGCGAGTCGCGACCCGTGCGGACCTTCCGCCGATTCTTACCGAAACGCGCCACCGTTGTCCATTCCCAGCCCGCGGGCCACCTGCGCCCGCGGATGCGGATCCCGTTCTCGTGTATGCTGACGGTGGTCCCTCCCGTCGACCATTCCAGGAGTTTCGCATGCGCCGCAGTCACCTCGCCCGATTCGCCGCCGTCGCGGTGCTCCAGATCGCCGCCGTTTCGTTCGCCGAGGAGCCGCTCCCGGCCGAGTTCCGCTGGCGGGCGAGCGAGCCACTCGTGCTGCCGAAGGACATCGCCGGCATCTCGACCTATTCGATCAAGGATCCGTCGGTCGTCCGGCACGACGGCCGCTGGCACCTGTTCTGCACCATTCGCGGCAAGGAGCGGAGCCACGGCATCGTGTACCTGTCGTTCGAAGACTGGAAGGACGCGGACAAGGCGGAGCGGCGGCTGTTGCCGAACCACCCCGGCTTCTTCTGCGCCCCGCAGGTGTTCCACTTCGCGCCGCACAAGAAATGGTATCTGATCTGTCAGGCGTCGAGTCCGGACTGGACGCCGAACTACGGGCCGGCGTTCGCGACGAACGACCGCATCGACGACCCCGCCGGCTGGTCGAAGCTCGAGCCGATGTTCGACGCCAAGCCGGGCAACGTGAGCGCGTGGCTCGATTTCTGGGTCATCTGCGACGAGGACCAGGCGCACCTGTTCTTCACCTCGCTCGACGGCAAGATGTGGCGGAGCGAGACGCCGCTCGACAAGTTCCCGCGCGGCTGGTCGCGGCCCGAGATCGCGCTCCAGGGGGACATCTTCGAAGCGAGCCACACCTATCGGCTCAAGGGACGTGAGACGCAGAAGTACCTGACGTTCATCGAGGCCCAGAACGGCCACGGCTGGCGGTACTTCAAGGCGTACACGGCCGAAAGGTTGAAAGGCCCCTGGCAGCCTCTCGCCGCGACGAAGGACGACGCCTTCGCGTCGTTGAAGAACGCCGCGCAGCCGGCGGGGCGGTGGACCGACGCGATCAGCCACGGCGAGTTCCTCCGCGAGACGAGCGACGAACGCTGCGAGGTCGACCCGCGGAACCTGCGGGTGGTGTTCCAAGGCGCCCTCGACCGCGACCGGGCCGGCAAGCCCTACGGCCAGATCCCGTGGCGGCTGGGGGTGCTGACGGCGGCCGAAAACGGGACCGAATAGCCGCTGCGGCAGCCGGTCGGCGCTCCCGGCGGAGGATTCTCGAAAAAAGTTCTTGAGTCGGCGCGGGAATTCGGGCAGGATGGCCGGAACCGCGGGGAAGATTCCGCCGCGGCCGGCCTAATCATGGATATAACCCCGAGGAGCGCGATGAACGACACTGCCGCCGCGGTCGAGTTGGCTTCCGACGAGCTCCAGGAGTTCACCGAGCGGATCGTCGCCATCCGCGCGAACCTGCACCAGGTGGTCGTCGGGCAGGACCGCACGATCGACCGGCTGCTGACCTGCGCGTTGACCGGCTCGCACGCGCTGCTGGTCGGGGTGCCGGGGCTGGCGAAGACGCTGATGGTCAAGGCGCTCGCCAGCGCCTTTCGCTGGAAGTTCTCGCGAATCCAGTTCACGCCGGACCTGATGCCTTCGGACATTACCGGTTATGAACTGCTGGGCCGCGACGGGCAAACCGGCGGACCGACGATGACCTTCCGCCGCGGGCCGGTGTTCGCCAACCTCGTGCTGGCGGACGAGATCAACCGGGCCGCCCCCAAGACGCAGTCGGCGATGCTCGAGGCGATGGCCGAAAAGCACGTGACGGTCGGCGGCGAGACCTATCTGCTCGAGGAGCCGTTCATCGTCGTCGCCACGCAGAACCCGATCGAGCAGGAGGGGACATATCCGCTCCCCGAGGCGCAGCTCGACCGGTTCATGATGGAGATCCGCATCGACTATCCTTCTCCCGAACAGGAGGAGGAGATCGTGCTGCGGACGACCGGCGGCGCGCCCGAGCTGCCGCCGGCCGCCTTCGACCGCGAGACCTTCCTCCGGCTCCGCGACCTGGTGCTGGCGGTGCCGGTGCCGCGGCACGTGGCGGCCTACGCGGTGCGGCTGGTGGGGAGCAGCCGTCCCGCCGGAGAGCGCGTGGCGCAGTTCACCCGCGATTACGTCGCCTGGGGGGCCGGTCCCCGCGGGGCGCAGAACCTCGTGCTGGCGGCGAAGGCCGGAGCGCTGCTCGATGGCCGCACCACCCCCACCGTCGAAGACATCCAGGAAGTCGCGCTCCCCGTGCTGCGGCACCGCGTGATCGTCAACCACCGCGCGGTAGGCGACGGCGTGACGGTGGAGGACCTGCTGGAATACCTGCTGAAGAACGTGGCCGAGTGAGGCATGAAGAATGTCGAACGAAGGACTTGGATCGTTTCCGGCTTTGCCCGCTTGATTTCTCCGCATCCTCCGCGCCCTCGGCCGTTGAAAGCACCTCACATGACCGAGAACTCGCCCGCTGTGAAACTGGACGAGCTCACGTCCGCGATCATCGGAGCGGCCATCAAGGTGCACCGTTCGCTCGGGCCAGGCTTGCTGGAGTCGGCGTATCGGGCATGCTTGAAATACGAACTCGAAAAGTTCCGGCTGCTCGTGCAGGAGGAACACCCCGTCCCGGTCGTATACGAGGGAATTCGCCTCGACTGCGGTTTCAGGGCCGACCTCCTCGTCGAATCCCGCGTCGTCGTCGAGTGCAAGGCCAAGCAGAAGCTGCACCCGGTCGACGAGGCACAGTTGATCTCGCACCTGCGGTTGCTCGACCTGCGCGTCGGTCTGCTGCTCAATTTCCACGAACTGGTCCTCAAAACGGTATCAAGCGGATCGTCAACAATTATCGTCCGGAATGATCCGAACCGCGGAGTACGCAGAGGGCGCAGAGGTCCGGAGGCTCGTCCGCCGCATTACGAAGATTTCGAACTTTCGTCTCTTGCGAAGATTTTCGACCGCGGATTTCACTGAGGGCATTGAATGTAGAATGCGGCTATGAGTCTCCGTGCCTCACCGTCCCATCCGTAGTTGAATGACTGCGGATCGGTTTCGACTTCACCGGGCTCGGTTCTCCGCGCCCTCAGCGCCCTCTGCGGTTGAAGACGCTTCGCATGACCGATAGGTCGCCCGAAGCGGTTCTGCTCGCTATTGGAATCGGCAAAATGACCGCCCTCGCCAGCTGTTTTCTTGATCTGCAGGCACTTGCCGCGCTCGAGCGCATGCGGTTCGCCACCCGGCACCGCATCGAGGGGGCGTACAGCGGCCGGCACCGCTCCCGCCAGCTCGGCGGGGCGGGGGAGTTCGTCGACTTCCGCGAGTACGCCAGCGGCGAAGACCTCCGCCGGCTCGACTGGAAAGTCCTCGCCCGCACCGGCAAGGCCTACGTCAAGCTCTACCAGGACGAGACCAACCTGCTCTGCACGCTCGCCATCGACGCCAGCGGCTCGATGCGGTTCGGCGAAACGAACGGGCGCGCCCACGCCGGCGGCTCGAAGCTCGAATACGCCCAGTTCCTCGCCACCGCGCTGTCGCACGTCATCAGCCGCGGGCAGGACCAGGTCGGCGTCGCCGTCCTGAGCGAAGCGCTCGACGAGTTCGTGCCCACCGGCGGGACGCCAAGCCACGTCGCCCACGTGCAGCGCGTGATCGAGAATGTCGCCACCCGCCCCGCCGCGCGGATGGGGCCCGCCCTCGAGCAACTCTTCCGCCGCACCGAGCGCCGCGGAGTGCTGCTGTTGATGAGCGACTTCCTCGCGGAAGATCTGGAAGCGGTGTTCGCGGCGGTGCGGCTGTTCCGGCACCGGCAGTCGGAAGTGGTGATCCTGCACCTGATCCACCCCGAGGAGGAACGGTTGCCGGAAGGCGCCGCCTTCCGCTTCGAGGGACTGGAGAACGACGGCCGTGTAGACTGCTCCCCGCACGAGATCCGCACCGCCTACCAGCAACGGTTCGAGGCGCACGCGGGAATGGTCCGCTCGCTGTCGCTGGCCAACGGCTGCGACTACCGCCGCACCTCGACCGCGGTGCCGTACCTGCAGACGCTGGGGGAATTTCTGGTGGAAAGGACGGGGTAGAAAAATGACCAATGACCAATGACCAATGACCAATCAGCGTTCGATCGCATGTTTGGTCATTGGGATTTGGATATTGGGAGTTGACACAAGGATTGCTCTATCCACTGACCACTAACCACTGACCACTGACCACGCCATGTTCCTCCACCCCTGGGCCATCACGATCGGCGTTCTGGCGGCGGCGCTGCCGGTCGTCGTGCACTGGCTGACGCGGCCCCGGCCGGTGCGGCGGCCGCTGTCGACGCTGCGGTTCGTCCGCGAGGCGGTGCGGCAGCGGCGGGCGCGTTACCGCCTGCGCGACCTTCTGGTTCTGGCGCTGCGGACCGCGGCGGTGCTGCTTCTGGCGGCGGCGATCGCCCGGCCGCTGTGGGGCGACCGCGCGCCGGCGGCGGCCGAGACCGCCGGCGGGACGGTCCGCATCGTGATCCTCGACGCGAGCGCGAGCATGGCCGCCGTCAACGACGGGATCCAGTCATTCGAGCGCGGCCGCTCGCTCGCCTCGCGGAAGCTCGCCTACGAGCCGGGGCTCAAGGCGAACCTGGTCCTCGCCGCGGCCCGACCCCGCGCGGTGTTCACGCTGCCGGCGTCGAACCTGGCGGCGCTGCGGGAGGAGCTCGCGCAGGCCGCGCCGCGGCCGGAGCGGCTCGACGCGCAGGCGGCCCTCAACCTGGCGAGCGAAATGCTCGCCCGCGCGGGACAGGGAGACATCCGCCGCGAGCTGGTGATCCTGAGCGACCTGCAGCGCACGAACTGGGCGCGGGCCGACTTCTCCGTACTCCCCGCCGACACGAAGATCGAGCTCGAAGCCCTCGCCCCCGAATCCGCCCCGCCCAACCTCGCGGTCCTCCGCGTCCGCACGTCGGGACGGCCCGAAGTGAATCAGGAGTTCCAAATTCAAGCCGACGTCGGCAATTTCTCCCCCACGCCGCGGCAGGTCCAGGTGGACGTCACTCTCGGCGACGCGACGTATCGGCTGGAAGGGCTGTGTCCGCCGCGGGCGGCGACCACGCTCTCGGCCCCCATCCGCCCGAAGCAAGCCGGCTGGCACGTGGGAGAGGCGCGGCTCGTGCAAGTGGACGACGCGCTCCCCGCCGACGACCGGCTCCCCTGCGCGCTCGAAGTCCTCCCGCCGCCGGTGTACGCGCTCCTCACGCGGCAGGCGGCGAGCGAACGCCCCTCGTCGAGCTATTACCTCGAGCGGGCCTTGATGCCCTTCGACGAGCAGGAGACGCAAGCCCCCTCGCGCGTCGTCCGCATGCAGCCGGCCAACCTCGACCTCCGCGCGCTGGCCGCCGCCGATCTCGTCCTGATCGACCATCCCGGCCGGCTGGAGGAGGCGGCGATCAACCGCCTGGCGGCCATGCTCCGCCGCGGCACCGGCGTGCTGTACGTCGCGGCCGAGCCGATCGACGCCGCGAACCTCAAGCTGCTCGCGCAGGCGGCCGGCGGCGGATTGCAGATGCCGGTCGAGTTCTCCCCGCCGCCGGCGGGCCGCGCGCGGCAGGACTTGTTCCTCACGGAAGTCAGCCGCGACGGGCCTCCTTTCACGATGTTCGGCGACCAACTCGCGGCGGCGATCGGGCCGCTGCGGTTCGCCGGGGGGCTGACGTCGCGGCGGCTGGAGACGGGAATCGCCGACGACGTGCTCGCCACGTTCGACGACCGCACGGCCTGCCTGGTGAGGACCTCCGCCGACGCCGGGATCCTCGCGGTCCTCAACGCCGATCTCGAGCGCTCGAACCTGCACCGCTCCGAGCTGTTCGTCCCGTTGCTGGAGGAACTGGCGAGCGAACTGACCGGCGGCGGCGGCGGCGCGGGCGGTCCCCGCGAGTTCCCCGCGGGCGAACCGCTCGCCGTGGCATTGCCCGGCTCGGCGGGCGGCACGCACGGCCTCGAACTCATCGCCAACAGCTCCCGCCCGGCGGGCGGGACCTCGCACGACGGACAGGCCCCATCCGATGCTCTCGATCTCGGCGAGTTGCGGCAGGAAGGCGCCGGAGTCGTCTGGCAGATCCCGCAGGCCGGGCCCCCGGGCATTTACGAAGTGAAGCGCGGCGGCGAAACGGTGTTCGCGCTCGCGACCGCCGTCCCCGCCGAGGAAGCCGACCTCGCGACGCTTCCGGCGGACGTGTTCGAGACCCGCCTTGCGGGAGGCCGGCAGGTGCGCTACCGCTCGGCGCTGGCATCGGAAGCAGAAGGCGAAGACCGCCTGTGGACCTGGCTGGCGCTGGCCTGCGCGACGTGCCTGCTGGGAGAGATCGCGGTGCTGCGGTGGTTCAGGACGTGAGGAGATGTGAATGACCAATCCCCAATTCCCAATGACCAATTTCCAATGACGAAGGATCCGAAGCGCAACGCAATTGGTCATTGGTCATTGGTCATTGGTCATTGGTCATTGGTCATTGGTCATTGGTC
>JBBDNU010000007.1:14687-42506 GCA_040877365.1 Planctomycetales bacterium
TTGGTCATTGGTCATTGGTCATTGGTCATTGGTCATTGGTCATTGGTCATTGGTCATTGGTCCTTCGACAATCAATCACTCGTAACTCATAACCTCTTCCCCATGTCCTCCCTTACCTTCCAACCGCAAATCTCCACCGCCCTGTGGATCACCCTGGCGCTCGGCGCGGCGGTGCTGCTGGCGTGGTACGCCTTGCGGCGGCCGGAGGGAGTGCCGCGCCGGCGGTGGGGGGCGATCGTCGGGCTGATGGCGGCGGGGACGGCGGCGGTGCTGGTCATCCTGCTCGACCCGACGTGGGAGGAACCGGTCCCGCCTCCCGCGGGAAAGCCGCTGCTCACCGTGCTCGTCGACGAATCGGCCAGCATGGCCGTCCGCGACGTGGACGAGGGCCGCTCCCGGTTCGAGGCGGCCCTGCGGATCGCCGGGCGGGCCGCCGCCGACCTCGACGGCCGGTTCGACTTGCGGCTCGTGCGGTTCGCGGGCGGCGTCGCCCCGCTCGACCCCGCCGCGCCGCCGGAGAGCGGCGCCGTCGGCGCGTCGACCGATCTCGCGGGGGCGATCGCCGGAGCGCTCGGCGAAGAGCGGCCGCAGGGGCAGGCGGTGCTCGTGCTCAGCGACGGCAATCACAACGCCCCCGGCGGGATCCGCGCGCTCCTGGGTTCCGCCCGCGCCGCGAAGGCGATGGACGTCCCGCTCTACACCACCACGCTCGGCGGAGACCTCGTCCCCAGCGACCTCGCCGTCGAAGTGGTCCGCCCGCAGGAGCTGAGCTTCGTCGGCCAGAAGGTCGTCGTGCGGGCCCGCGTCCGTCAACGCGGCCGCCTCGCCGCAAGCGCCGCCGTCGTTCTCATCCGCAACGGCGAGGAAGTGGAGCGGCGGACGGTCGAGTTCGACGCACTCCCCTCCCTCACAGGGAGGGGGCAGGGAGAGGGTGAATTCTCGCCGGATACCGCAGACCCTCCCCCGACCCCTCCCTGGAAGGGAGGGGGGGCCGCCGTCGAGTTCACCGTCGCCCAGCCGCACAGCGGCCTGTTCCGCTACGACGTGCGGGTCGAGCCGGTGGCGGGGGAAACGACCGAGGCGAACAACTCCAGCCCGTTCCTGCTCCGCGTGGTGGACGAGCCGGTCCGCGTGCTGGTCCTGGAAGGCAAGCCCTACTGGGACTCGAAGTTCCTCCTGCGGACGCTCGCCGCCGATCCGTCCCTCGAAGTCGAGGCGCTGGTCCGCCTGTCGGACAGCCGCTATGTCCGCCGCAGCCTGTTGCTGGCGAGCGGAGACCAGAGGTCGGAGGTCGGAGGTCAGTTATCAGAAGGCAGAGATCAGAGGTCAGAGGTCAGAGATCAGAAATCGGAAGTCGGAAGTCGACTGGCAGCGGACAACGGACAGCGGACCACGGACGACACCGGCGTCGGCCGCGTCGAGAGCACCGCCTTCCTCGATCATCCCCGCGACGTGCTGGAAGACCTCGCCCGCTACCAGGTGGTGATGCTGGGGCGCGACGCGGAGGCGTTCCTCGACGCCGAGACGCTCGCGCGGCTGCGGGCGTGGATCGCGCGGGACGGCGGGTCGCTCGTCTGCTTCCGCGGGGCGCCGGTCGCGAGCCTCGGCGAGGAATTGGGCCGCCTGCTCCCCGTCCGCTGGAGCCCGACCCGCGAGACGCGGTTCCGCGTGGCGCTCACCGGCGACGGCTCCGGGATGAGCTGGTTCGGCGAGAACGCTCCCGACGAGGCGGGGCCGCTCGGCAAGCTCCCCTCGCTGGCGATGGCCGCCGCGCCCGAGCGGCCCAAGCCGCTCGCCGTCGTCCTCGCGCGGACCGAGGCGGGGGACGGCGCGCCCGTAGTGAGCTACCAGTTGTACGGCACGGGGCGGGTGGTGGCGGTGGAAGGCTCCGGGATGTGGCGGTGGGCGTTCCTCGCCCCGCCCTACCGCGAGCTCGACGCGACCTACGGCTCGTTGTGGCAGAGCCTGCTCCGCTGGCTCGTGTCGAGCGTGGGGCTGGCGCCGGGGCAGGACCTCGCCCTGCGGACCGACCGCATCGCGTTCCTGCCGGAAGAGCCGGTCTCGGCCGAATTGCTCGTCCGGGCGGAATCGGGCACTTCCACGGTGCCGGCGGTCGCGCTGCTGCGGGAAGACGGAACGCCGATCCGCTCGATCGACCCGTCCCCCGCCGGCGACGTCCCGGGCGTATACCGCGTGGCGTTCGGCAAGCTGCCGGAAGGACGGTACCGGGCGCGCGTCGAAGAGAGAAAGCGACCAGGAAACGGCGGACCTCTCGATGACCAGCGACAACTGACAGCGGACAGCGGACAACGGACAACACCCGTGGTCGAATTCGAAGTGCGCCCGGATTTCCGCGAACAGCTCGACGTGCAGGCGCATCCGGACCGCATGGCCCGCATCGCGGAGATCAGCGGCGGCGCGGTCCTGGCGGACGCGGACCCGCAAGCGGTCGTCGCCCAGTTCGCCGAGCACCTGGCCCGCAGCCGCCCGCCGCGGGTGCGGCTGATCTCCGCCTGGGACCGCTGGTGGGTGCTGTTGGGAGTGTTTGCGTTGTGGACCGCCGCGTGGGGCCTCCGCCGCTCGGCGGGTCTGGTGTAGGGTGGGCTGTGCCCACCATCGATGAACGGATATGGTTTTGGATGCGCCGCGGTGGGCACAGCCCACCCTACTTGTGGAGCCCCGACATGGCGGACCAATCCCTGCTGCGAACCCTGGGCCGCCTGCGGCGGCGGATGCTCGTGATCGGCGCGGGGGCGGCGCTCGGGTGGGGCGCCGTCGCGGCGGCGGCGTGGCTGCTCGCCGGCGCGTGGCTCGATCTGCTCGTCGAGCTCTCCCCGGCGCAGCGGCTGGCCGCCGCGCTCTCCGCCGGCCTCGTCGCCCTCGCGGTGCTTGCGTGGATCGTCCGCCGCGTCGCGGCGGGCGGAGCGGTCCAGCGGCTCGCGGGGCGGTTGGACGCGCTCGCGCAGACCAACGGCCAAATCCGCTCTGCGGCCGAGCTGGCGCTCGGCAGCGACGGGTCGCGCGCGGCGAGTTTCGCGACAAGCCGGGCCGCGCGTCCCGCGCCTCGCCCGCAACTCACGTCCGGCCTGGCCGCGCTCGCGGTCCGCCGCGGCGCGCTCCTCGCCGGGGGCGTGCCGGGGGGGCGCGTCGCGCCGCTCGGACCGCTGGGGATCGCCGCCGCGGCGGTCGCCGGCGGGGCGGCGCTCTGCGCGGTATTGGCCCTGTTCCTGCCGCGGCTGGCCGAAACGCAGTGGCGGCGGTTCCTCGATCCCTTCGGCGATCATCCCCCGTACTCCGCGGTCACGTTCGAGATCTCGCCGGGATATGCGCGGGTCGTTTACGGGGAGGGGTTCGAAGTTCGCGTGACCGCCGACAAGCCACTTTCGAGCGACGTCGAGCTGGTGCTCGTCTCGAGACAGGACGGTCGACAGCCGACGATGGATGCCGCTCACGAACCGGAGTCTATCCACCATCCACTATCCACTGCCCACCCCGCCGAGCAGGTCCTCCCGATGTTTCCCGAAGCCGGCGGCCGCTGGCGGGCGACGGTCTCGAACGTCACTCAGCCGCTCGAGTACTACGTGCGGAGCCATCGCGCCCGCAGCCGGCGACACGCGGTCGAGGTCATTCTGGCGCCACGGTTCGCCGGGGTGCGGTTCCGCGTCGCGCCCCCCGCCTACAC
Organism: Planctomycetales bacterium; assembly: GCA_040877365.1. Taxonomy (GTDB): domain Bacteria; phylum Planctomycetota; class Planctomycetia; order Planctomycetales; family Planctomycetaceae; genus JBBDNT01. The sequence continues at coordinate 18,370 of JBBDNU010000007.1, forward strand.
GCACCAGAAGCCGTGGGAAGGGGAGCTTCCGAAGGGGGGCCTCGCGGGACTCCCCGGCACGCTCGTCGAAGTCCGCGCGCGGAGCAACCGCCCGCTGCGGGGCGGCACGATCGAGGTCGTCGCGGAGGGGACGTCCACTCATCTCGCCATGCAGGCCGACCCCGCCGACGGCGCGACGGCGGTCGGCTCGTTCACGATCCGCGGCGGCGGCCGGATCGAGCTGCGGCTCGAAGACATCGACGGGCAGCTCTCGACCGAAGTGTTCCGCGCCCCGGTCATGCTGCTCGAAGACGAGCGGCCCTTCGTCCGCCTGTTGCAGCCTCCGGCCGTCTCCTTCGCCACCCCGTCGGCCTTCCTGCCGGTGGTGATCTCGGGGGAGGACGATTACGGGATCTCGCGGCTGCAACTGTTCCGCAGCCTGAACGACTCGCGATATCTGCCGCTGGACGTGACGATTGCCGAGCCGCCGCCGCTCCGCGTGTACGAGATCGTGCGGCTGCCGCTCGCCGCGTATGGCCTCGCGGCGGGGGACGAGATCAAGCTGTTCGCGCGGGTGGAGGACAACGATCCCGCGGCCCGCCCGCCGGGGGAGTCGGAGGGCGGGCGCGGAGGCAAGGGGTCCGAAAGCTCGGTCGTCCTCGTCCGCATCATCTCCGAGGAGGACTTCCGCCGCATGCGCGAGCAGCGGGACGCGATGGAGCTGCTCCAGAGCAAGTACCGCCAGGCGCAGCGGCGGATGGAGTCGGTCGCCGAGGAGCTCGAATCGCTCCGCAAGAAAAGCGACGACGCCCCAGCGGACGACGCCGCTTCGCAGGAAACGCAGGACGAGCTGCAGCGGCTCGTGCGGCGGATGCAGGAGGAGGTCGACGCGCTCCGCCGGCTGGCCGAGTCCGACCTGCCCCTCGATCTCGACCGGCTGCTCGAGCAGGAGCTGGCCCGGCAGTCGGATCAGTTGCAGCGGCTCCAGAAGCGGGCCGGCGCGCTCGCGCAGAACAAGCGGCTCTCGAACGCGGAATTGAAGCAGGCGCTCCAGGAAATGCTCGACTCGCTGTCGCAGGAGCGCGAGCGGCTCGATAACGAAGTCATGGGGCCGCTCGAGTTCCTCGAAGCGGTGCAGAAGCTCGTCCAGGACGAGGACCGCTTCGTCGAGTTGTATCAGCGGCAGCGCGAGCTGGCGGAGCGGCTCTCGCCGCTCAAGGGACGCGACCGGGACGACGACCCCGCGCTCAAGGCGCGGATCCGCGATCTCGAGGCCGAGCAGGCCCGGATCCGCGACGACCTGGCGCGGCTCCTGTCCGACATCGAAGAGCACGCCGGCCAGCTTCCCGACGGCGACGAGACCGACGCGCTCCGCGATTCGGCGCTCGAGTTCGTGGCGGCGGTCCGCGACAGCGACGCGACCGAGGCGATGGTCGAGGCGGAGACCGGGCTGTCCGAGTTCTCCGGCACGCGGGGACACGCCGGGGCCAAGCAGGCGGCCGACATCCTCGAAAAGTTCCTCTCCCAGTGCAAAGGCTTCGGACAGGACGGCGTCGCGCGGGCCTGCCTCGGCCGGTTTTCCCCCGGCATGGCGCAGTCGCTGCAACTGACGATCGGGCAACTGCTCGCGGGAGCGGGCCTGGGGGGCCGCGGGCAGGGGGGCGGCGGAGGCTACAGTGCCCGCCGCAGCACGCTGCAGAACGTCGGGCTGTTCGGCAACGACCCGCTGCTCGACCAGCAGGCCGCGCAGCGCGCCGGCCTGCGCAGCGATCAGCGCCCCCGCGGCGAACTCGCCCCCGCGGCGATCCGCGGCGAAGGGCGGTACGGCGGAACGGGCTACGATTCGTCCGGCGTCTCGCAGGCCGCCGGCGGCGCCGAGTCGATCGTCCCGCTCCGCTACCGCCGCAAAGTCGGCCGCTACTTCCAACGCATCGCGGACGAGATCGGAGACGAATGATGACCGATCGCAACCAGAACAGGATCGAACGATGAAATCCGCGCGATTGATGACCGTGACGATCGGCGGCGTGCTGCTGGCCGTCCTCGGGCCGCCCTCCATCCCCGCTCAAGATTCGAAGACGGTTAGCCGCGACGCGCAGTCTTCGGAGCGGAGCGCTCCCGCCGCCGTTCCGCCTGCGCCCGCCGTCCCGCTCGCGGAGGTCCCCGATCCCAAGCAGGTCGGCGGCGAGCCGCAGAGCATCGTGCAGGTGGCGAACCTCGTGTACGCCGGCGTGAAGAGCAGCCATTGCTTCTCCGATCATTTTCTGGTCGAGGCGGAGAAGCAGTCGGCCATCTCCACCAGCCGCCGCTTCCACGCGGTCAAGCTCGATTCCGCCGAGCTGTTCGACTTCCCGCTGGTCATCATGACGGGCGAAGGGAGCTTCGACCTCGGCGACCGCGAACGCGAGAACCTGCGGCAGTACGTCGAGCGGGGCGGGTTCCTGCTCGCCTCGGCCGGCTGCTCGTCCCCCGAGTGGAACCGCTCGTTCCGCAAGGAGATGGCGACCGTCTTCCCCGACGCGCCGCTCGAGCCGATCGCCATGGACCATCCCCTGTTCCAGACCGTCCACGTCATCACCGAGCTCCAGGCCAAGCACGGCAAGCCGCACCCGCTCGACGGCGTCGCCATCGGCGGCCGGCTGGGCGTGGTCTACTCGCAGGACGGCCTGAACGACACCGCCCACGCGCAAGGCTGCTGTTGCTGCGGGGGAAACGAGATCGCGAACTGCATTCAGGTGAACGTGAACATCCTCGCGTATGCACTGGTGTATTGAGGTACGCGACGAGGCAGAACATCCACCACGGATCGCGGGAAACCCGGCGGAGCCGCGAAGCATAGCGAAGAAGGAGCCGAGGGGTTTATCCCCTCGGTGGTTTCGAAGGCCCTTTTCAAGTGAAGTGACCGTAGTTCCAAGAACGCGACTCCGTCATTCCCGCGCAGGCGGGAATCCAGCCCGTCGTCGGCGCCGCCGCTGGATGCCCGCCCCCGCCGTCGCTGGGGGCAGGCACTTCGCGGGCATGACGCGCCGTCGCGAAATTGGAAGCACTGAGTGACCGTTTCTGTGAGGCCAACCGTCTTCGCACCGAGGGGATAAACCCCTCGGCTCATTCGATCCGGAGATGTCCGCGGTCAGAAACAGCCGCGCGCGAAACTTCGGTTCCTCAGCATGAACTCGTCGAGAGTGGAGACCGTGGTCCGTCAGCGTCCTCATCTCGCACCGCTCATCCGCACGGCCGCCGCGCTCGCCGCCGCCTTGTGCGCGCTCGGCTGCGGGGGCCGCGAAACCGCAAGCGGCGGCGGCGGGACCGGTCCCGCTTCGCGGCTGGCGATCGTCGTCAGCGGCGACACCGCCGGTTGGATCGTCCCCTGCGGCTGCGCGTCGCGGCAGTCCGGCGGGCTGTTGCGCCGCGCGGCGTTCTTGAACGAAGTCCGCCGCGACGCCGACGCGATCGTGCTCGACGCCGGCGGCGCCGCCGCCGGCACGTCGGCGTATCAGACGCTCAAGTTCGAGGCGATTCTCGCCGGCGAGCGGCAAATGGGGGTCGCGGTCCACAACCTCGGCGGGCCGGAGGCGGCCCTTGGTCCCGACTATCTTCGCGCCCTCGCCGAGCGGAGCGGCGTCCCCTTCGTCTCCGCGAACCTCCGCGACCGTGCGGGAAAGCTCGTCGCCGAGCCGTTCCGGATCGTCGAGGTGGCTGGCCGCCGCGTCGCGGTGATCGGCGTCCTCTCCCCGCGGCACGCCGACCGGCGGGTGAAGATCGACCCGCCCCGCGAAGCGGTGCTCGCGGCGCTCCGCGCGCTGCCGGAGAAGGTCGACTGGACCGTGGTGCTCGCGTATCTGCCGGAGCCGGAGCTGCGGCGGCTTGCGGCGGAATTGCCGGAGGCGGACGCGATCGTCGGCGGTCCGACCGGCCAGAGCATCGCACCGCAGCGGGTCGGCCCGGTGCTGCTCGCTTCCGCCACCAACAAAGGGAAGTTCCTCGTCCAGTTGGAATGCTCGCCGAATGCGGAACCGGCGAGCGGTCGCGGCTGGACGGGGCGCGTCGTCGAGCTGACGCCCGAGTTCGCCGACGATCCGCCGCAGGTCGCGAACCTCCAGGCGTTCCGCGACCTGCTCGCCCGCCGCGAACTGCCGGCGGCGGAGACCGGTTTCGCCCCGCTGGTTCCCGCGGACGCCCCCGCCGATTATCGCGTCGCCGGCACGGACGCCTGCATGAAGTGCCACGTCGAGGATTGCCGGCTGTGGAGCGAGTCGAAACACGCGCGCGCCTGGCAGACGCTCGTCGCCGGCGGCGCGCACGTCGACGCGTACTGCCAGCAGTGCCACACCACCGGCTATGGATTGCCGGAAGGTTTCGGTTCGGTGCGGGCGAGCGCGGGCCGCGTGAACGTCGGCTGCGAGAGTTGTCACGGCCCATCGGCGGCGCACGCGCGGGCGGCCGATCCGCGCACGCGGCGGACGCCGTTCGCGGCCGCCGACCAGTGCGTGCTCTGCCACGATCGCGAGAACAGCCCCGAATTCGCCTACGCCGAATACTGGGAGCGGATCATTCACGGCGCGGGACCTGCGGCGAGCGCGCAGGCCGGCCGAACCGAGGAGGGGGAAAGATGAAAGCTTCGAGTTCGCGCGGAGATGCCGGGAACGATTCCGGGTGGCACGCCCTCAGTCCTCGAAGGGCGTGGCTCGTGGAGAGCATTCCCCTCCCTCTCCGAGGGAGGGGCTGGGGGAGGGTGTCCGGATTCCTTTCTCCAAGTTCCACCCTCCCCCGACCCCTCCCTGAAAGGGAGGGGAGTTTACGGGGGGTGGCACGCCCTGAGTCCGCGAAGGGCGTGTTGCGCGCGCGCGCCGCTTTCAGCCGCGCCGCGGCAGGCGCGCTCTGTCTTCTGCTGATCGCCGTCTCACCCGCAGCCGCGGCGCAGGAGGGCGAGCCGGAGATTCTCCGCAAGCAGCCGGCCGCGGCCGATCCGGCTGCGAAGCCGACCGGTACAAAGGCGACGGGCGATGCGACCGATGACCTGCCGTGGCTCGACGCGCTCGCGGCGGGCTATACCGAGGCGTCTCGCCGCCGCGGCCCGATCCTCGTCAACGCCGGCGGGGCCGACTGCCCGCACTGCGCGCGGCTGGCGGAGGAGATCAGCCGCCCGCTCGCGCAGCAGGAGCTGGCCCGCTGGGTGCTCGTGCGCGTCGACGTCGACAAGTCGCCGGACGACGCGCGGCTGCTGGGAGTCGGGCCGATTCCGGCGTTGCGGCTGCTCACGCCGTCGGGGAAGCTCGTCGCCGCCCGCGAGGGAGCGCTCTCCGCCGAAGAGCTTGTCGCGTGGCTGAAGGAGCATCGCGAGGCGGCGGCCGCCGCGCCGCCGGCGGAACTGACCGCGGGAGGGGCGCCGAACGTCGTCGCCGCGGTCCGTCTCGTCCGCGAGTTCGAGCAGCGGGACGCGGTGCTGCGCGAGGCGGCGATCCGGCGGTTGCTGCCGCATCCCGACGTCGCCGCCTTCCCCGTCGCGAGCGCGTTCGCCGAAGGCCCGCTCGCGACGCGGCTCGCGGCGCTCGAACTGCTCGCCGAATGGAAGGCGCCGGTCGACGGCCTCGATCCGTGGCAGCCGGAAACCATCACCGCCGAGCGGCTCGCGGCGCTCGACGAATGGGCCTTGGCCCCGGAACGTCGCACGGTCCCGGCCGCCGAGGGCGCCGCCGCCGAGCTCTCCGCCGAGCAGTTGCAGTCCGCCCGCGAGATGGTCGACCGCATGCTCGCCGCCGACGCGGTCGAGGCGGCCGCCATCCGCGAGCGGCTCGTCCGCCTCGGCCCGAAGCTGCTGCCGGAGGTTTACGCCCGCCTCCAGCAGGTGGAGCGCGACCAGGACCGCGAGCGGCTGTGGGCGCTCCGCTACCGGCTGGTGGCGACGCCCCGGCTGGCGCTCGACTGGCCGGGAGGGATCGAGCGGCTGGCGTCGATCGACGTGCGGACGCGGCAGACCGCGGCGGACGAACTCTCCCGCCGCGCCACCGCCGAGGACGAAGCGCTGCTGTTGGAGATGTTCGGCGACCCGGCGCCGCTCGTCCGCGAGATCAGCCTGCGGGCGCTGCGAGCGACGGGAGGCGCGGGGGTCGCCGCCGCCCTCGTCCGCCTGCTCGACGATCCCGACCCGAACGTCCGCGCCGCGGTGCTCAAGCAGCTCGCGGAGAAGCCGACCGCCGGCATCGCCGAAGCGGTGGCCGAGTACGTCGGCCGCGAACCTGACGCGGACCTCGTCGTCCACGCGGCCCGCCTGCTGGGGGAGGCGCCGGGAACGAAGTCGGCCGAGGCGCTCCGGGGACTGCTCGCGCACGAGAGCTGGCGGGTGCGGGCGCAGGCGGCCGAGGCGCTCGGCAAGGCGCTCTCCGGCTCGCGCTACTCCGAATCGAAGCTCAGTGCGGAGGAGTCGGTCGAGGGGTACGCGGCGCTGGTCGAGCTGCTCGACGACGAAGACGGCTTCGTCGTCAGCCGCGCCGTGCAGGGGCTGGCCGACTCGAACCTCGCCGCGGCGGTCGAGCCGATGGTGCAGGTCGCCGAGAAGCACCCCGCGCTCGCGGCCAACGTGATCGAGGTGGTCGCCCGCGGCGCGGCGCAGCGGCCGCTGGCGATCCCGCACCTCCGCCGCTTCTGCGGGCACGCGAGCCCCGCCGTCCGCGCCGCGGCGATCGCGGGACTGTGTTCCATCGAGGGCATCGACGCGGAAGCCGAACTGCGGGCCGCGCTCGCCGACGCCGAAAGCGACGTGCGGATCGCATCGGCCGGGGCGCTGTACCAGATGCTCGAGACGCGGCGCTATCGGATGCAGGTTGATTCTGATCCCCTGGAGGCGGAGATGGAGCCGGAGGAGCCGCGTTCGGCGCTCGGTGCGTTCCTCGGTCGGCTGTTCGGCGGGATGAAGAAGGAGCCGCCGGCCGCGCCGCCCGCGGTCGCGGAAGCGCCCGCCGGCGATCCGCCGGCCGAGCAGCCCGCCGATGCCGGCAGCGACGAACCGACGACCGAAGCCGAACGGCTGCGGTTCGCGGCGCAGCTTCCGCGGTGGCAGCGCGATCTGGAGGGGCCGCTCGTCAAGCTGGTCGAGGCGGAGCGCCTCGAAGAGCGCCTGGCCGGGGCGCTGCCCCTCGCCGCGCTCGGCGCGCACGAGCGGGCCCTCCCCGTGCTTCTCGCCGACGGCGCCGCGTCCGAGCGGAACCTCCTCACCGCCGCCGGCGCGCTCCCCTGGCTGCCCCGCGAAAGTCGCGGCAAGTTGTTCGACGCGCTGCTCGCCGCGGCGAAGACCTCCGACGGCACGCGCGTCGTGATCCATGGGCTTTCCGAGTCGAAGGATCCGCAGACGGCCGACCGGTTGTGGCGGATCCTCCGCGAAGAGAGCGTCGATTCCGCGATGGCCGCCGTCGTGGCGGACTCTCTCAAGCGGGCCTATTTCGGCGACCGCTCCTATTCGCCGGAGAGCGCGCCGCTCTCGCGGCGCAAGAAGGCGAGCGAGGCGCTCGTCCCCAAGGCCGAGACCGGGACGCGCTGGGAGCGGCTCGTCGCGTTTTCCATCCTCGGCCAGTTCGACCCGGACCGCACCGCCGAGCTGGCCCGCAAGATCGTCGACGATCCCGCGGCGGACGAGAAGCTCCGCGGGCAGGCCTTCCGCCTGGTGCTGTCGAACCTGCCGGAAAAGGAGGCGGCCCGGACCGCCGTCGCGACCCTCGAGGCGCAGACGGCCGGCCTGGTCGAGCCGGCGGTGCAGTTTCTGGCGGGAGGGGCCGAGGCGCTCGCCGCCGCGGAAGGGGACGGCGACGATCTCGTGTCTTCCGCGGCGCTGGCCCGCTCCGCGCGAAGCAGGTCGTTCTCCGGCTCGGGGCAGCCGATCGTCCCCGCGGCCCCCGAAGGGCTCCAGCCCGAAGCGCTCCGCCCGCTGCTGGAAGGAGACGACCCGCGGCTCGCCGCCTATGCCGCCTATCTGCTCGCGGTGACGGGCGACGAGGAGGGGCTCGAGCGGCTGATCGGCTACTGGTCCAAACGACCGGAGGACCCGCAGTGGTCGCGGCTCGTGTACCGCGCGATCGCCGCGCTCGACGATTCGACGCGGCTCCCGGTGCTGGAGCAAATCTACGCCCGGTTTCCCAAGGAAGACCAATTCGGTTCGGGGGTCGGCGATTTCTACTGGACGATCCGGATCATGACCGGCCCGGAAGTCCTCGAATTCCGCAAGCGGATCCGGGACGAAGTCGGCGTGGACCGTTTGCGATGAGGCGGCCGAACCACGGGGACTCTGGAGTTCGATTCTCACGCAGATCCTCGACCACGGATCCCACTGATGGGCACTGATGAAGATCGGGGACGGAAGAATGGCCGAGTCGCCTTCGCGATCTTCGCGACCTGCTGTTTCGTGTTTCAGTCGGACGAAATGGCTGCCGCGGTTGAACTCCGAACCTCTGCGACCTTGGCGCTCTCGGCGGTTCGAACCGTCGCCGGCGGTGAAGCCGAAATCTCTGAACCGCCGAGAGCGCCGAGAACGCGGAGAAAGCTGGAATCGGGGCCCAGGCGAATGCACCGAAAGGCAGTTCACCACGGATGGGCCCAGCCCGGCGGAGTCGGAACCAAAGCAATGCTTGATCACGGATGGGCACTGATGAGCACGGATATTCCTTCTTCATCAGTGCCCATCCGTGCGATCCGTGGTCGAGATTTCCTGCGAGCGCGTGGGTGAAAAGGCGAGGCAAGCACGCGAGACCCTCCGCGATCGCCGCCTGAAGAATTCGCGCAAGAAGAACAGAACTGAAACGTTTGCAGTGCGAAGGACGAAGATCCGTGCTCATCCGCGCCCATCCGTGGTCAGGATTTCTCTTGTCTGCGGTTCCATCTGCTAGTTCAGGAAATAAGGACACTGCCATGAAACGCGCGACGATTGCCCTGGCGATGCTATTTCTGCTCGTGGCGGACGCGCGGCCCGCGGCCGCGCAACTCGGCGGACTTTACGACGGACTGGGCGCGGCCTCCGGGACGATCGCCGCCACCGGCACGGTGACGCTCGAGCGGCAGCCCGAGGTGATGCGGCTGCAGGTCGACGTGATGGGCAAGGGGAGCAACCCGGAGGCGGCGCTGGCGGCCCTCGACGATCGCATCGCCGCGGCGCGGGTGCAGCTCGCGGCGTTCGGCGCCGACAAGGACTCGATCCAGGTCGACGAGCCGCGGATCACGGAATCGAAAACCGATCGCCAGAAACAGATGGAGACGATGCTGGCCCAGCGGCTGCGGCAGTCGGGCCGCAAGAAACCGGCCGCGTCCGAGCAAGTGGCGGTCGTCGCCACGCTCACGGCCGAATGGAAGCTCCAGGCGAAGTCGTCCCGCGAGCTGCTGCTGGCGGTGCAGCCGCTCCAGAAGAAAGTCGTCGACGCCGATTTGGCCGGAGTCGGCGAGGAGAAGCTGTCGGCCGAGGAGCAGGAGTTGATGGAGGAGTTCGGGGGGTACGGCGGATACGGCGGCGACGAGGAGAAGCCGGGCACGCCGGTGTTCCTGTTCGCCGCCCCGGTCCCGCAGGCCGATCTGAACAAGGCCACCGCGGAGGCGTTCGGGAAGGCCAGGGCCGAGGCGGAACGGCTGGCCGCGGCGGCGGGCGCGAAGCTCGGCCCCCTCGCGGGCATCAGCAGCCATGCATCGCCCGACACCGATTACGACGGCTCGCTCTACGGCGGCTACGGCTCCGGGCTGTACCGGACGATGCAGCGCATCGAATCGAGGAACGTATCGGGCGACGGTCCGCCCGAGGCGGTCGGCGCCCTGCCGCAGAAAATCGAATACCGCGTGGCCGTCACCGCGGCGTTCCGCATCGCGGAGTGAATCGGGTCCCGCCTCACTCTCTGGTCAGGAACTCGTCGAGGTTCATCAACGTCCGGGCGAGCGCGGTGCAGGCGGCTTGCTCCGCGGCGGGGACGCCCTCGACGCGGTACTCGCCGACGAACCGTTCCGCCTCCGCCGGCGCTGCATCATATGCGGCCAGTTCCGCCCGGTAGAAGTCGAGCAGCGCCTTCGTCTCGCCCTCTGCGAGCGGCCGCGAAAGACAGATCCGGCCCGCCAACGCGATGCGCTCCCTGGGATCGCTCGGCCCTTCCACCGCCAGCTTCCGGCCGAGGTTCTGCGCGCATTCCAGAAACACCGGATCGTTGAGCGTGGTCAGCGCTTGCAGCGGCGTGTTCGAGCGGTCGCGCTGCGCCGCCGTCTGGTTCGACTCGGGGCAGTCGAACGCGATCAGGCTGGGATACGGGTTCGACCGCTTGAAGCGGACGTAGACGCCGCGGCGATACCGCTCCGGCCTGGCGCTCGTCTCCCACACGAGCTGGTACTTGTAGGCGATGTCGCGGATCGAGTCGGGGACGATCGGCTGGATCGGCTTGCCGCCGATCGCGCGGTGCAGCAGGCCGCCGGCGGTGAGGAACGAATCGCGGACGATCTCCGCTTCCACCCGCAGCCGGTCCTGCCGGGCGACGAGCGCGTTCAGCGGGTCGATCCGCTCCAGCTCAAGGCGCGTCTTCGAGGATTGCCGATACGCCGCGGAAGTGACGATCGTGCGGATCAGGCGTTTGCGGCCCCAGCCGTTCTCGCGGAACTCGACCGCCAGCCAGTCGAGCAGCTCGGGGTGCGAGGGTTCCTCTCCCTGCGTGCCGAAGTCGTCCATCGTGGCGACCAGCGCCCGGCCGAAGAGGTGCTTCCAGACGTGATTGACGGCGACGCGGGCGGCGAGCGGGTTGTCGTCGTGCACGAGCCAGCGGGCCAGATCGAGCCGATCGGGCGTTTCGCCGCGGGGATCGAGTTCGTTCAACACGGAGAGCGTGCCCGGCCGGACTTCGGGACCGCGCGCCTTGAAGTCCCCCCGCAGCAGGACGTGCGTGGCGCGGGGATCCTTCGCGCGCGGGACGGTGACCATCGCCTGCGGAGGAACGATGAAGTCCTTTTCGAGACTCAGCATCCGCCGCTCGGCGGCGGCGCGGTCGACCCGGAGCGGAAGCGACTCTGCGAGTTCCGAGATCAGCGCCCGCTGCCGGCCGTCGCGCTCGTCCGGCGAAAGCAGGAGCGCGTCGCGGGTCTCCTCCGGCAGATCGAGCGGCGCGAGGGCTTCCGCCAACGATTGCGGCACGGGCGCGGCATCCGGAGGCGAGCTCGTTTTCGACGAAGCGGTCGCGGAAACGGACCCGCCCTCAGCAGGGGGACCCCCAGCGGGCCGTGCCACAGCACGCCGCGCCGTCTCGATCCGCGCCAGTTCGCCGCTCCGCCACTCGTCGATCCCCTGCTTCCGCATCTCCGCGAAGACCGTCTCGCGACGCTTGACGCGCTGGGCGCGGGCCTCGTGCGCGGCCAGCTCCCGGTCGTAGGCCTCGCGTTCCGCCTCGGCGCCCGGGAGATCGAGGTCCACCTCGTCCATGTTGTTGAAGAATGCGTACAACCGGTAATACTCGCGCTGCGGGATCGGATCGTACTTGTGGCTGTGGCACTGCGCGCAGCCGACCGACAGGCCGAGGAACGCCGCCCCGATCGTGTTCACGCGATCGACGACCTCGCGGTTGCGGTAGTCCTCCTGGTTGATGCCCGACTCGGTGTTGGTGATCGCCATGCGGTGAAAACCGGTCGCGGTCCGTTGAGCGAGCGTCGCGTCCGGCAACAGGTCCCCCGCGACCTGCTCGACGACGAAGCGGTCGTAAGGCATGTCGGAATTGAATGCCGCGATCACCCAGTCGCGGTAGCGCCAGGCGTTGGGGCGGGGCTTGTCCAGCTCGTAGCCGTTGCTGTCGGCGTAGCGGGCCAGGTCGAGCCAATGCCGGCCCCACCGCTCGCCGAAATGCTCCGAAGCCAGCAGCCGATCGACCAGCCGCTCGTAGGCGCCGGGCTTTTCGTCCGCGAGGAACGCTTCCGTCTCTGCGAGGGTCGGCGGCAGGCCGGTCAGGTCGAGATGCAGCCGCCGCAGAAGCGTGCGGCGATCCGCCTCGGAAGACGGCTCGATTCCCTCCGCGTCGAGCTTCGCCAGAATGAACCGGTCGATCGGCGTGCGGACCCATGCGGCGTTCTTCACTGCGGGCGGCACGGGGCGGACCGGCTTGCGGAACGCCCAGTGATCGGATTGCTGACGCACGACCGGCACGCCGTCGTCCGGCCATTCGGCCCCGCGCTCGATCCACGCCTCGAGCAGCGCGATTTGCCGCGGCTCGAGCGGGTCGTCGTCGGGGGGCATCCGCTCGGCTTGGTCCTTGGCCGTCACGCGATGGATCAACTCGCTCTTGCCGGCGTCCTTCGGGAGGACGACCGGGCCGTTGTCGCTGCCTTCCAGCGCCGCGATGCGGAGGTCGAGCCGCAGCCCCGCCTCCTGCGTGTCGGGCCCGTGACAGTCGAAGCAGCGCGATTCGAAGATCGGCCGGATGTCGCGGGCGAAATCGATTTGCGCAGGAACGTCGGCCGGGGCGAGACTCGGCGCGGCCGGCGCTTCGGCCGCCACGATCAACAAACTCAGAAGAATCGCGGTCATGCGAGCGATCGGGGAATGATGGCGGGCGGGGTTCCGGCGCAACGCCGCAGCCCGGTTGCGGAGCGGCAACCGGGCTGCGGAACAATGGACAACTTCGGCCGCCGTCGCGCCGGCGGCGTGGGACGCGGAGAGCGGAGCGTTACGGCTTCGGTTCCGGGTTGGTCGGCTCGACGGGCGCGACGCCGCGCCGCTGTTTGAGATCTTCGACCTCCTTCGACAACTCCCGCACGTTCTGCCGCAGCCGGAGGACTTCTTCGTCGCGCGGCAACGTGCCGCCCACTGGGACTCCCACCGGCCAATCGCCGTAACCGTAGAGCCACCTCGGGAGCGCGCGGACCCCCCCGGATCCGACGTAGAGCGGCGGCGGGAGCCGCACCCAATCCACGCGGGCGACGCCCGGCTCGACCCCTTCGATCTCCCCGACGCGCGGATCGACGCGGCGCAGCGGGACTTCCCGGTCGATGTAGTAGCTTCCGCCGCTCGCCGCGTAATCCGAGATGACCGGGGCCACCACGTAGCTCTGGTTCAGCCGGCCGACCGCGTTGGCGAGGCTGTTCCACTCGCGCACCTCGGCGGCATCGTTCCGGAGCCCGGCCACCCCGGGATCCGCGGCGAGCAGCTCTTGCAGCACGAGCCGCCGGGCGGCGTAGTCGCGCTGCTCCTTGGCGATGATGTCGTCGAGGCGCCGGGCGTCCGCCTTGGCTTCATCGGAGGCTTCCGCCGCGACGCGCGTCTTCAGGGCGTCGAGCTCCGCCACGCGCTCCTTGTGCCGCTGCTCCTGAATCGCCATTTCCCGCCGGATGGCGTCGGCCGTGGTGGCGGCGGTCGCCGCCGGAGCGGGCGCGACTTCGGTTTCCTGCGCGCGGGAGATCACCGCCCACGACAGGGGAACCAGCACGAGTCCCGCCATTGCCAGACGCACGTATCCGACTCGCCGCGTTGCTGCCGCCATGGTCCCCTCCCCTCAACGAGCACAGTGGTTCCGGGCAGAATAGCGAAAACCGTTAAAATCGGCAATTTCGCGCAACTCCAAGATGCGCGAAAGCGAGGGATTCGTCAAGAGGGAATTTCCTTGAGCAGGTGCAAGGCGACGACGACCCAGACGGCGCATCCCACCGGGACGGCGTAGGCGATGATCCGCCGCTTCTGTTTCCCGCTGGCGTACTTGTCGTTCCGCTGCGAGGCCTTCCACACATATCGGTTCCGGGTCTTGTCCAACCCCCGTCCGAAAAACGAATAGGCGGCGATGCCCACGGCCCACACGAACGTCAGCCCCACGCTTCCCGCGAGCACGACGAACGTCAGCATCGGGCCGAGCCAGACGCTCATCGCGCCCATCAGCTTCACGTCCCCCCCGCCCCCGGCCCCCACCAGCCACAGCAGGTACAGCGTCCCGAACCCGATCAGGAACGCCAGCCCCGCGCTGCCAAGCCCCGCCCAGCCGTTCACGACCGCCTGATAAACGAGCCCCGCCGCGAAGAACGGCACCGTCAGCACATTCGGGATCCGTCGCGAACGCAGGTCCGTCAGCATCGCCGTCACGCTGAACGCGACCAGCGCCGCGGCCCAGATCCAAGTCGGAATCGCAATGTTCTCCATGCCCCTCGATCCTCTGCCGTGATGCCGCGAGCCGAAAACCGGAAACAAGGCCCCACGATACGCGAAATCTCACCCTGCTGCACGCTCGGGCGGATGAAACTCCACCCGCTGCGAGACGAGCGCGGCTTCGCGCGCGGTCTCGCGGACCGCCAGCGAACTGGACAGCACCTGGTATCCCTGCAGCGAGAACCCCGCGAACCGCAGCCAGTTCGGGACCGGATCGCCCGGCCCGCCGGTCAATTGAATGCAGACCGTCACCCGGACTTCCCCGCGCCGCAGACGCGGTCCCGACGGGGTCGCCTGGATCGCCGGATTGCCGGCGATGCCGACCTCCGGGCGCTCCGGCGACTCGAGCAACACGAGCAGGTTGCCCCGCGCCGGGCCCGACTGAACGGGCACGTTCACCCCGTGCGTCGCCAGCACCGACTCGATGGCGGCCAGCACCTCCGGCATCCCGCCGCCTCGGGAGGCGACGTCGGCCCCGGCCCGCGCCGCCGATCGCACCCCCCCCTCGACCACCGACGTCAGCGCGAACTGCAGCACGGCGAGCGTCCCCAGGATCATCAAAGGGAGCACCAGCAGCAGTTGCAGCGTCATCGTTCCGCCCCGAGATGCGGCCGGAGCGACCCCCCCCATCGCCGGTCGCGACCCTCGGAACGCGGCCGCTCGCGGCGATTCCCCCCGCGCGACGGGAGATCGCCGAATATTGCGGATCGACTCGGCCGCACGGAACATGGCCTACTCCCGATCGCCCGAAACATCCGCCGGACCGCCGCTCGACGAGAGCAGCCCGAACTGGCTCAGCCCGCGCGGCGTGGCGGCGGCCAGTGGATCGTGCGGACGCGAAATTCCGCGGGCGACGGCCCGCGTTCTCGTTTGGAAGGCCTGTTTGAGGACGGCCACGCCAGCGATCAGGCCCAGCCCCAGCACCGTCCCGACGATCAGGATCTCGATCGTCGCCATTCCCCGTCTCGCGACGGAACGCCGCCCTGGTTGCATCGCGTGGATCCGGGAGAATCGCGGAGAACTAAGTCGGAAGCCGGGGCCGATCGGCGAAGAGAGAGTTCGTCGGATCCAGAGCACCCACCGGCGGGGTTGATGGAAAAGCAGTTTTCGTGCCAAGTCGACCCCTCCGTCGCGATCAAAGATCGGACAAGGTCGGGAATTGGAGTAGGGATGACCCTTACAAGCGGTGGACTTCGACCCCGAGCCACATGGATCGCAATCGCCGGGTGATGAGCGCCAGCAATCGTTTGCGCGCATTGCGCGGAGCGGTTTACAGCCGGTCGAAACCCGTCACCCCGAAGGAGGCGCGAGGGCCGATCCCCATTGTGGCATCGGCCCCGCGGCGCGAGATTTGCGGATAAATCGCAATCGCGCCGTGAGTTCGAGGGGCGCGGCAGACTAAGGGCGGTTTGGAAATCCGGGAAGGGCAATCCTGATGTGCGGTCGGCGGAATCGGAACCATGGCCGCTGGCCGAGCCCGCCTGCCCGCCGCACGGTCCGGAACGTCCGCCGCGCCGGCGGCGTGCCGATCGAATTGCTCCTGGTGTTGCCGCTCGTCATCCTGTTCCTCCTGGTCGTCATCCAGTTGGGAATGTTGCTGGCGAACTGGCAGCACGTGAAGGAGGCGGCGTTCGCCGGCGCTCGGGCGGCGGCCGACCTCACCGTCCCGCAACTCCGCGGAGAGGAGAGCATTCTCGACTCGTCGAGCGTCCCCCACAACGCCAACGAGGTCGTGAAGGAGCGGGTCGACCGGACCCTGGCGGCGGCAGGGCTCGCTCCCTCCGGGGCGGTCGTGTTGGAGTATCTCGCGCCGAGCGGTGATCCCTCCGGTCCGGTGCCCCCGGGCGAGCGGTTCGGGACGGTGCGGGTCACCGTCGTCGTGGATTCGGCCAACCTCGCGCCGAACGTACTGGGCTTCTTCGGCGTGTCGCTGGTGGAGCGCCGCACCCGGACCGAAATCGTCTGCCCGCACCTGAACGCGGCTTCGTAGGAGTTTCCAGCGATGGTCCGCCGCGCAACGCGACCCCCAGGACGATGCACCGGCTGCTGCGCTCGCCGGAGCGGAGGGGTGGCGCTGTGGTTCCTGCTCGTCAGCCCGCTGTTTCTCGCGGCGCTGGTCATGGTGGCCGATCTGGGCTACCTGTGGCTGACCCGCATCGAACTCGAGAACGCCGTCGCCGCCGCGGCCCTCGCGGGGGCGCGGTCCCCTTGGGACGGCGTGCAGACGGACGAAGGCCGCGCCCGCCGCGACGCGGCCCGCGCCGCGGCCGCGCGCTACCTCCAGGCGAACACGGTCGCCGGGACGAACTTGCAACTCCATTCGGCGGGCGCCACGCCCCCCCCCGAGGACCGGGCGCTGCTCGTCGAGCGGGAGGTGCTCCTGGGGGACGTCGACCTGGCGCAGAAGGTGTTTCACCTGGCGCCGCGGCGGATCGCGAACCGCGGCTGCCACGTGAACGCGATCGTCGAGGTCGACAGCCTGTGCCTGGGCATCGAAGGGCTGTATTCGCTGGAAGCCGCCGCGACCGCCGTCAATGAAGGCGACGAGGTGAACGTGTACCTCGTGCGGGTCGAGGCCTTCGAGCCGTAGCCGCTCAGCTCTTCCGCTCCATCAGGTCGTGCTTGTGGAGCTTCTTGTACAGCCCGACGCGGCTGAGGCCGAGCTTGCGGGCGGTCGCCGTGCGGTTGAAGTCGTTCTCGCGCAGCGCCTGCAGGAGGATCTGCTGCTCGGTGAGCGCCACCTGGTCCGCGAGGCTCGTGTTCGGCGGGCAACGGCGGGCATAGGGCGACGGCCCGCCGTCGAGCACGGTGCTGTTCAGGTCGCTGCGAGTCAGCCGGCCGTCGAGGCTGAACAGCACCGCCCGCTGGATCTGGTTCTTCAACTCGCGGAGGTTCCCCGGCCAGTGATAGTCCTTCACCGCCTGGAGGAAGTCCCGCGACACCGTCTCGATCTCGATCTTCTGCTCCTGGCAGCAGTCCGCGACGAACTGCACCGCGAACGGCACGATGTCGAGAACGCGCTGCCGCAGCGGCAACAAGTGGAACTGGAGCACGTTCAGGCGGTAGTACAGGTCGGAGCGGAACTCGCCCGAGGCGACCAGGTCCTCGAGGTCCACGTTCGAGGCGACGATCAGCCGCGCCTGAGAGGTTCGCGTCTCCAGCGAACCGACCGGCTCGAACTGTCCCGTCTCGAGCACGCGGAGCAGCTTCACCTGTTCCTTCGGGCTGAGCACGTCGATTTCGTCGAGCAGCAGCGTGCCGCGGCTGGCCGCCTCGAACCGGCCCATCTTGGCGCGGTCGGCCCCGGTGAACGCCCCGCGGGTGTGCCCGAACAACTCGCTCTCGATGAGTTCCGAGGGCAAGGCGCCGCAAGCCACGTGCTGGAACGACTCCTTGGCCCGCTCCGAGAGCTGGTGGATCATGCGGGCCATCGTCGTCTTGCCGGTGCCCGTTTCCCCCGTGAGCAGGAGCGTGACGTTGCGATGCGCGACCCGCCGCAGCTCCTCGATCGTCGAGAACATCGCCGCCGTGTAGGTCATGATCGAGACGTTGTTCACCGACAGCGCCCGGTGTTCGGGGACGCGGCGGTGCCCGTTGACCCGCCCGCCGGCGGCCACGAAGGCGAGCACGTCGTCGACTTCCGCCTCCGGCAGCGCCACGTTCAGGTGCCGCACCGCCAGCAGATCCACCAGGATCGCGACGTCCAGCGGCAGGTCCCCTTCGGAGAGGGCGACGAGGTCGACCCCCTTCAGCCGCTGGCTCTGGATCAATTCCAGAAAGCTCGTGGTCCCTTCCAGGAGGTGCTCGGGACGAACGTCGAGGAACACGGTCCCGAAGCTCGCCCCCCGCAGAAGGATCTCGGCGGCATTCACATTGGAGCAGGGATAGGCCCGGAACTGGCAGCGGGAAGCGACCAGGCTTCCCAGGCGGTCCAGCAGATCCAGGTCCGACGTCACGATCAGCGCCACGGGCTCGGCAGGCATCATGCACCACTCGGGAAGTAGCGCGCGGTCGCCAATGACTTCAGAGGCAGCGTCGAGGTTCATCGGCCCGCACGAGCAGCAGGGAAGATCCAACTACACCGCAGTTCACTGTTTCCAATCAGTTGCAGAGGCTTCGTCGCATCATCGCTCTTCGTTCGTCCGAATGCGCCGTCTGGGATGTCTGGGTCGCATGGAGGCTGTCAATCCGGGAAGCTTAGGACAACTCTGTTGCCTCAGGTCAACGTCATACATCTCGAGTGATTGCCGATGATGACGCGCGTGAATACGAAAGTAAACACCTTTCTTCCGATTTTTCCCGATGCGCCGAAAGTTTCCATCGGTCTCACCCTGATCCGCTCCCAAGAGTCTCCCTGAGGGTAAGTAGATACACCTACCCGAAACGAATAATGGGGGCTTTGGGAGACTTCGGAGAAGTTTGTCGCCTCGCCGAGGCCGGAATCAACTTGCGCACGATTCCCCAAGCCGCCGTCCTATTCGCGAACGCCGTTCCCGAGCGACCGGAACGACAGCAGCCCGGCCGAATCGAGCGGCCGGGCTGCAAATCGAACCGGATTGACGAAATACGAGTCAGTCGAGCTCCGCCAACTGCTTGCGGACCTGCTCGGCCTGCCGTTCGTCCAGCGGCAGGTTGAGGGCCGCTTGCAGCGCTTTCCGCGCGCCGGCCCGGTTGCCGGCGTCGACGTGCACCTGCGCCAGCTCGAGGTGCAGGCTCACCTGCTCCGGATTGACGAACAGGCTGTCCTCCAGCAGCGATTGCGCCTCCGCCAGCTTCCCCGCCTTGCGATACGCCCGCGCCAGCGTGTCCACGAACGACGGGTGCAGCGCATGCACTGGCGAGTCCGCTCGGACCCGCTCCGCCACCTGGAGCGCTTCCTGCGGATCGTCCAGATGGCTCACCAGCACCCACGCCAGATTGTTCCCCGCCACCAGGTGCGTCGGCTGGACCTCCAGCATCCGCCGGTAATGCTCGCAGGCCTCGAGGAAGTGCTCCCGCTCCCCGTCCGCCTCGCCTTCCGCGAGCGCCACGTCTCCCAACAGCCAATCCGCCGCGAGCCGCTCGGCCTCGGTCGACGCCTGCAGCTCGCGCGAGGCGGCGAGGCGGGCCGCCGCGTACAGTTTCTCGCGGTAGAACAGCCGGCCGAACGCGGTCCCCTGCCCAGCCGTTTCGGGATGCTCCGCGATCGTTCGGGCGAGTTCTTCCGCTTCCGACCTCCGCTCGCGGGCGCTCAGCAGGTCGATCATCTCGCCGACGAGCGCCAAGTCGCGCGGCGCGAACTCCAGCGCCGTCTTGAGGACCGCCTCGCTCGGATCGAGCTCCGCGTTCAGTCGGTGCAGCCGGGCCAGCGTCAAATGGACCGCGACCTCCTTCGACCCCTCCTGGATGAGCGCCTGCAACCGGTCCCGGCTGCCTTGCAGCGCGGCCTGGAACTCCTCGTCGAGTCCCGCCTCGCGGAGCGCCTCGGCCCGCGCGAGATGGACGTCCCACAACTGCGGGTTCTGCTCCAGGGCCGCCTCCGCCTGGCGGACGATCTCCGACGGGTTCCCCAGCCGCTTGTGCTGCTCCATCGCCAGCAGCCGCGCGGCGAGCAGGTCGGGCTGGCGGCGCAACGCCTCGTCGAGGGATTGCAGCGCCAGCCGCGGGTTCGCCCGCTGGGCCCACAGCCAGGCCTGGGCGTAGGACGGCCCCGCGAGCCGCGGATGGTCCTGCGCCAGCTTCTGGAATTCGTCGATGACCGCCGTGAAGTCCTTCTGCTCCGTCGCCAGCTCCGCCTTCGCCATCAGGTACTGCATCTGGTCCGGGCGGTTCGACACCGCCGCGTCGATCAGCGACCGCATCGCTTCGGTCTTGCCCGCCTTGCGGCTGACGGCGATCAGCGCGTCGACCAAGGCCACCGGCGCGGCGGCGGGATCGAGATCCTTGCGGAGGCGGTCCGCCCGCTCGAACGCGGCGTCCACCTCGTTCGAGTCGAACGCCTGCACCTGCAACAGGCGGACCGTCCCGTCGGTCTGCCACCGCGAGCTCCCGTCGGCGACCGCCGCGTATTGCTCGCCGGCCTCGCGGAGCAGACGGCCCCGCGCGTCTCCCTCCGCCTGGCGCGCCTCGGCCCGGGCGACGTCCCCCAGGAGCAGCCGCGCGGCGTCCCGCTGCTCGAGCTGCGTCCGCTTGAGCGCCAATTCGGCCCAGACGCGGGCCTCGGCCAGCCGGCCCGCTTGCAGGAACACTTCGGTCGCCGCGAGCGCCACCTCGCCCGAGGAGCTGGCCATCCGGGCGAGCTTGTCGGCGTCCTCGAACTTCCGCAACTGGCACAGCAGGGCGATGCCGGTCCGGACGAAGCCCACGTCGCCGGGCAACTGCTTGAGCCCCCGCTTCACGTCCTCGACCGCCTCGTCCGGCTGGTTCCCGCGGACGTGCAACTGCGCCAGCAGCAGGTACGTCTGCGGGAAGTTCGGCTGCGCCTTCTCGAGCGCGGCGGCGGCGGCGATCGCCTCGTCGAGCTGGTTCGACAGGGCCAGGGCCGACGCCTTCAACAGTGCGAGCCGCGGATGGTCCCGGTGTACGGCGAGCCCCTGGTCGATCAGCTCGACCGCCAGCGCCGGCTGCTCCTGCATCAGCAGGCTCGCGAACAGCACCCGCGCTTCGAGGTGCGACCGGTCCTGCTGCAGCAGGTCGTCGAGGACCCGCATCGCCTCCGGCCGCCGGTCCTCGAGCGTGAGCAGCTTCGCCTTGACGAACACCGGCCAGCTCAGCCGCGGGTTCGCCTCGATCACGGATTCGAGCGTCGTGAGCGCGGCGGCCCGCTCGTCCTGCTGCCATTGCAGGTCCACCTGCGCCATCAACAGCGCCGGCTCCTTCGGATACTGGTCGAGCAGCTCGCGGAGCCGGTCCGCCGCCGGCGCGGGCCCCTCTTTCTGGGCCAACTGGAGGACCGCCCGATACAACAACTGCCCCGCCACCGAGCGGAGGTTCGTGTACTGCATCGTCTGCTGCAGCGCGTCGATGCTCTCGTCGGTCTCGCCCCGCGCCGACGCGAGGTTCGCCTCGAGCAGCGTCGAGGCGGCGTTCCGCCGTTCCGACCCGGCGAGGCTTTCCAGCCCGCGGGCCGCCTCGTCCAGCTCGTTCAGCCGCAGCGCCGCGAGCACGCCGATCACGTCCCGCGCCTCGCCGAGCGACTTCTCATCGAGCTGCTGGACCGCCTGCATCGCCTCCGCCGGCCGGTCCGCCCGCAACAGCGTTTGCGCTTCGAGCAACTGCAACGCCGCCGCCTGCGGGAACCGCTCCCGCAATTCCGCGATCCGCGCGAGCGCCTCGTCGAACCGCCGCTGCCCGACCAGCCACTGGCAAGAAGCCATCTGCACCGCCAGGTCGGCCGGATGCCGCTCGGCCAGCCCCGCCAGCACCCGCTCCGCCGCCGCGTTCTGCCCGCGGCGGTCGAGCATCGTCGCGTGCAGCCGCGCGAGCTGCAAGTCGTCCGGGAACCGGTTCCGCACCGCCTGGACCAGTTCCGCCGCCTCTTGCGATTTCCCCTTGTTCCACAGATAGGCGACCTGCATCGCCGCGGCGATCGGCTCGAACCGGCCCCCCTGCAATTCCGCCAGGTGCCGCTCCGCCCCCCGCACGTCGTCGATCGCCAGCCGCGCCTGGGCTTGCAGCAGGTGCACCGCCTGCCCCCCGGCGAGGTTCATCTCGGCCCAGCGGCGTTCGTGGGGCGGAAGGGTCTGGGGATCGACGTGCAGCGTGTCGAGGTACGACAGCGCCCGCTCCCACCGCTTGAGCGCGATCAGCGTCCGCGACAGCGAGAACTTCACCGCCAGCGTGTTGCCCAGCTTCGAGCGGGCCTCCGCCAGGTGCGACAGCGACGCGTCGTACCGGCCCTCCAGCATGGCGATGTTCCCCGCCAGCAGATGCCCCCACCCCGCCCCTTCCCGCTGCTTGAGCAGCTCCGCCACGTGCGCCTCCGCCGAGCGGAACCGCCCGTGCGCCGCCAGCAGCTGCGCCGCGACCAGGTGCAGCTCGAGCGCCGCCAGCGGAGGCGCCTCGCCCTTCTTCAGCGCCTCGACCCCCTTCGTCAGGACCGCTTCCGCCTCGTCCCGGCGGCCCAGCGCCGCCTCCACGAGCGCCGCCTGCGCGAACGCGCTCGGCCGGACCGGCACGGCCGCCAGCGCCGGACCGCCCAGCTTCGCGCTCCGCTCCAGCAGCTTGATCATTTCCGCCCGCACCTCGCCCGCCGCCCCCGGCAGCCGCTCCGCCAGGTTCCCGCCGACGACGAGCGCCTGCAGCGCCGCGTCCGCCTCGCGCCTCGGCGGGGCGGGCCGCTCGAGCACCGCCAGCGCCGCGGCCGCCCGGCGGTTCGCTTCAACCGGCGTGTTCGCCTGCTCGACCGACGCCGCCAGCAGCCCTTGCAGGGCCATCAGGTCGGTGTCTTCCATCTCGGCCTGCGCGTCGCCGGCGAAGACGAGCGTCTCCTCCAGGGCCGCGACGTACTTCGCGTTGTTCTTCGTGAGCCACGCCGTCGTCGCCGCCAGCGCCAACGTGCGCGGGCGGGGCTCGTTGGGCAGCGCCTTCAGCCGGGCGAGCAGCGCGTCGACCTGCGCGAAGTTCTGCTTGCCGAACGCCACGCGGGCCAGCAGGTAGAGCGCCTCGGCATGATCGGGCTTCTGGCGGAGCACCTCCTCGGCGACGGGCGCGCCTTGTTCGAGGCGGTTGCTGCGGAGGTCCGCTGCGAGCAGCAGCTCCGCCGTGTCGAGGTCGTCCTTCTGCAGCTCCCAGGCTCGCTGCAAGTGCTCGATCGCCGCGGGATGATGGGCGTACGTCACCCGCGGATCGTCTTTCTTCGCCACCTCGACCAGCGACTTCGCCAGCGCCAGGTGCGCGTCGCGGTGCTCGGGCGCCTTTTGCAGCAGGTTCTGGAGGTGCAGCTCCGACGCCTCGTGGTCGCCGGCTTTGGCCGCCTGTTCCGCCTGCCGCCACAGCGACGCGGGCTGCCCGCGAAGCCAGCCCTGCACTCCCAGCCAGCCGCCGACCCCCAGGGCCGCCAGCAGCCCGAACACCACGATCCCCCGCGCCCCTCCCTTGCGCGAGACCCGCCAGAGCTTGCCGCCGCGATGACCTTGCGTTCCCAACATGACGAATGTCCTCATCCTCGTGACCCGCGTAGTGTATCGTTCCGACCGTGGCCAACGGCCACCGCTTCCTCCTTCTTCCTTCTTCCTTCTTCCTTCTTCCTTCTTCCTTCTTCCTTCCTCCTTCCTCCTTCCTCCTTCCTCTACCCCCCCGCCCCGCCGACATACTTCACCGGCACGCGCTCGCTCCCGCGGACCGAACCCTCCGGCACGAGCTTCCTTACCGCCGCGTCCACCAGCCGCACGAAGTCCCGCGCCCCCTCCACGTCGGTCGGCGCGCTCTCCGGGGCGAACACTTCGATCGTCACGCTCCCCGTCTTCCGCCGCAGCTTGCGGTGCAACTGCTGGGCCGCGGTCAGCTCCCGCCCCTCCGCCGCCGCCGCCGGCAGCGTGTAGTGCCAGTAGAACACCCACTGCGATTTCCCCGTCCGCCCGAACCGGTACTGCTGCACCGGGTGCGGATCCCCTGGCACGGCGAGCGTCTGCCGCACCCCGGGGTCCTCCGGCTGCCCGGCGACCGCCATGCAGATTTCCGGGTGGTGCTGCCGGTCCTCCCCCGTCCCCGAGTAGACCATCCACAGCGTCACCTTCTGCCCCCGCGGACCGTCGACGTACACCCGCGACAGGCGGTCGTCCCCGATCATCAACTGCTCTTCGATCTCCTTGTCCTCCCCGCTCCACGGCCCGAGGCTCGCCGGCAACGCCGCCAGCGGCTGCGCCAAAGGAGTCGGCGGAACTTCCTCCACCGCCGCCAGGTGCGCCAGCAGCGCATACTGCCCCGCCCCCGCGGCGGCAAGCAGCACGGCGACGACGCCGGTTCGGAGAACGAGAGAGGACATTGATGATAGTGGACAGTGGATAGTGGACAGTGGATGGCAGTGAGTGCTCTGGACCCTCAACCTTCAACCTTC
>JBBDNU010000007.1:42606-44138 GCA_040877365.1 Planctomycetales bacterium
TCAACCTTCAACCTTCGACCCCTTCTCCGGCAGCAGCCACGCCAGGAAGCCGGCGGTCATCAACAGCAGCACGGCGGCGACGCCGACCATCGCCAGTCCTTCCAACGTGTGGTACATGTCTTCCGCCCATTTGCGGCCGAACCAGAGCATGATGTAGCCGGTCAGCGTCACGCGGATGCAGTTCGCCGCCACCGCGATCGGAATCGACGACAGCCCGAGCGCCCACTTGTACGCCCACCGCCGCCCGCTCAGGTGCCCCGTCGCCAGGCTCAGGGCCACGATCGCCGTGAGCTGCCGCAATCCGCTGCACGCCGCCCCGACTTCCATCGCGTAGCCCGGGATCTGAATGTGGCACCCCTCGCGGAACACCGGCACCCCTCCCGCCTGGAGCAGGAACGCCCCCGCCGCGCTCGCGAACTCCTGGAGGTTGAGCGCCAGCCAGTTGTAGATGGGGAGCGGCAGCGGGGCCATGAAGATCAGAAAGAAGACCGGGAACCCATACGCCCTCTGCGCCGCCCGCCCGCCCAGCACTCCCAGGGCCCCGGTCAGCACCAGCACCAGCGACAGCACGTCGAAGAACGGCAATTCGGCGAATAAACAGCCGGCGTGGACCGCGAAGCCGAGCAGCATCCGCACGACGCCCGCCGGCGCGTCGGACCAGTCGACCCGGGCCGCGACCGGCAGCCCGTGCCGCCGCCACGCCCGCCACGCGAACAACAGCGACGCGAACGGGATCGCGTACCCGTGCGAATAGTTCGGATCCAGCTCCCACACCGCCGGCAGCGCGGCGAGCGTCGGCCAGTAGATCGCCACGCACGCCCCGACGACCGCCAGCGGCGCCAGCACCGGGCGCAGCCCCCCCGCGCGCGGGACCGCGGCCGCGGCGGCCGAATCGTCCCGGTCGACGGCGTTCGCCGACTCGGCGGGCAACGTCAGCGTGGAAGACATGCGGAGAGGGGGCGAAAGTCGTCGGGACCGGCCGCGCCCCGCAGCGGGAGCGCGACCGCGATTCGAGAGAGACCCCCGCCAACGTTGCAAACCGCGTTCCAGACCGGTGATTTCCAGTTCACTCGGGGTAAACCGGAGAACGCCGACCCCGAGGGTCGCATTTCCAACCCTGAAAGGGCTACCCTGAAAGGGTTGCACTCCGGGCGGCGCAACATGGCGGGCCACGAGACCGGGGCGGACGGATTGCCGATCCGTCCTACGGGACTCGCAATACGGCGGAATGAAACCCTTACAGGGTTTGCGCGCGGCGGGCACGTTCACGTGACCCAGGGTGCGCTGCGCGACCCTGGGCTTTGGAATGGCGCCCTTTCAGGGTGCATCCGCCGCCGGCCGTTACCGGCGATTCCGCCCCGCGCTCGACATCCTGCATTTCCAACCCTGAAAGGGTTGCATTCCAAAGCCCAGGGTCGCTCGCGAAGCGAGCGCACCCTGGGCCATCGAACTGAATCGAATAAACCCTGAAAGGGTTTCACTCCGGACGACGCCGTGACACGCGGGAGTGAAACCCTTACAGGGTTTGCGCG
>JBBDNU010000008.1:0-1622 GCA_040877365.1 Planctomycetales bacterium
AGAGCTTGTATTCGATGCTGTCCACCAATGCGAGCCAACTGGCTTCGATCACGTTCTCGCTCACGCCGACCGTGCTCCAGACGTCTTTCGCGTCGCTCGATTCGATCATCACCCGCACGCGGGCCGCCGTCGCCGCCCGCGAGTCGATGACCCGCACCTTGTAGTCCGCCAGATGCATCTCCGCGAGATTGGGATAGTACGGCGTGAGCGCCTTTCGCAACGCGGTGTCGAGCGCGTTCACCGGGCCGTCCCCTTCCGCGACGACGTGCTCGACGTTGCCGTTCACCTTCAGCTTGATCGTCGCCTCGGCGAGCTTCGGACGGGGGCGGTCTCCTTCGACTTCGACCCCCACTTCGACATGATAGCGAATCCGCTCGAATTTCGGCTTGTAAGTGCCGGAGAGTTTCTTCACCAGCAGGTCGAACGACGCCTCGGCCGCCTCGAACTGGTAGCCCTCGTTCTCCAGCTCCTGCACGCGGTCGAGGATCTTCGCCATCAGCTCGCGGTCCTGGTCGAGCTTGTACTTCGTCGTCTTGGCGACGATGTTCGATCGGCCGGAGAGCTCGCTGACGAGCACGCGGCGCTCGTTCCCCACGGTCGTCGGGTCGATGTGCTCGTAGCTCGAGGCGAGCCGGTTGACCGCGTGGACGTGCATCCCCCCCTTGTGGGCGAAGGCGCTCGCGCCGACGAACGGCTGCGAGGCGCGGAAGTTCATGTTCGCGATCTCGTAGACGTAGCGGGAGAGCTTCGTCAGCCGCTGCACGCCGCCGGGCGCGAGGCACTCGTGCCCTTTTTTGAGCACGAGGTTGGCGATCACGCTGACGAGGTCGGCGTTCCCGCACCGCTCGCCGATGCCGTTGATCGTCCCCTGCACCTGCACCGCTCCGCGATCGACGGCGGCGAGCGAGTTGGCGATCGCCAGTTCGCAGTCGTTATGCGTGTGAATGCCGATCGGGATCGCCAACGTCGCGCGGGCCGCCTCGACGCACTCGGCGACCCACTCGGGAAGGCTGCCGCCGTTCGTGTCGCACAGGACGACGATCCGCGCGCCGGCCTTTTCGGCCTCGCGGACCGTGCGGAGGGCGAACTCGGGGTTGGCGCGGTAGCCGTCGAAGAAGTGCTCGGCGTCGTAAATCACCTCCTGGTTCCCTTGGGCGATGAAGGCGAGCGAGTCGCGGATCATGGCGAGGTTCTCGGCCTCGTCGACGCGGAGCACCTCGCGGACGTGCAGGTCCCACGTCTTGCCGACGATCGTCACCACCGGGGCGTGCGAGTTCCGCAGCGCGAGCATCCCGGTGTCCTCGGCGGCGGCGACGCCGCGGCGGCGGGTCATGCCGAAGGCGGCGACCTTGGCGTGCTTCAGGTCCATCTCGGCGACGCGGCGGAAATACTCCGCGTCCTTGGGGTTCGACAGCGGATAGCCCCCTTCGATGTAGTCGAACCCCATCTCGTCGAGCCGGGCGGTGATGAGCAGCTTGTCCTGGAGGGAGAAGTGCACGCCTTCCCCCTGGCTGCCGTCGCGGAGGGTGGTGTCGTAGGTTTCGATGCGCATGGGTCGCCTTCGGCGGGGAGCTATCAGCTATCAGCTATCAGCTATCAGCTATCAGCTATCAGCTATCAGC
>JBBDNU010000009.1:0-43645 GCA_040877365.1 Planctomycetales bacterium
TTTGGGGGGCGCCGGGGGGGGGCGCGCGGCGGGGGCGTTTGGCTTCCGGCGGCTTGTCGGTGCGACCGGCGACGTATTCGCGGAGGGCGTCCAGCTCCTGCGTCCGCAACGGCCGGTGCGCGCCCACCGGAAGTCGGCCGAGCTTCAACGGGCCAAAGCCGATCCGCTCCAAATGGATCACCTTGTGTCCCAGGCGGGCGAGCAGCCGGCGGATCTCGCGGTTCTGGCCTTCGGTGAGGACGAGCTCGAGGAAGACGCTTTTCCCCTGCTGCTTGAGCCGCCGCACGTCGCGCACGCGGAAGCGGCCCTCCTCGAACTGCAAACCGCGTTTGAGCTGGGCGAGCGTTTCCGGCTTCGGATTTCCCGCCACCTGCACGCGGTAAGTCCGCGGCACCTGGTAGCGGGGGTGGGCGAGCTTCTGGCCGAGGTCGCCGTCGTTGGTGACCAGCAGCAGACCCTGGCTGTTCGCGTCGAGGCGGCCCACAGTGAACAGCCGCAGGTCGTTCTGCCCGACGAGATCGACGGCCCGCGGCCGTCCCGCCGGATCGCGGTGCGTGCAGACGTAGCCGGCGGGCTTGTTCAACAGGAAATACCGCTTCGGCTGGCGGCGGACCGGCTCGTCGTCGACGCGGATCGTCTGCCGCTTGGGATGGACGCGGGCGCCGAGTTCCGTGACGCGCGTTCCATCGACGGTGACGCGGCCGGAGGTGATGTACTCCTCGCAGGCGCGGCGCGAGCCGAAACCAGCGGCGGCGAGGAACTTCTGCAAGCGGATTCCCGCGGCGTCCGACTCGGTCTCGGACGGTTTGGAAGCGACGTTGCGCGGGCGGGACATGCGATGGTCGGTTGCGGTGGACGGTTCGGGCGAGAGAACGGCGTGAATCGAATGTAGCCGTTGGAGGCCCGGAATGGTAGGAGGAGATTTTGGTCCGACGCGCGCGCGAGGAGAAGCGCTTCATCATAGCCCGACGCGCAAGCGAGGGAGGAGCGCCGGACCGGCTGGCGGAGTCTTGCGACGAGCCCGCAGGGCGATTCTCCCTGGCTTGCGCTGCGGGCTGATATCTCTCAGCGCTCGTCGCGATCCTGCTCCGCCAGGGCCTCGAAGTACTTGCGGACGACGTCATCGTACTTGGGCAGATACTTGTCGGTGTAGGTGGAGAGCATCTGCCGGCGGACATCGGGCGGAAGATGCCCCCACACCACGTCCTGGACGAGGTCGCGCTGCGCGTCGGGGACGGCATCGGTCGCCTGGCCGGGATCGACGCGATCCTCGGAATCGTTCGCGGTCGCGCTCCGCTCGCCGCCGGCGCCCCCTTGCTTCGTCGCGCTCGCATCGCCGGTCGGGGGCTCCGCCGCGGGACGGGGTTCAGGCTCCGCGCGGGCGATATTCGCGGAAGAACCGCCCCCCGCGCTCGACGGCTGCGACTTCGCCTGCTCGATGAGCCGGTCGAGATCGTCGATGATCCGCTGCTGGAGGGCGCGGGTCTCGCGACCGGGATCCTGCTGCGCGATCCGCTCCTGCACGACGCGCATCCGGCCGATCGTCTCGTCGAGCGACGGCGCCGCCATCGCCGCGGTGGGCGGACGGTCCGGCCGCGGCTCATCCGCCGGCTCGAGCCGATCGATCCGCGGCGGCCGCGGCGGCTCCCGGCGGTCGCCAGCCGTCGCGGCAGGGCGCGCGGCGATGCCGGCGAAGATCATGATCGACAACGTGGCGGCGATGCGGCGCATGTCAGTTTTCTCCTGCGGGCTTCTGGAGCGGCGCGTCCTCGCGCTGCAGCGGATCGTCGTCGACGGGACGCAGCCGCGGCTGTCGTTCGGCGGGTTCCGCGGGCCGTCGGGGCGGACCCTCGGATGGTTTCGTTTCGCCGCTCGGCTGGTGTTCGGATCCCTCGACCGCGTCAGCCGGTCGCGCCATGCGGGCGGTGAGGTTGCGGGCGAGATCGGCGAGACGGCCCTGCGCGGCGGCGATCGCGTCGAACTCCGATTGCTCCTGCGGCGCGAGTTCCCCGCGTGCGGCGCGGAGCGCGTCGAGATCGGCGGTGCGCTCCAGGAGATCCTGCTGGAGCAGTTTCAACAACTTCAGTTCGGCGAGCTGCGGGATGCCGTCCGCGTCCGGTCCTTCCTGGGGCGGCGTGGGAGGCGGGCTCGCCGGGTCGCCCGATTTCGGCGGCTCGGGCCGGAGCGTGGCGACGAGATCCCGGAATCGCTGGCGGGCGGCCTCCTCGTGGGCGACCGTCGCCGCGTCCGTCCGGCGCTCGCGGAGGCGGGCGGCGGCGGCCTGCATCCGGCCGGCAGCCCCTTCCAGCACGAGAGCGAACACCTCCGCGGCGCGGACCGTCTCGGCAAGGCGGACGGTCTCCGCGCGAAGCGAGTCCTGCACGTCGGCCAGGTCGCGGAGCGACTTGAGCTGCGCGCGGCTCCAGTTGCCGCGGTCCCCGCGGACCTTCTCCAGGCGGACGGTTTCGTCGATCACGTGCTGCTGGCGGGCGATCATGCCGGCGAGATCGTCGGCGATGCGTTCCATCATCTCGCGGGCGAGCCGCTCTTCGGCGGCGCGGCGGGCGGCGGCGGTCTCGCGCCGCGCCTGATCGAGGTCGTCGAGCGCCTCGTCCAGGTCCGCTCGGGCGGCGGCGGGGGAATCGCCGGCCAGCGCCTGTTCGCCCTGCTGCATCCGGACGGCGGCGCGGCGGGCGGAGGCCTCGGCGCGGGACGCTTCGAGGCGGCGGAGCCGGCGGGCGGCATCGAGCGTCTTCTCGCGCAGCTCCTGTTGCTCCTTGACCAGCCGCTCGAGCGCCGCCTGGCGGGCGGCGGGGTCGGGCCCGGCGAGCGCCGTTTCGAGCCGCTCGTGAATTTCGCGCTGGCGGCGGAGATGCTCTTCGAACTCCGCTTCCTGCCGGGCCAGACGCTTCGAGAGCGTTTCGGCGTCGCTGGCGGCCGGCGGATCGAGCGACGGCTTGAGATCGCCCAATTCGGCGAGCAGCTCCTGCTGGCGGGCGGTCGCGGCCCCGACTTCGTTCCGTTGCAGCTCCCCAGCGGCCTCGCGCATCCGGCCGGACATCGCTCCCCGGCGAATGCGGTCGGCCACGTCGAGCAATGCGTCCCCCGCGTCGCGATCGCTCGCGCCCAACTTCGCCCCCGATTCTCCCAGCTTGGCCGCGAGCCGATCGAGTTCGTCCCCCTGACGCGCCTGCCGGTCGGCCAGCCGCGCCAGATCGGCTTGTTCCTGCGGCGACAATTCGGCGGGCTCGCGGCCGAAGGTGCGTCGGCCGGCTTCAGCGGAGTCCTCGTGGATTTTCCGTTGACCGGCGATCAATCCGTCGAGGTCGTGCTCCAACTCGCGGCGGTTGCGCCACTTCGTCAGCAGCGAACGAAGTCCGTCGAGCGACTCGAGCACGTCGTCCTGGCTGCGGGAGGCCTCCGCCAGCGCGGCGGCCTGCTGCGGCGCCGCGCCGCGGGCGGAAGTCGTTTTCGGGCCCTCGGGCGGCGCGGCCGGATCGGCGGCCGAACTCCACTGCGACAGCTTGCGGGCGCGGGTCAGCTCCCGCTCGACGGCCGGCAGCGGCTCGCGGGCCAACTCGGCCAGCGTCCCCACGATCCGCTGCAGCCGGTCGCGCGTTTCGGGATCGTCGATGCCGTTGGCCGCCTGCTCGTCAAGCAGCGCCTGGGCGGCGACTTGCACGCCGTCCGCCGGATTGAGCAGCCGCGCGGAGACGTTCCGCTGCTCGATCTCGATCCGCTTGAGCAGATCGAGGTCGGCGGGGCGCAGTTCCCCCGCCTTGTCGAGCTGGAGCGACAGTTCTCCCACCTGCTGCCGGGCGCGGGTTTGCGTGTCGAACGCGCGGTCCAGCTCGTCCTGCAATCCCGCCTGGCGGCCGGCCAGCTCGGTCCGCTTCTCTTCGGCGGAGACGACGATCAACGTGCCGGTCAGGCTGCGGCCCACGTGAGGCGAGCCGAGGTCGTAATCGTCGGTCGCCTCGGCGTGGTAGAGGACGCGCATGCCCGGGGCCAGGCGGAGCGGGGCGAGATCGAACTCGTGTTGGATTTCGAGCCGATCGGGCCAGGCGTCTCCGGCGTACAGCACGATCGCCGGCGGGGCGCCGTCTTCGGAATCGCGGACCTTGTGCCGCAGGCGGAGCTCGCTCACGCCGAGATCGTCCTTCGCCACGACCTGCATCGGGACGACGGCCCCCGCGGTGACGCGGAGTTCGCTCGCCGGGCGGGGAATGGAGACGTCGGGAATGAGGTCGGCCAGTCCCCGCACCTCGTATCGGGCCCCCTCGGGAGCGGCGAACCCCTGCCGGTCCTCGAGCTCGAACCGGTAGGAATAGGTTCCCGCTTCCGTGACGCGGAACCGCGCGGAAAGGGCGCGTCCGTCGTCGGAGAGCTGCGCCGGACGCGCCTCCGAATCGCGGAGGCGGAGCGTCGCGGTTGCGAGCGGCTTGTTCGCCCGCGCTTCGATCGACACTTCCGTTCCCACCAGCGCCTCGATCCGACCGCTGCCGGGCGCAAGCTGCTGCGGCTCGCGGCGGCTGTACGCCGGGGGGTGCAACGTGATCCGAAGATCCTCGAGCGCCGGCGGGGGCACGACCTCGACCTCGTGCCAACCGGTCGCATCGTCGCCGCCGACCGCGCGGACCCGCACCGGGCCGCGCGCCAACGACAACGCAGCGGTCGCGACCGCGCGCTCGGACCCGAACGCGTCGCGGCGGGTCGTGCGGCGGAGGCGCTCGCGGTGCGGGGCCGCCGCGCCGGGCGCCCCGGCCTCCTGGAACGCGTACTCCACCGCGATGTCGTCCGGAATTCGTCCGCGGCGGTTTTCCACGTGGATCTCCAGCACGCCGCCGCGCACGACGCGGATCGGGGGCGCGCTGGGGTCGAGCGGCTGCAAGCGGTCGTCGAGGAGCCGCAGCTCGGTCTGCCGCGGCCAGGGGCCGGCGGAGAACGGGGACACGAGGCGACGGACCGCGGTCGCGGCGGACGATTGATCGAGGGCGACGAGCAGCGTGGCGACGAGACAGACGCCGATCGCCGCGAGCGCGACGCCGCGGACGGGGCGGGTCTCGACGATCTCCGTCAGGTCGAGCGGCTCGATCCGCCGCGCTGTGTTGCGCGCGACGCGTTCCTGCAGGGCCCGCGAGCCGAGCCGCTCGTCGAACCCGGACCCGACGAACTGCACGGTGCTGGCGAGCCCCGCGGCCGCCTCGGGAAACCGCTCCTCGATCCGCATTGCGACGTCGAGATCGGTAAGCGGCCGGCGGAGCGGGGCGATCAGGAACCGCCAGGCGATCCCGCCTCCGGCCGCGACGATTGCGAGCGCGAGCGCGGCGCGAAGACCGGGGTCGTCCAGCCGCCATCGCCAGTCGAGCAGGCCGACCACGAGCGCCGCGCCGAACACGACCGTCACGATCCAGCTCGCGCCGTACAGGCCGAGCACGAGCCGCACGCGGCGGCGGGCGGATTTCAGGCGGTTCCGGAGAGACACGGACATGATTCGATCATACCAGCCGGGCGCGCTTCCTCAACATCCATTCCGTCCCCAGCAGCCCCGCGAACAGCAACAACAGTTCCCAGCGGCTCCAGAGGGGGATCGGCTCCCGGCTGTCGAGCGGGACCGACTCTCCGCGGGGGAGCGCGGCGGGCAGTTCCTCCACGTCGGCGGGGGTGAAGTACCGCCCGTGCGTCGCCTCGGCGGTGCGGGTCAGCTCGCTGCGATCGAGCGTCCGGCGGCGCAGCTCCTGCAAGGGGGACTCGACCCGGAAGTTCCGCGCCGGAGGCGCTTCCTTGAACGCGGGGGCGACCACCCACGCGTGGTACGAGCCTTCGGCCGCCTCGGCGAGCCGCCCTTCGAACACGTTCGGCTGCTGAGGCAGCCGGGACAGCGTCACCGTCTGCTGCGCACCGTCCCGTTCGACCATCACCGTCACGCCATCGTCCTCCGGCGGGGCCAGCCGCTCGTCGAGAAACTTGAGCGACAGGCGGACGGCGTCCCCCCGTTGATAGACGCGGCGATCGGTCTCGAGTTCCGTGGTGCGGTCGGTCCCGAGCAACTTCGCGCGCCCCAGATAGCGGATCGCCTGGATCCAGTAGCGGCCGAAATACAGGTCTTCCGTCCGCCGCCGCCAGCGCCACAGCTCGTCGGTGGCGTGAAACAGCACCTTGCCGGCCCCGACGCGGTGCATGACGACGAGCGGCAGCCTCCGCTCGCCGCCGCTGAGCGCCGGGTGCTCGGCGAACGCGACCGCCCCGCGCTCGAGGGCGGGGGCCTCGACCATCCAGTACAGCGGAGGGAGCTCCCGCCAGATGTGCAGGCTCTCGGCCTCGCCGTCGGCGAAGCGGAAGATCGTGCTCCAGTTGCGCCCTTCGGGAGTCAGCTCGGGGCGGAAGCCCTGCGTGCTCACCGCGTCGGGCGGAGGCGTGCGGAGCGACGACAGCTCGACCGGAATCAGCGGCTCGAGGGCCGTCCCGCGGTAGGCCGCGGGGTTGTGCTGCGTCCCCGCCACGAGGAGCAGCCCGCCGCCGGTGGCGGTCACGAACTCTCGCAGGTTGTCGAACGCGTCGGGGCTGAGCAGTCCCGGATCGACGTCGCCGAAGATGATCACGTCGTAGCGCAGCAAATCCTCGCGCTGGACGGGGAAGTGGTCCAGCGCGGTTTCGTCCTCGGTCGAGTACTCGAGGTCGGCGTCCTGAAGGACCGTGTGCAGCTCGACCGTGGGATGCCGCTCCAGGAGGTGCTTCACGAACAGGAACTCGTTGCGGGGCAGCGAATCCACCAGGAGCACGCGGACCTTGACGTCCCGCACGCTGACGTGCCGGCTTTCCGAGTTGTTCGCGGCGTCCGTTTCCTCCGGCCCCGCGACGGCCTCGAGTACGAACTCGAATTCCCCTTCGCGCGGCGGGGTGTACACGAACTCGACCTTCGCGGACTCGCCGTCGGCGGGCGCCGTAATCGTTTTCTCGGCCAGCACTTCCTGGGTGTCGCGGCGTTTCAACTGCACGGTCACCTTCCGCCCCGCGTGACCGAACGACTTGAGGCGCGCCGAGAGGGGGATCGGATCGTCGGCGAACGCGACCTCGGGAGCGAGCATGTCGTACAACTGCAGGTCGCGGGCCGGCGCGGCGCTCCCCAACCCGATGGTGAACACTGGGACGCTCTGTCGCCGGGCGGCGTCGATCGCGGTCGTCAGCCGGTCGGCGTCGGTGGTGCTCGTGATGCCGTCCGTGAGGATCACGACTGCCGACGGAGGCGTGCCCCGCAGGTCGTCGAGCACCTTGCGGAGCGCGGGGCCGGGGCGCGTGCTGTCGCCGGTGGCTTCCAGCGCCTCGAGCGCCTTCACGAGCGACTCGAGATCGTCCTGCTGGAGATACTCGCCGGCCCCCACCGGCCGGGCGGCGTCGGCGAAGCGGTAAATGCGGAGCTTGTGGCGGGCCTGCAACCGGCGGAGGAAGCGGGCCTCGTCGCGAGTGAGGATCGCCCGGCCCAGGTCGAGCCGCGACGCCGTGTCGAGTCCCGCCGCGTCGCTCAGCCCGCGGACGGCGCGGGCGTCCGCTTCCTCCTGGTAGTGGTCGTCGACGCCCATGCTGGCCGAAGTGTCGAGCAGCACGACGATCACCGGCAGGCTCATCCGGTTCACCGAGAGCGTCGCCCCGCTGAGGATCGCCAGCAACACGACGATCGCCGCCAATCGCGATCCCAGGAGCAGCGCTGTCATGCGGGGCGAAGCGCCGCGGGCGTCGCGGAGATAAATCCAGACGATTGCCGCCGCCAGCGCGGCCGCGAGCCCGATGACGATCCAGCCGGGGAGCCAGTCGGGCCAGGGGGCGCGGTAGTCGAGATCCCACGCGGTCCCCTCGCCCGGACCGATCGGGGGGACGCCGAGATACCATTCCCAGAATCGCTTGAAGGATCCCATCGCCGCGGCGCCGTCTTCCGGCGGAAAGAGACTGTTCGCCCGATTATACGCCGCCGGGGCGGGACTGTCGCCGGTGAACGGCGCGCTGTTCGTAACGCGAGGCGCATCCGGCACGATCGCGCCAATCATTCGAAACGGAGCGGCCGGCCGATCGAGGAGTCGGCCTCGGTTTCGCGAAACGGCGAATTTCGCGGAACCTGGGATTCAGCCGGCGGTTGCAGCGTCGGCCGCGCGTTCGGCGCCCGCTGCGCGACCCCGGTCGGCGCGGTTCGTGCCCGAAGCTCTGGTAGCCCGCCGCGCGCAAAGGCCGCTCGACGGTCCGTCGTCAAGCAGCACAAGAGGGCTTGACAGGTTCGCGGCCCCGACGAAGGCGGTCGCTCCGTCGCCGCGATTCGATCGCGCGACGCAACCACTTCGCTTTGCTGCGCTTGCGAGCGCGTCGCGAGGGGCGGGGCTCGGTTCGGCACGGGCCGCGGCGCGCTGCGGCACAGACCCTGCATTGCTCCGCACGCAACGACGGGGGTTGCGACCCGCCGGAGATTGCGACGGGGGATGCGGCAGCCCCCGCTTCGACTGGCCAGCGAAGTTCGATCGCCGCGTTGTGGAACTCTCTCTCTCTCTCACTCTCTCACACGTAAGGGAATCAACCATGCAGACTCTGCGCACCCTGTGGGCCGACGAGGCTGGCTTCGTCGTCTCCGCCGAACTCGTGCTCGTGCTCACCATCGGCGTCCTGGCGATGGTCGTCGGCCTGCACGCCGTCGCCAAGTCGATCACCATGGAACTCAACGACGTGGCGACCGCGTTCGGCACGATCGACCAGTCCTTCAGCTACCTCGGGCTGACGAAGAGCACCCACGCCTCCGTGCCCGGCTCCGCCTTCCAGGATCGCTCGGACGCCTGCGACTGCTCGATCATCACCCAGCCGGCCCCGGCTATCAAGATCGATCCGAGCGGATCGCACGTCGAGAGCACGTAATCGTCTGTCGGCGACTTTGCTCGCCACAGGGGCTGCTCTCCTCGTCATTCCTGACCATTTCGCTCCGGGGCGGGCAATTTCGCTCGCCCCGGAGTTTTTCGATGACACCAGGGGCGGCTTTCCATTGGTACCGAGACGCACCGATATCGAAAGGGCGGTGATGTATGTTGCGAAAACTTTGGAACGATGAACAGGGCTTCGTGATCTCCGCCGAGCTCGTGCTCGTGCTGACGATCGGCGTCCTGGCGATGATCGTCGGGCTGCACGCCGTGTCCAAGGCGATCACGATGGAACTCAACGACCTCGCCAACGCGTTCGGCTCGATCGACCAGTCCTTCAGCTATCTGGGCCTGGTCAAGAGCACCCACGCCTCGGTCCCCGGCTCGGCGTTTGCCGATCGGCGGGATGCCTGCGACTGCACAGTGATCACGCAGCCGCCGCCGGAACACATCAAGGTCGATGCCAGCGGGACGACTCCCGAGTCGACCTGATCGATCGAGGTGGTTCGCCTGAACGAAGCCCGGCTTCCTGCGTGGAAGCCGGGCTTCTTCAATGCCCTGAATTCGATTCAGAACGACCGGCCGAACCCGGCCTCGCCGGTGTTGCCGCTCCTGTCCACTTTCACGTTCGGCGGCGTCTGGGCGATGATCGCACAGTCGCAAGCGTCCTCGCGGTCTCGGAACCCACCGCCGGGAACGTGGGCGTGACCCGCCTTCTTCAATCCCTCGAAGCAGAAGCTCTGGTCGAGCGCCCCGAAGGCGCTCGCCACGTCGTTGAGCTCCATCACCACCGACTTGGCCACCGCGTGCAGGCCGACGACCATCGCCAGCACGCCGATGGTCAGCACGAGCACCAGCTCGGCGGAAACGATGAATCCGGCTTCATCACGGTACAGGCTGGCGAACAGGGCGGCGCAGGTCTTCATGGGCGAACTCTCCTCTCGGGGCCGGTGGTGGAACTCGCGATGGTCGTCCGGCATGGGTTGCGGCCTGCCGGTCTCTCTCGATCTCTCGCACGTTGCCGAGGGGGTGAAGCAAGCCGAGTGCCGCACCAGTCCGCATGGCGAAAATGGGCGGAAATCGTGTGGGATTCGATCGACACAAGCGGTGTATAGATATAGACTTGCGGCATTGATTTCAAAATGGGGATCGGCCCCGGACCGCTGTCGCCGCCCGGTCCGGCCATGTTGCCGCGATGCCACGCGGCGGACCCGTTTCGGCGTGAGCCGTGCGTGCAAGCTCGTGTGCCGTCGAGGGATCGGCGCGTTCCGCGGCGCGCCGCCTCGACGATGCCCGGATGCAACGCCCCGCGTGTCAATCGGAGAATGCATCGGCGGGCGTTGAAACATCGCGGGCCGTCCCCTAACCTTAAGGGATTCA
This sequence comes from Planctomycetales bacterium, assembly GCA_040877365.1. Taxonomy (GTDB): domain Bacteria; phylum Planctomycetota; class Planctomycetia; order Planctomycetales; family Planctomycetaceae; genus JBBDNT01. The sequence continues at coordinate 10,272 of JBBDNU010000009.1, forward strand.
CAGGGTCCCCGAGGTGTGCCGTGTTGTCGATCCGCCTTTCGAATCGTCTTTCCGCCGCGGCGGCGCTGCTGGTGGTCGTCGCGTTCGCGTCGAAGCCGCAGCCGGCGGTCGGCTGCTCGGCCCCGGTGTTCCGCTACGCCCTCGAAAACTGGCCCCCCGATCGCTATGAAGTCGTCGTCTTCCATGCGGAGAAGCTGTCGGCCGAGCAGGAGCAGCTCGTCGCCGAACTCGGCGAAGAAGGGCGCGTCGGGCGGAGTGCGGCCAATCTTCGCCTGCGATTCGTCGCTCTGAACGACGAACCGGCGGCGGAGGACGCCGAACTATTCGACCGGCAGAACGCTTCGACCACGCCGTGGATGCTCGTCCGCTATCCCCCGGCCAAGCGGACGACGAACTTCGCCGACGTGTGGGCGGGGCCGCTCACCCCGGAGAACGTCGAACGGCTGATCGATTCTCCCGCGCGGCGGGAGATCGCCCGCCGGCTGCTCGGCGGACACAGCGCCGTGTGGGTGTTCCTCGACGGCGGCGATCGGCAGCGCGACGACGAGAAGTTCGCGCTCCTCGAACAGCAGTTGAAAACGCTGGAAACGACGCTCGCGCTCCCCGAGATCGATCCGTCGGACATCGAGAGCGGCGAAATCTCGGAAGCGGCGGCGAACCTCACGCCCCGCTTCTCCGCCGTGCGAATCGGGATCGACGATCCGGCCGAGGCGCTGCTCGCCGCGATGCTCCGCAACAGCGAAGAGGACGGGACCGAGGAGAGCCTGAGCGCCTACCACGGGGAGCCGCTGGCGTTCCCGGTCTTCGGCCGCGGCCGGGCGCTGTTCGCCTACGTGGGGGAGGGGATCAACCGGGACATGATCGCGGACGGCTGCGGCCAGCTCGTCGCGAAATGCCTGTGCACGCGGAAGGCCGATTTTCAAGGGACCGACCTGATGATGGCGGTCGATTGGGACGCGCTGGTCGACTTGTCGGAGGCGGTCGCGAGTGCGCTTCCGCCGCTGATTGGTCCGGGGACGCTGGCGGTGGCAGCGGTCGAGGTGGATAACGGCGCGGAGAACGAGGCGGCGGACGATCGCAATCCGGCCGGGCTTCCGGTGAATCCCGAATCGGCCGATCGAACTCACACGGTCGTTCCCGTGGAAATGGTCGGCGGTCGCTGGGTCGTTTTCTCCGTGGTCGGCCTGGCGGCGTTGGGAATTATCGGCGTCGTGACGGCGACGCTGGTCGCGGCGCGGCGAAAGGAGAGGCGCTGATGTCGGTATCGAGGTTGATCTTCAGTGAAATCGCCCACCGCAAGGGGGGCTTTCTCGTGGCGCTGCTTTCGGTGACGGTGGCGGTCGGCTGCCTGATCGGGGCGCTGACGCTGCTCAAGGCGGACGACCTCCGCACCGCCGTGATCCTCGATGAGAAGCACCGCGAGGTCGAGCGGGCCGGCGCCGATCTTGAAGAACAGATGCGGAAAACCACGCTCAAGCTGGGCTTCAACATCTATATCCTGCCCGAGAACCAGGACATCAACGAGCTCCGCGTGAGCGGCAAAGTCAGCGGGACGATGCCCGAGGAATACGCCGCCCGGCTCTCCGATTCGAAGATCATGACGATCAACCACCTGCTCCCGATGGTGCTCGACAAGGTCGAGTGGCGGGAGATCGGCAAGGAGGTGATCCTCATCGGCACCCGCGGGGAAGTCCCCGCGCACGAACGCTCCGCGAAGAAGCCGCTTCAAGAGCAGGTCCCCCCCGGCACGATGATCGTCGGCCACGGGCTGCACCAGGAGCATGGGATCGAGAAGGGCCAAGAGGTGAAGTTCAACGGCCGGGAATTCGAGGTTCACGAAGTGTACCCGGAGCGGCAGACGGCCGACGACTACACCGTGTGGATTCACCTCTCCGAAGCGCAGGAAATGCTGGGCCGGCAGAACCTGGTCAACATGATCCAGGCGCTGGAGTGCAACTGCGCCACGGTGGACCGCCTCGGCGAAATCCGGGCCGACATCGCCAAGGTCCTGCCGGGCACGCAAGTCATCGAGTTGGGCGACAAGGCCCTCGCGCGGGCCGAGGCGCGGAACAAGGCGAAGGAAGTCGCGGTCGCGGCCCTCGCGGGCGAACAGGCCGGGCGGGAACAGCTTCGCCGACAACACGAGGGGTTCGCCGCCGTCCTCGTGCCGCTGGTGATTCTCGGGGCGGCGGCGTGGATCGGCTTTCTCGCCCTCGCGAACGTGAGGCAGCGGAGCGCGGAGATCGGCATCCTGCGGGCGATCGGCTTCCGCTCGGCGCAGATCCTCGCCATCTTCCTCGGCAAGGCGGTGCTGGTCGGGCTGGTCGGCGCGGCGGTCGGCTATGCGGCAGGCTTCGCGGTCGGCATCGCCTGGGGCGACCCGCCCGGCGGGGCCGAAGCGGTGTTCGCCCTCCGCTGGCTCCTGCTGGCGGTGCTCGTCGCGCCGCTGTTGTCGGTGATCGCCAGCTGGATCCCGGCGCTGCTGGCGGCCCGGCAGGATCCGGCTGTCGTGCTGCAGGGGGAATGAACCCCAAGCCCGCCCCCCCACGAGGGGCGGGATTATCAACGCGAGAATCGGCGTCGCCATGTTGCTCGACCTGAACGGCGTCTCCAAGACCTACCGCGACGGCGCGCGCCTGATCCGGGCCGTCGATCGGATTTCACTCTCCCTCGATGCCGGGGAGTTCGTCTCCGTGCAGGGGCCGAGCGGCTGCGGCAAGAGCACGCTGCTGCTGATGGCGGGGGGGCTGCTCACGCCGGACGCCGGAGAAGTCCGCGTCGCCGGCGAGAACCCGTACGCGCTCGCGCCCGACGCGCGGGCCCGCTTCCGCGCCGAGCGGATCGGCTTCGTGTTCCAGCAGTTCCACCTCGTGCCGTATCTCGACGTGCTGGGAAACGTCCTCGCCCCGGCGATGGCGGCGAGCGTTCCCGATGCCGAGCCCCGCGCCCGCGAACTGATCGCCCACTTCGGCCTCGCGGAGCGGATTCATCACGTGCCGGGCAAACTCAGCACGGGAGAGCGGCAGCGGACGGCACTCGCGCGAGCATTGCTCAACCGGCCGAAGCTGCTATTGGCGGACGAACCGACGGGGAACCTCGACCGCGAGAACGCCGTCGCGGTGCTGGGATATCTGCGGGAGTTCGCGGAGCAGGGGGGCGGGGTGCTGCTCGTCACGCACGACCCGCGGGCCGCGGACGTCGCCGACCGCACGGTCGAAATCCGCGACGGCCGGCTGGTCGCCCCGCAGGAGGTTGCGGCAGGCTGAACCATTCGTCTCCGCTCGATTCACTGACAGAAAGATTGATGACGGAAAAAAATGGGCCAGGCGAGTCGCAGTGCGCAGCAGGCGCTGAAATACGAAGTCGAGGTCTTGGACCAGGGACGCGTCGAGGTGCAGGTTCCCCTCGCGCCCGGGGCGCGGGCCGTCGTGTTCGATATTCCGGAACCCAAGGAGAGTTTCCGCGATCTGCTTTGCGCCTCCGAAAGCGGTCTGTCGTTCTGGGACAATCCTTACGACGATGAGGACTGGAACGATGCCTGAGGGGCGCGGTCGTCGCGGGCCACAACACGCGGCCGAGTTCCTCGCAGAACTCGAGGCCGATCCCGAGTATCAAGCGCGACGAGCGGAACTGGATAAGAGGCACGCCGCACGTGTTGCCGAGTTGGCCGAGGCCGAAAAACCCCTCGTCGAGGAACTTCGTGTAGCCGGCTTCGACATCGACTCCGCCTCCGACTTCATCAATAATGATCCCCATCCCGTTCTTCCGCGGCGCTTCATTGGAGCATATCACGACGCGTATCCGATTTTGATGCGCCATCTACGCCTCCCTCATCATCCGGCAGTTCGGGAGGGAATCATCCGCGCCCTGACCGTGCGGGATGGAGGACGTTTGCTGGAGCAAGCGCTGCTCGATGAATTCGCCATCGAAACCGACCCGCACCTGCGATGGGTTCTCGCGAACGCGCTCCGCACAGCGATGCCGTATCACCGCAGACGCAAGTTCCCTGAGATCAAGGCCGTCTTCGAAGGCACTGGGCAGTAGAGCTATCCGCCACTCCTGTCCGTGCCGCACGGCTCGGCTGCGAATCGTGCGACTCGCGAACCGTGCAATCGGAGAAACATCGATGGTGAAGATATCGTTGATCCACAACGCAGAAGGCGCAGCATGAAGAGCCACATTTCGTGTAGCCGCGAACCTGCTTCACCTGGTTCCCAAGCTCCGCTTGGGAACCCCCGCCTCGGAAGCTCCGCTTCCCGAATCGCGAAGCAGGAGCTTCGGTGGAGCTCGTTCCCAAGCGGAGCTTGGGAACGAGTAAAAGATTGAAGACAGAAAGATGAGACAGGTTTCGAACGTAGTCCCGCATCCATCGATGAACGATCGAGGCACGGGGGCACGGCATGAAATGGCATCGATCGTTGCGGTTTCAGACTGTTCCGGGCGCGTCGGATGATGAAATACAGGTTTTCCTCGATACCGTTTTCTCGCCGTTGACTGATGCCGAAGCGAGTGAATTGATGGACGAACACCAACGGATCGTCGGCGATGGTTATTTCGATCCGCCGTTTCGTCCGCAATCATGGAGATTGCCTCAGTGTTCGCTCCCAGATGGATACGTGGATTTCCTGCGTTGGTCGAATGGCGGTTTCTTCGAAGGAACACACAGGGATCTGGATCCGCTCTTCTCGACCAAAGAGGTTCGAGATTACATGCTCGGATACAGCATACCGCACTGGATGCCGGAGGCTTGTCCGATCGGTTTCGATGGCGGCGGCGGCTTTTATCTCTTCGACGGGCGACGCGAAACACCGAGCAATGACTATCCTGTCGTCTGGGCGCATGCGGGAAGTCTCGATTGGGACGCCGCCGTACCCTTGGCAAGCTCTTTTCGTGAATTCATCGACACGGCACTCGGTCGCAGTCCGAGCCATTAGCCCATTTCACATGAGTTGGCGAAGCGGCTGCCTCGCGCCGCCTGTGATTGATACGATCACTCGGTCCATCCGATAAGCACGGAATCCAATGAACGCAACCGACGACCGCTGCCTTGTGGATCATCGCTTCGCGCCTTCGCGCCTTCGCGTGAGATTCTGGATCGTCTGCGCGTCGCTCCTGTTGTGCGCGCAGAACACACAAGCCGCCGATTGGCCGCAGTGGCGGCACGGGGCGGCGCGCGGGGCGGTCTCTCCTGAGGCGATTCCGACCGATCTGCACCTCCACTGGTCGCGCGAGCTTCCCGCGCCGCGCCCGGCTTGGCCCGAGGTTCCCGGGCAGATCCAGTTCGACGACTCCTGGCAGCCGGTCGTCGCCGGACAGCGGCTGTTCCTCGGCTCGAACGTCGATGACCGCGTGATCGCCTACGACACGCGCACCGGCCGCGAACTGTGGTCCTTCCACACCGACGGCCCGGTGCGGTTCGCCCCCGCCGTCTGGAAGGATCGCGTCTTCGCCGTCAGCGACGACGGCTTTCTGTATTGCCTCGCGGCGGAAGACGGAAAGCTGTTGTGGAAGTTCCGCGGCGGCCCGGCCGACCGGCGGATTCTCGGCAACGAGCGCCTCGTCTCCTCCTGGCCGGCGCGCGGCGGCCCGGTCGTGGCCGCGAATCTTGAACCATCGACCTTCGACCATCGACCATCGACCGGCGCAGCCACCGTCTACTTCAGCGCCGGCATCTGGCCCTCGATGGGCATCTTCGTCCACGCGATCGACGCCGAGACCGGCACGGTGAAATGGACCAACGACACAACCGGCTCGATCTGGATGAACCATCCCCACAGCGGGGCGGTCTCGTTCGGCTCGATCTGCCCGCAGGGATATCTCGCCGTCGCCGGGAAGCACGTGATCGTCCCCGGCGGCCGCACGATGCCCGCGATCTTCGACCGCGAAACGGGGGAACTGGTGCGGTTCGATTTCGGCCGCGGCGGCAGCGGGACCGCGGTGATGGCGGCGGACGATTTCTTCATCGCCCGCGGCACGGTGTTCCATCCGAAAACGGGCGCCGACCTGAACCTGTCGGACATTTCGCTGATGTCGCGGGACCATCTCATCGTCCCCGGACACAGCAGCACGCCGATCCTCGCGCGCTCCGCCAGCGGCCGCATCGTCGAGGAAACGTACACCGATCGCCGCGGCGCCGAGCAGAAGCGGCTCAAGTATCAGACCGAAAAAGCCTGGGAAATTCCCGGCAGCGAAGGGGACAAGCCGCTCGCGATGGCGGGGAACCTGGTGATCGCGGAGCGCGGCAATCGCGTGCGCATGTGGAACGCGAAACCGGAGAAGGACGCGAAACCGCAAGCGGCGTGGGAGCACGAGTTCGAATCTCCCGTTCGCACCGCGATCGCCGCCGACGACCGGCTGTTCGTCGTCACCGACGATTCGAAGCTGCACTGCTTCGCGGCGGGGATGGCGGAGCCGGCGGCGCATCGATCCGAGTTTGCTCCGTACGTTGCGGACGATGAGTGGAATGTCCATGTCGATGCGCTGCTGAAATCGGCCGGAACCAAGGACGGTTACGCCATCGTTGCCGGCGCCGATTCCTCCTCCCTGATCGACAAGCTGTTGTTCCGATCCAAGCTGCACCTGATTGCGCTCGATCCGGAGCAAAAGAAAATCGATGCGCTCCGCGAGCGGACCGTTCGCGAGAATTGGTACGGCAGGCGACTCGTCGCCCATGTCGGCGACTTCGACACGATCAACCTCCCGCCGTACTTCGCGAGCCTGATCGTCGCCGAGTCGTCGCCGTTCGATTCCGGAGTGCCCGGCGCAAAGTCGCTCGCGCGGATGTTCGAATCGCTCCGCCCGTACGGCGGAACGCTCGCCATGCGGCTCACTGACGACGAGCGGGCCGCGTTCGCGAAGGTCGTCGACGAAGCGCAACTCGCCAACGCCCAACTCTCGCGCGAAGGCGAATGGACGCTGCTCCGCCGCGTCGGCTCGCTCCCGGGCGCGGGGGAGTGGACGCACCAGTACGCCGACGCCGCGAATTCCGTCGTCTCGAAGGACAAGCTGGTGAAGGCCCCGCTGGGCGTGCTGTGGTTCGGCGGGCCGACGAACGAGGCGATTCTCCCCCGGCACGGGCACGGCCCCTCGCCACAGGTGGCGGGCGGGCGGCTCGTCATCGAAGGACCGGACATGCTCCGCGCGGTCGACGTCTACACCGGCCGCGTCTTCTGGGAGCGCGAACTCCCGGGGCTCGGCGCCTATTACGACACGACGAGCCACTTCGCCGGCGCGGGGGAGATCGGCGGCAACTACGTCACGCGCGCCGATCATGTCTACGTCGTCCACGGCAAGTCACTGCTCGAACTCGACGCCGCCACCGGCGAAACCACCCGCGAGTTCCTGTTCGATCCGAAACAGGCGAAGGAGGACGAACAGCCGTTCTGGGGGTTTCTCGCGGTCTCGGGCGATCTGCTGATCGCGACGGCCGCGCCGATCCAGGCGGTGGAAAGCATTCCCTCGCACGTCAAGCGGGCGGGACCGGGCCGGTTCGCCGCGGAAAGCGGGACGCTCGTCGTTTTCGATCGCATCACCGGCGAACGCTTGTGGTCGCGCGAGGCGCAGCACGGCTTCCGGCACAACGCGATCGCCGCCGCGAACGGGAAGCTGTTCTGCATCGACGGCCTGACCGAAGAAAAACTCGCGGCCCTCGCCCGGCGGGGCGTGAAACCGGAAGGGGAATCGCAGCTTCTCGCGCTCGACGCCCGCACCGGCAAAGAACTCTGGAGCACCCGCGAGGACGTGTTCGGCACGTTCCTCAATTACTCCGCCGAGCACGACGTGCTCCTCCAGGCCGGCAGTTCCTATCGCGACCGCGCGAAGGACGAAGTCGGCCGCGGCATGGTCGCCTATCGCGGCGGCGACGGCCACGTCCTCTGGAAGGATCTCTCGCTGAGTCACGGCGGCCCCTGCCTGCTGTGGAAGGACCGCATCATCACCAACGGAGCGGGCGGCTTCGCGCTCGAGCTCCTCACCGGCGAGAAAACCGGCTGGAGCTATCGCCGCACCTACGGCTGCAACACCGCCATCGGCAGCGAGAACCTGTTGACGTTCCGCTCGGGCGCGGCGGGTTATTGCGATCTCGCGAGCGATTCCGGCACCGGCAACATCGGCGGGTTCAAATCCGGCTGCACTTCCAGCCTCATCGTGGCCGATGGCGTGTTCAACGCCCCGGACTACACGCGCACCTGCTCGTGCGCCTATCAGCACCAGTCGTCGCTGGCCCTCGTCCACATGCCCGAGGGAGATTCGTGGACGTTCACCGCCGCGCGGCAGCTCGACTCGGCCCGCGTGGGGATCAATCTCGGCGCGCCGGGCGACCGCCGCGCGCCGGACGGCACCCTGTGGGTCGAGTACCCCGCGACCGGCGGGCCGTCGCCGTCGCTGAGCATCGCCGTTTCACCAAAGGACGTCCGCTGGTTCGCCCGCCATTCGTCGAACTTCGCCGGCGACGGGCTGCCGTGGGTCGCCGCGTCGGGCGTCGAGGGGGCCGTCGTGATCGAGACCGAGCTTCCCGGCGAAGCGACGGGAACGGTCCGGCTGCACTTCGCCGAGCCGGAGGACCTGAAGCCCGGCGAGCGCGTCTTCGCGGTGCGGCTGCAAGGACGGACGGTGCTCGACCGCTTCGATATCGTGCAGGCGGCGGGCGCGCCGCGGACCGCGGTCGTCCGCGAGTTCCCGGACGTGACGGTTGCGGGCGGATTGCGGATCGACCTCGCTCCCGCGAACGGTTCGCGCCCGCCGATCCTGTGCGGCATCGAGTTCGTGCCGGAAGAAGATTGAGCGCCAAGGACCGCCCATGACCGCTTCCCTCCCCCATCCGGTCCCCCTTCCCGGCGCAGTCCGCTCCGCCGTGCAGACGACGGCGATCGTCGTCGAGCAGGAGCGGATGGCCCGCGACACGTTCCGCCTGCGGCTGCGCTGCCCCGAAATCGCCCGGCAGATCGTGCCCGGCCAGTTCTTCATGGTCCGCGCCCCGCGCCGCGACGACCCGCTCCTCGGCCGACCGTTCGCGCTATACGACATTTACGAGGAGGATGGCGAACCCGCCGGCGTCGATTTCGGCTACCTCGTGGTGGGCAAGCTCACTTCGCTGATGGCATCGTGGGGACCGGGCGACGAAGCGGAGGTGTGGGGCCCGCTCGGCAACGGCTTCCCCCCGCCGCCGGACGGGCGCCTGATCTTCGTCGCCGGCGGGATCGGGCAGACGCCGTTCCTCGCCGCGGCCCGCGAGGCGCTCGGACTCCGCCGCTACGGCGATCCGCCGCGTGAGGTCGCCCGCGGACCGAATCGCGTCACGATGTGCTACGGCGTCCGCTCGGCGGAGTATCTCGCCGGCCTCGGCGATTTCGATCTGCCGGGGCTGGAACTGATGCTCGCGACCGACGACGGCAGCCGCGGCCATCGCGGCTTCGTCACCGAACTGCTCGAGCGGTCGCTGGCGGAGAGCGTCGCGCGGCCGGTCGTCTACGCCTGCGGTCCCGAGCCGATGATGCACGCCGCCGCCGCGATCTGCGCCGCGCGGAACGTCGAGTGCTGGCTATCGCTGGAGACGCCGATGGCGTGCGGGTTCGGGGCGTGCTTCAGTTGCGTGACGCGGGTCCGCGAGGCGGACGGCACGTGGGACTATCGCCGGACCTGCGTCGAAGGCCCCGTCTTTCGCGCCGATCGCCTCGTGGTGTGAACAGTCGCCCGGCGCGCAAGCGAGTGAGGAGATCCCTCGCTTGCGCTTCGGGCTGGCATGGGACAGGTTTCTTGCCATCGCCGGGGTGCCGTTATATGCTGGTGTGAGCGGCGCAATTTCGGAGAAGCGGGTCAGGGCGTTTCGTTCCGCCTCGTTCGAATCGGCGTTGCTGCGCAGCGCGGGCCACCTCGACGATTCCGGGCCGTTCGGCCTCCCCAGCGATTCTTCCACGCCGTCCTCGAGCGACGAGAGAGTCACGATGCGGTCCTGGTGGTTCTGCGTGCCGTCGGCGGTCCTCGTTGCGGCTGCCGCGATTCCGTCCGACGGGGCGGAGCCGTATCTGCCGTTCCTCGAGGGGCTCCGCGAGCGGGGCTATTACGATTACGTGCTGCTTTATCTGGATCAGATCGAGCAGGATCCGAAAACGCCGGCCGAGGTTCGCCGCGTCGCCCCCTACGAGCGGGCGATGACGCTGTTGAACGACACGACTTCGGGACGGGGCCCGGATGACCGCGCGGCACAACTCGATCAGGCGGGGAAGCTGCTCGAGCAGTTCGTGCAGGCGAACCCGGCCGATCCCCGCTCGGCGCAGGCCGACAGCGAACGGGCCCGCATCCTGCTCGACCGGGCCCGCGTGCAGGTGTGGCAGTCGCTCGTCCCCGCCAACGAGGGGCGCCGGGCCGAACTCCAGGAGGAGGCCCGCGGCCTGGTCGACCGCGCCCAGGAGATCTACCAAGCGGCGCACGACAAGTTCAAGACGGCCTACGACGCCTTCCCGAAGCGGCCGATCACCGACAAGGCCGAAGCCGAGGCCCGCACCGCCGCCGAACTGGGTTACATTCAGGCCCGGATCGACTTGGCCAAGTGCACCTACGAGCGGGCGCAGACGTTTCCCCCAGCCGCGCCGGAGCGGCACGAGATCCTCAAGCAGGCCGCCCGCCAGTTCGAGGACATCCACACCGCCTATCGCAGCATGACGGCCGGACTCGTCGCCCGCATGTGGCAGGGGAAGTGCTTCGAGGAGATGGATGAGATCGGCAAGGCGCTGGGCATCTACAAAGAGCTGATCGGCCATCCCGGCAAGTCCGCCACGATCACGAACATCAAGAGCCAGGCTCAGCAATTCCAGCTCATCTGTCTCAACCATCCGCAACGCAATGAGTTCCAGATCGTGGTCGACACGGCGAGCGAGTGGCTGAACTCGGCCGGCAAGGCCGCCCGCACGCGGACCGGGCTGGGGATCCGCTGGGAACGGGCCCGCGCCTACGAGCAGCTCAGCCTCGCCCGCGACCTCTCCGCCGCCGAACGGGACAAACGCCTCAAGCTGGCCTTGGACGATGCGAAGTTCATCCGCGGTTTCGAGGGGCAGTACCGGGAGCCGGCGGCGACGATGGAGCGCCGGCTCGACCTGCTCCTCAAGGGAGAGAACGCCAGGCCGCAGGACTTCGACACCGCCTTCGTCCTCGCCAACAGCTACATCCGCCGCGTGGGGGAGCTCGATACGAAACTCCGCGCCACCAAGGATTCCGACACCGAGGGCAAGGCCCAGGCGAAGCAGGATCTCGACGCCCAGTTGGCCGAGGCCGAACCGATGCTGCGGCTGGCGCTCGACCTCGCCGAAGACGACACGGATCCCCGGCAGATCAACACCGTCCGGGTCTGGCTGGGCCACGTCGCGCGGCTGTCGGGCCGCAGCCTCGACGCCGCCGTGATCGGCGAGTTCATCGCCCGGAAGTACCGCCAGGAGCAGCCGGAGACGGCCCTCAACGCCGCCTACCTCGCGCTGGGCGCCTATCACCAGGCGTATCAACAGGCGCCCCCCGACGACCGTTCGTTCGAGCTGGACCGCATGCTCGACGTGGGCAACTACCTCGCCGCCACCTGGCCCGAATCGGATAAGGCCAATGAGGCCCGCCTCCAGCTCGGGGGGATCTACCGCCAGCGCGATCAGCCGCTCGAGGCGGCGAAATGGTATGCCCAAGTCCCCGCCTCGGTCCACCAATATGCCGACGCTCAGCGCCAGGCCGGCGCGGCCTATTGGAGCGGCTACGCCCAGGCGCTCAACGCTCCCGAAGAGGACCGCCCCCCCGCCGATGAGTTGCAAAAGTGGGTGGACGAGGCGGAGCGGCATCTGCGGACGGCGATCGAAAAGCACGAGGCGGACCTCGCCCCCAACGCCCCGCCCGCCCCGGAGTTCGTCACCGCCAGGCTGGCCCTCGTCGAGATCCTCAACCACAAGGGGGACTACCCCGAGGCCGTCCGGTGGCTCGCGGAGGGGCCCCGCTCGGTCGTGTCGGCGATCCAAGTGGAGAACGAGGCCGACCGCCCCAGGACCGGCGTGAAGTCTCGCGATTACGCCGCGCAGGTCTATCAACTGCTTCTCCGCGCGTACGTCGGCGACCGTCGGATCGACGACGCGCTGGCCGCGATGGACGCCCTCGAGAAAGTCGGCGGCGCGGACCAGATCGCGATCTACGTGCAGCTCGGCCGCGAGCTGCAACGGGAGATCGAGCGCCTCGACCGCTCGCAGGACAAGCAGCGCCTCGCCGAGGTGCTCGCCTCGTTCGACGACTTCCTCGTCAAGCTCTACGACCGCCAGGAAGGGCAGACGTACTCCTCGATGCTCTGGATCGCCGAGACCTATTTCGGCCTGGGGCAAGGGCTCGCCAGCGACGCCGCCGCCGCCGCCGCCTATTTCGACAAGGCGGCCAACACCTACCAGGCGATCCTCGATCGGGCCGCGCAGGAGGGGGACCAGTTCGTGAGCGGCGAGCGGCTGCCGGGGGTCCGCCTGCGGCTGGTCAATTGCCGCCGCCGGCAGGGGGATTTTCCGGTCGCGTTCGATCTGGCCGTCGCCGTTCTCGCCGAGAAGCCGAACGTCTTGGAAGCGCAGCTCGAGGCGGCCGCCGTGCTGGAGGACTGGGGCGCGAGCGGGCAAGTCGATTCGCCGGAGAAGTACCTCGAGGCGATCCAGGGGATCCGCGTCGACCAAGGGCAGAACAAGATTCACATCTGGGGCTGGGCGGCCGCCGCCAACAAGATCAAGGCGATGCTCGACCAGCGCGGGACCGCCGATCCGGAACTCGAACAGCAGCACCTCGACGCCCGCTACCACATCTCCTCCGCCCGCCGCCGCTACGGACTGACGAAAACCGGCGCGGAACGCAAGAGGCAGCTCGAACGGGCGCTGGGCGAGATCGTCACTTTTTCGCGGATCGGCGGCGAGATGCTGCCGGAATGGTGGGACAAGTTCGATGCGCTGTACCGAGAGATCCAGTCGGACCTTGGCGTCGAGCAGCCCAAGCCGCTCGAGCGTCCCGTGCCGATCGTCGCCCGCTCGGCGACTTCGCCGGCGGCTGCGGGGGGCGCGACGGCGGCCGCCCCATCCGAAATGCAGCAACCAAACCAAGCCGCCGCGCCCGCGACGGCAGCGCCGCCGACCGACGGAGGTCCGGGCGTGGGGGTGGCGATCGTCGGCCTGCTGCTGGCGGCCGCGGTCGGGGCCGGCGTGTTCTTCATGATGGGGGGCGGGCGGCGACGGCGGCGTTCGTATGCGGGATCCGCCGGCGCGTCGACCGCGCGTTCCGCGGCGCCCAGGCCGCCGGCCACCGCGGGGACGGCCCGTGGCACGCCGCCGCAGCGCAAGTCTCCCGCGGGCGGGGCGCCCAAGCCGCCCCGTCCCAGTTCGACGAAATGATGGCGTTCCAGCAAGATGAGCATACCACCGATGTGAGCCGCGGGGTTTATCCCCGCGGTGCGGCACCGGCGGGACAAACCCGCCGGCTCACGGATTTTCAGAACAATTCAGCTACGCAGGCGGAGCAACGAATGTCGGTGAAATCTTTCGTGCGGATCGGCATCGGCCCAGCCGCATTTCTGGCGTGCCTGGCGCTCGCCGCGGCCCCCGCCTCGGCAGACCGGGTATACCGCAAGAGCAGCCCCGCCCCGCTCTCGGGCGACCTCGCGCTGTCCAAGGACCAGGTCACCGTCACGCCCCGGGTCGGCAACGCCACGACCGTCTCCACCGACGACATCGACCGCATCGAGTGGGACGGCGAGCCGCCGATGCTGCGGCTCGCCCGCGCCGACGAGGCGCTCGGCAAGCTCCCCGAGGCGCTCGCCAAATACGAGGCCGAGTTCCTCAAGACGAGCGGCAATGCGAAAACCGATACGCAGTTCCTCATCGCCCGCACGACGGCGAAGCTCGCGCTGGCGAACCCGCCGCAACTGCAGGACGCGATCGCGAAGCTGGACGCCTTCCGCGGCGCGAACCCGAATCATGTCCGCTTCTATCCCACGCTCGAGCTCCTGGGCGAGGCGTACCTCGCCAACGACGAGTTCGACAAGGCCCGCACGGTTTACTCCGAGCTCGAGCAGGCGGCGGCGCCCACCCTCCGCCTGGGGGCCCGCAACGCCAAGGCCCGCGTCCTGTTGAAGGAAGGCAAGACCGCCGAGGCGCTCGCCGCCTTCGACGCGGTCATCGGCGAACCCGCCCAGGGGCCGGCCGAGCAGTCCCGCCGCTACGAGGCGATGCTCGGCCGGGCCGGCTGCCTGATGACGTTGGCGAAATACGGCGAGGCCGTCGCCGCGCTCGACGCCGTGATCGACGAAGTCGCGCCCGAGGACTCGCGAAACCAGGCCACGGCCTACGTGCTCAAAGGGGACTGCCTGCGGGCGCTCGACAAGGACAAGGACGCCCTGCTCGCCTACCTGCACGTGGACGTGCTCTTCGCCCATGAACGCCCCCAGCACGCCGAGGCGCTATACAACCTGGCCCGGCTGTGGGGCCAGGTCGACAATCAGGACCGGGCCAACGACGCCGCCGCCCGCCTGTCGAGCGCGTATCCCAACAGCCCGTGGGCGAAGAAGCTCTCCTCCGGCTGATCTTTCCAACCAACACATGCGATTCGCAGACACCTTCCCTGGAGAAGTCGAAATGTTTCACGGGATTCGATCGGAACGGTCCGCCGCCCGCCGGTGGTCGTGGCTGGCGTTTCTGACAGTGGCCCTGGGGTTCGCCCTCGGCGGCCCGGGCGGTCTCGCGCCGGCGCGGGCGTTCCAGGCCGAGGGGCAGCCGGTGGCGGAAGGCCAGCCCGGCGACGCCCCCGCGCCCGCCGACGAGACGCAGCGGGAGAGCTTCCTGATGGTGATGATCCGGGCCAACGGCTGGATATTCGGGCCGGTCCTGTTGATCCTCTCGTTCATCATGGTGGCCCTGATCATGATGAACGTGCTTCAGGTCCGCCGCGACAACCTGCTCCCCCCCGATTTCGTCGACGCCTTCGAACAGCGGCTCCAGGCCAAGGACTACCAGGGGGCCTACGAGACCGCCAAGAACGACGAGTCGTTCGTGGCGCGGGTGCTCGCCGCCGGGTTGGGCAAGCTCAACCGCGGCTACGAGGAGGCGATCGAGGGGATGCAGGAAGTCGGCGAGGACGAGAACATGCAGCTCGAGCATCGCATCAGCTATCTCTCGCTGATCGGACAGGTCGCGCCGATGGTCGGGCTGATGGGCACGGTGTACGGCATGATCGGCGCGTTCGAGAGCATCGCCCTGTCGCCCCAGCAACCCAAGCCGAAGGACCTCGCGCAGGACATCTACACCGCGCTGTTCACGACGCTCGAGGGGCTGGCGATCGCGATTCCGGCGATGGTCGCCTACAGCCTGCTCCGCAACCGGGTCGCGCGGTACGTGCTCGAAGTGGGCATGGTCAGCGAAGGCCTGATGTCGCGGTTCTCGAGCCTCGGGAAGAAGCCCGCGGGCGGGGCCGCCCCCGCCGCCGCCCCGGCCGCCCGCCAGGAGTGAACCATGCGCATCAAGAAAGCCGCCTCGAACATTTCCGAGATCGACCTGACGCCGCTGATCGACATCGTCTTTCAGCTGATCGCGTTCTTCATGCTGATCTCGAACTTCGAGCAGACGCAGGCCGACGAGCGGGTCAAGCTCGCGCGGGACCCGCTCGCCCAGCCCCCCAAGGTCGCCCGCGAGAACGACCTGGTGATCAACGCGGGCTATTTCCGCGACGACGCGGGGAACATCATCCCCGAGAAGGTCACCCAGGAAAAGGGGCCGTTCGTGTTCTTCCTCGGCGAGGCGGTCCTGGTCCCGCAGTTCGCCCGGCACCTCGCCACCGAAGCCAAGCTCCAGCGGGACGAGGGCATCGAGCCGACCGACATCACCGTCGTGATCCGGGCCGACAAGGAAGTCCCGACCGGGCTGGTGCAGGAACTGATCAAGCAATCGCAGGAGGCGGGCTACGCCAAGTTCGCCCTCTCCGCCACGCAGCAAATCGAATAGTAGCCATGAAAATCCGCGCCCGGGGCACCCCCGCGAAAATCGACACCCAGATGACGCCGATGATCGACGTCGTCTTCCAGCTCCTGATCTTCTTCATGCTCACGCTGAAGATCGTCGAGCCGGAGGGGGACTTCAACATCAACATGCCCATCGGCAAGCCCCAGGAAGCGGCCAGCACCCTCCCCCCGATCAAGATCCGCCTCCTCGCCGACAAGAGCACCGGCCGGCTCTCCCAGTTGCTGTTCGACAACCGCCAGCTCGGCAACGACGACCGCGCGTTCAACGTGCTGAACCGCGAGATGCAATTGATGGTCGGAACGCCCGGCAGCGGCGTCGCGGACGAGCTCGAGGTCGAGATCGACGCCGACTACGAGCTGCACCACGAGTTTCTCATCAAGGCGGTCAGCGCCGTGACCGGCGAGCTCAACCCGGTCACCAAGCAGGTGGTCCGCTTCGTCGAGAAGATCAAGTTCGCCCCGCCCCGCCGCCCCGGCGGCGTCGAAGGGACCTGATTCGACCGGTCCCCTCTCTCCCTCTGGGGGAGAGGGTCAGGGTGAGGGGGCCGGCGCGCGGCAACTGCGGATCAACCGGCACAGCTCCTCCGAGGGGCCGTCCTTCGTCACGTGGAACGACGCCCCCGCCCGCTCCATCGCCTCGGCGATCGCCTGCTCGTCGCGGAACGAGAGGCCGATCACGATCACGCCCGGGTCCGCCGCCTTGATCCGCCGCGTCGCTTCGATCCCGGTCATGCCCGGCATGTTGACGTCCATCAGGATCACGTCCGGCCTCAGCCGGCCCGCGAGGCGGACCGCCTCCTCCCCGTCTCCCGCTTCCCCGACCACCTCCATGTCCCGCTGGTCCTCGAGGAGGATCTTCAGCCCCTGGCGGACGATCTGGTGATCGTCCACCAGGAGCAGACGGCAGCGGCCATCGGCATCGGCGGGGGCGGAATCGGTCGGGGACGGCCGCAGAGGTGCGATGCGGGTTCGGAGCGACGGCCGGCCATCGCGGGGAACGGGGACCGTGAGCACGGCCCGCGTGCCGCGCCCCGCGGCCGCCGTCACGTCGAACGCGCCCCCCAAATGCTCGATCCGCTCGCGGATGCCGATGAGGCCGAAATGGTCGGCGTGCGGCTGCTGGAGCAGCGCGGGGTCGAAGCCGTCCCCATCGTCCTCGACCGCGATTCGCAGCCGTCCGCCGCCGTCGTTCGCCAGGCGGATCCGGGCCTGGCCCGCGTGTGCGTGCTTCACGACGTTGAACAGCAGCTCGCGGACCGCCTGGTAGAGGAAGCCGTTGACGTCGGCATCCGGCTCGGCGACGGGGCGCTCGGCCTGGACGTCGACCGCGAGCGCGTATTCCTTGTCGATCGAGCGGGCGAGCCATTCCACGGCGGCGGCCAGTCCCGCCTCGTGCAGCACGGGCGGGCTGAGTTCGACCGCCAGCGACCGCGACACGTCGATCGACGACTTCAACAACTCGACGACCCGCCCCAGGTGGTCGGCCGGTCCCTTGCCGGCGAAGTCGCGGGCCCGTTCGACCTGCATCTTCGCCGCCACGAGGAGCTGCTGCAAGTGGTCGTGCAGCACCTGCGCCAATCGCCGCCGCTCGCGCTGCTCGGCCTGCGTCAACTCGAGGGCCAGCGCGCGGAGCTGCTGGTTCCGCTGCTCGAGCTCTGCCGAGCGGAGGGCCACGCGGTCCTCGAGCGTCTCGTTCAGGTCCGTGAGCTTATCGAGCGCGCGGTTGCGGTCGGCGGTCGTCGCCGCGATCACGAGCCCCGTGGCCGCGATCACTCCCATGAACGCCTGGAGCAGGATCAGGCTTTCGTGGGCCGTCATCTCGAAGGGGGCGCCCGCCGCGATCTTTCCGGCCGCGAACGGGCCGGCGCCGCGGAGCGTGCCCCAGATCGCGATGGCGGAGGCGACGAACGTCGCCGTCGCCGAGCCGGTCGGTCCCAGCCGCAGCGCCCCCCACATCACGATCGGAAAAATCACGTACACGAGCGGGTAGCTCGTGTCGGCGACGAACGGGCGGAAGAACACGGCGAGGCTCGCCGCCACGAGCGCGAGCGCCAGCACCGCCCCCTCGATCGCCTTCGCCCGCGGCCAGCGGAAGGGGGGATCGGTCGCCCACGTCAAGAGCAGCGGCGCCACCACCACCGCCCCCACCGCGTCTCCCAGCCACCACAGCCGCCACAGCGCGTCGAAGCGGGCCCACGGCTGCACGCCGCCCAGGCACAGGCTCGTCGCGCCGATCGTCGCGCTGACCATCGTGCTCACCAGCGCCGCCGGCACGACCAGCCCGAGCGCGTCCTTCAAGCGCGTCAGTGACGGCTGAAACCCGACCAGCCGTCTCAGCAGCCATGCCCCGCACACCGCCTCGAGCGTGTTCCCCGCGGCGATCCCGCAGGCGGTGAGCACCGGCTCGCCGGCCGTCGCGTTCGCCAGAAACGCGCCGAGCGCCACGCCCGGCCAGACCCGGAAACCCAGCAGCACGACCGCCGCCAGCGACAGCCCGGTCGGGGGCCAGACCGCCGTCACCTGCTCCGACACGAAGGCCATCGACAGCCCGAGCTTGGCGGTCGAGAAGTAGACGGCGGCGATGACCCCGCACGTCGCCGCCGTCCTGCCCCACCTGCGACTCATCGCGGTCTCCGTGACTTCTCCTCGGGTTCGCCGCTCACCGCCCCGCAATCCACAGCGCCCGGCCGCTTCCCCGGCCGTCCATCCCTGGCGAAAACCCGGAAGTCGCTCCCGCCATCGTATCTCCCGCCGCGGAGAAGGGCCAGAGGATCGGTCAGGCGTCGGGATGGCAATAGCAGCTCGCCGCCGGCGACACGTCGGCGCGCGACCATGCGTGCTGGACCTGCGGCGCGAGCGCCTCCGCCTCGGCCCCTTTCCCCTGCTTCTGCAATGCCTGCTGCAAGCCCAGCAGCGACCACGCGTTGTGCGGATGGCGGGCCAGATCCGCGCGGTATGCCTCCTCCGCCTCGGTCCCCTTCTCCGGCCACGGCGAGGTTTCGATCGCGTGGATGTAGAAATGATTGGCGCCCGGGTGCTTCGGCCGCGATTTCGCGATTCCCGCTTTTTCGCTACGCTACCGCGCCATGAATATCGGCCTCCGCATCCCCCACGACGGGAGCCTATCCGCCCGCATGACGTCCCACCAGCACCGCCTCGAGCTCGAGCGCCTGCCGCGGCTGGCGCGCGATCCCGCTTTTCACGGGATGACGGCCACGCAGTTCCTCGGGGCGTTCAACGACAATTTGTTCAAGCAGTTGGTGCTGCTGATCTGCGTGGCCCGCGGACAGGGGGACTATCAGCCGATCGCGCAGGCGATGTTCGCGCTGCCGTTCGTGCTGTTCTCCGGTTTCGCCGGATACCTGTCGGACCTGACGGGCAAGCGGTCGATCGTCGTGCTCGCCAAGGTGGCCGAGATCGCGATCATGTTCCTGGGGATGGCGGCGTTCTGGATCGGCGGCGTGCGCCCCGACTGGGAATTGGCGGCGCTGATGGCCGTCCTGTTCCTGATGGCGACGCAGAGCGCGTTCTTCGGGCCGGCGAAGTACGGCATCCTGCCGGAAATGTTCCGCGGCCGCGACCTGCCGCGGGTCAACGGCATGGTCCAGATGACGACGTTCGTGGCGATTATCTTCGGCACGGCGCTGGCGGGGTATGCGAAGGAATGGTTCGGCGCCCGGCTGTGGCTCGTGAGCGGAATGTGCGTGGCGATCGCCGTCGTCGGGACGGCGACTTCGCTTCTCGTGCGGAGGACGCCGATCGCGCATCCCGGCCTGCGGTTCCGCCTGTCGTCGCTGGCGATCAACGCCGAGACGTGGCGGATGCTCCGCGGCGACCGGCCGTTGATGCGCGTGCTGCTCGTGGCCTCGCTGTTCTGGTTCATCGGCGGCGTGGTCCAGCAGGCGGTGAACGCCTTCGGTATCCGGCAATGGGGGGTGGGAGACGCGCGGACCAGCCTGATGATGGCCTGCATGGGGATTGGCATCGCGATCGGTTGCGTCGTCGCGGGAAAGGCCTCGCACGAGCGGGTCAGCTTCCGGCTGGTGACGGTCGGGGCCTGGGGGATCGTGATTTCACTGGGCGCCGTCGCTGCCCTCGGGCTGCTGCCGTTCCCCGAGGGGATCGGCGATCGCGAGAGTTCGGCCTATGTGCCGCCTGCGGTCGGCGTCGTGGAGTGGCTCGCCCGGCTCGATCTCACGCTCGCCGGCTTCTTCGCTGGATTGTTCGTCGTCCCCTTGCAGGTGTTCATGCAGGCCCGTCCGCCGGAGGACCAGAAGGGACGGATGATCGGGGCGATGAACCTCGTCAACTGGATCGGGATCCTCGGCTCGGCGGCGTTCTTCGCGGCGTGCACCGGCTTGTTCGGCGAGCAGGCGGCGCTGGCCCGGGCGGGGATCGACGCTCCGATCAGTTGGACGTTCGCCTTGTTGGCGCTCGCGCTCTTGCCGGTCGCCCTGCTTTATCACCCGCGCGAGGAGGCGCTGGAATAATGGATCTGGCGACCATCTCACTCATGGCGTTGGCGGCGGTCGTGCTGCTGAGCTGCGTCGCCAACGTCAACGTCGGCCTCCTCGCGTTGTCGCTGGCGTGGGTCATCGGCGGCTACCTCGCCCCGTGGTACGGATACGACTTCGACGCGAAATCGGTCGCGGCCTGGTTCCCCGTCGACCTGTTCGTGAAGCTCGCCGGCGTGACGCTGTTGTTCTCGATCGCCCAGCAGAACGGCACGCTCAGGCTCATCACCGAGACCGGCCTTCGCGCCTGCCGGGGGCGGACCGTCCTCGTGCCGGGGCTGTTCTTCCTGCTCGCCTGCGGGCTGTCGGCTTCCGGCGCGGGGAACGTGCCGGCCGTCGCCCTGTTGGCGTCGTCGGCGATGCTCGTCGCGCACCGGCTGGGGATCTCGCCCCTGGTGATGACGATCATGGTCGGGCACGGGAGCATCGGCGGCAACCTCTCCCCGCTGACGCCCATGGGCATCATCGCCGACAAGAACCTGTCCGATCTGGGGCTCGCCGGACACGCCGGCTACACCTTCGGCATGAACCTCGCGGCGAACGCGCTCGTGGCGGGCACCGGGTACGTTCTATTCCGCGGATGGCGGCTCTCCGCCATCGAACGAGACAGCGAGCCGAACGCGGAAGCGTCCCCGGTCGAAGCGGCGACGGCGCTGAACCCCGCCCGCGGGCTGACGCTGGCGCTCCTCGCGCTGTTGATCGTGGGGGTCGTCCGGTTCGAAGTGGACATCGGCCTCGCCGGGTTCTGCGCTTCCGCCGTGCTGATGCTGGCGCAGGCGGCGGACGAGCGGACCGCCATTCGCGATATGCCCTGGAACGTGATCCTCATGGTCTGCGGCGTGACCGTGCTCGTCACGCTCTGCGAAAAGACCGGCGGGCTCGATCTGTTCAGCGCGCAGATCGGCCGCGTCGCCACCCGCGACACGATCACCGCCTGGATGGCCGGCAGCACCGGGCTGATCTCCGTCTTCAGCAGCACCTCGGGGGTCGTGATGCCGACGTTCCTGCCGATGGTCGCCGGTGTGGCCGAGCAGGTCGGCAGCGACCACCTGCTGGCGATCGCCACGTCGGTGAATATCGGCAGCAACCTGGTGGACGTGTCGAGCCTGTCGACGCTGGGCGCGATGTGCGTGGCGGCAGTCCCGGGCGACGATGCGCGGCGGCGATTGTTCCGCCAGGCGCTCGTCTGGGGGCTATCCATGAGCGTCGTCGGCGCGCTCGTCTGCTGGCTCGCGCTTTGAAGAGTAGGGTGGACTGTGCCCACCCGATTCCAGTGGTGTGCGCGCAATCCTGCCGAAACTCTCGGGAGAACTCGGCCTGATGATCCGGCCTTGGTGGGCACAGCCCACCCTACTCCTCCGAGAGCGGATATTCGATCAACACGCCGTGACCGCGCGCCTCGCGATCCTCCGGCCGGAATCCGGGATGCACCGACACGAGCCGCGCGCCCGCGTCGAGATGGAACGACAGCACGGGGTCGGCGATCCGTCCCCGCCGGTCCCGACGCAGGACGTATTCTTCGATGGGAACTTCGAAATGCCGATGATATCCGGCCGGGCGCGTGAACCCGACGATCCGCCGCACGCCCGGCGCCGCGCGGGCCAGCGCGAGCTGCCGATCGACCAGCGCCCGCGCGAGACCGCTGCCGCGCTCCTCCGGCAGCACGGCGACCCCGATGAGCTGGTACGTGTCTCCCGCGGGGATCGCGGTGCGGGTGAACCGCCCGCCGTCGGTGAGCGTGGCGAACGTCAGCGGTTCGTGGCGGAGCAGGTCGCTCGAAATCCGTTGGGCAGCCGCGTAGCCGACGATGCGTCCCGCCCGCTCCGCGACGAGCTGCCCCGCGGGAAACGCGGCCAACCGCGCAGCGAGCCGCGCCTCGTCGGCCGCCATGCCGGCGGGCCAACTCAGACGTTCCATTTCGGCGATGGCCGGCAAGTCGTTTTCCGTGGCCTGTCTAATCACGTTGCCGCTTTCGTATCGCTCGCTCGCGGATCGAGAACCCTATATCAGCCCGCAGCGCAAGCCAGGGAGAATGCCCAAGACGACTGCGGCGCCGCACGGCGCCGGCCATTGGGTGAATTTCCCTCGCTTGCGCGTTTGGATGTTGCGCTGTTTCGGGAGTGGCGATACCGTCATTCCCGCGAACGCGGGAATCCAGTTTCTTCATCCTCCGCGCATCGGATGGATGCCCGCCTTCGCGGGCACGACGCGCAAAGGCGGCTCCGCCACATATCGCCGGCAATACTTCTCTTATTGGTTGAAAGTCGAAAAACAGCGCAACATCAAAACTTGCGCGTTTGGCGATCATGTATCGCTCACGGATCGATGCGGCGCGAGCCAATCGCGGAGGACTTCCGCCGTGTGCTCGCCGAGCCGCGGCCACGTGCCGGCGAGCTCCGGCCGCGCGCCGTCGATCATCAACGGCGTCCCCGCGGTCAACAGGGGCGTCGCGTCGGCGTCGGTCAGCGTGTGCCACATCCCGCGGGCCTCGAGCTGCGGATCGCTGGCGACGCGCGACAGATCGCAGATCGCCGACGCCGGCACGCCCGCCGCGTCGAACCGGACCAGCCACTCGTCCACGTTCCGCCGCGCCAGCCGCGCTTCGAGCTGCCGTTCGAGGTGTTCGAGGTTCGCCGCCCGGTCGCGGTTCGTGGCGAGCAATGGGTCGGCCATCAACTCGGGGGCTTCGAGCGCTTCGCACAGCCGCCGCCACAGCGCCTCGTTCCCCGCCGCGATCACCAGCGCCCCGTCCGCCGCACGGAACGCCTGAAACGGAGCGATCGACGGATGCCGCGTCCCGAGCGGTCGGGGCGGCTCGCCCGTGACGGAATAGCGGGCGATCGCATTCTCGAGCGTCGCCACCGTGCATTCGAGCATCGACAGGTCGAGATCGCAGCCGTGGTCGCGCCGGTCGCGCTGCCGGAGCGCCGCGACGATCCCGAACGCCGCGTACATCCCGGTGAGGATGTCGCTGATCGACGTGCCGACGCGGGCCGGGGCCGCCGCGTCGTGACCGGTGAGGCTCATCAGCCCGCTGCGGGCCTGCACGATCACATCGTACGCGGGGCGGAGGGCGTCGGGTCCGGTGCGGCCGAAGCCGGTCGCCGAGGCGTAGATCAGCCGCGGGTTGCGGCGGCGGAGCATCTCGCTCGCCAGCCCGAGGCGCTCCATCGTGCCGGGGCGGAAGTTCTCGACGAGCACGTCGGCCCGGTCGACGAGCCGCAGGAGCTGCGCGTGGTCGTCCGGATCCTTCAGATCGAGGGCGATGCTCTTCTTGCCGCGGTTGACGCTGGCGAAATAGGCGCTCTCGCCGCTGGGGAGGAAGGGGCCGAAATGCCGGGCGTCGTCGCCGCCATCCGGCCGTTCGACCTTGACGACCTCGGCCCCGAGGTCGGCCAGGAGCATGGTGCAATACGGCCCGGCGAGCACCCGCGTCAGGTCCAGCGCCCGCACCCCGGACAACGGCAGTTCATTCATGCGGCCACTCGCGCCACCGGTTTCAACGACATCACCCTTCGATCGATCGACTGAAGCCGTTCTTCAAGGCATTCAACGAATTCGATGCCCAGTCCCGATCGGCGCGCCTCGTACCACGCGCGAGCCTCGCGAACATCCTCGGTGGATTCCGGCACGAAGATGACTTCAGCGGCCATTGGTGTCCCGGAGCCTCTTCTTCAGTTCCTCCCACGACACGCCGGATTGAGGATCGTTCTCGTAGGCTGCCTTGCGCCGTTCCAGTTCCTGAAGCTGCCAGTCCAGCAAGGTTCCGCCTCAGAGGATCTCGAGCGACGGCATCCCGCCGGATTCGACCGCGACCTGCCGGGCGATTTCGATCGCCGTCCGCTGCGCGACGTGCAGCAGCGGTTCGCGGGAGGGGCTGCCCTCGGCGAACAGGTCGACGATCCGCCCCGCGTCCCCCCGTTCGCGAATTTCCGCCTCGATCGGCACTTCCCCGAGAAACGGAATCCCCAGCTCTTCGGCCTTCTTCCTCGCCCCGCCGCGGCCGAAAATCTCCCCCGACATGTTCTCGACCATCCCCAGCACGGGAATCTTCACCGTGCGGAACATGTCGATCGCCTTGACCGCGTCGAGCAACGCGACCTGCTGCGGCGTGCAGACCACGACCGCCCCGGCCAGCCCCAGCATCTGCGACAACGACAGCGACACGTCTCCCGTGCCGGGGGGCATGTCGATGATGAGGTAATCCAACTCCCCCCACTCGGTCTGCATCAGGAACTGCTGGATCGTGCGGTGCAGCATCGGCCCCCGCCAGACGACCGCCTTCTGCGGCTCGACGAAGAACCCGATCGAAATCAGCTTGATGCCGTCCGCCACGATCGGCTCGATGCGGTGCACCGTCTGCCCGTCGGGACCGGTTTGCTCGAAGGCGGCCGGCTGCCCCGTCGCCCCCAGCAGGTGCGGGATGCTCGGACCGTAGACGTCGGCGTCCATCAGCCCGACCTTGGCGCCGAAGTGCTTCAGCCCGAAGGCGATGGCCGCGGCGAGCGTGCTCTTGCCGACCCCCCCTTTCCCGCTGCCGACCGCGACCACGTTCTTGATCCGCAGGCCGATCGCGCCGCCGGTCTCCTTCCCGCGGACGACGGTCGAGAACCGGACGTCGACCTGCCTGCCGGGCGCGAGGGGAGCGGCCGCGGCGCGGACGGCGTCGGCGAGCCGCTCGCGGTCGGGATAAGCCGGCGTGGGAAGCTCGATGCGGATCTCGACCGCGTGTCCCTGCTCGGCGACGCCGGCGAGCATCCGCAATTCCTTCAGCGTGCGCCCCAGCTCGGGATCGCGGACGTTTTCGACGGCCTGACGGAGATCGGGCATGGCGTGAAGCGCAGGGTGAAAGGATGCACGGCGAGGCGCGGGCGACCTCGGTTGTAGCACTCGCGCAGTGCGACTGCAACGCACTGGAATGGCCGAAGAAAACGCGCCGCACGATGGATCGGCGATCCGTCCTACGGCGATCGAACGAGCGCCTGTTGCACGTGGCGGCGGCAGATGCGGGCGATGTCCTCCGCGATGAACGGCTCGGCGACGAATTCGACCGCGCCCAGTTCGCGGAAGGGCCACTCCAGACCGGCCGAACGCTCCGAGCCGATCGCGATCACCGGGACGTCGGCCCCCCCGGCGGCCAGCGCGCCCAACACTTGCAGGCACTCCCCCTCGGCGTTCTCGAGCGACAGCACGACGCACGCGGCCGCCGCGAGTCCGGGCACATCGCCTGCGGAGTGACAGCCGCGCACATGGACCGGTTCGCCGACCAGCCGCCGCTGCAGCTCTGGCGTCCAACGGGGACGCTTCTCGAACACGACGATCGTCGGCGGGGGGACGGAGGCGCTCATCACCCGCGGATCCTACGCGCCGGCGTCGTCCCCCGCAATCGGCGGCGAGGGCTGCGCGCGGGTTGGACACATCCGGCGCGGGGCCGGTAGAATGTCCGCCTGCAGGAAGCGTGCCACTGGAATTCCCATCGTTTTGGAATCGAGAGAGGGCCCCATGATGTCGCGACTTTGCCTTTCGAGACTCGTTCTGTTGGCCGTCGCCCTGTGCGCATCGGGCGGCGGCGCGCTCGCCCAGGAGACGAAGCTGAATCAGCCGCCGCAAGGCTTTCAGGCGCTGTTCAACGGAAAGGACTTGTCGAACTGGCGGGGGCAGATCGCGGAGGATCCCCGCGACATCGCCAAGAGCACGCAGGGGATGACTCCCGAACAGATCGCGCAGAAGCAGGCCGAGGCGGACAAGCAGACCTTCGAGCACTGGCAGGTCGAAGACGGCGTGATCCACTACGACGGGACGCGGCGGATCGGAAACATCGAGTCCCGCGAGCACTTCGGCGACTTCGAGATGTGGGTCGACTGGAAGATTCCCAAGGGAGGCGACAGCGGCGTCTTCCCCCGCAACATGCCGCAAATTCAAATCTGGGATCCCGCGCGGGGCGGCCGGAACGCGGCCGGCTCCGGCGGGTTGGACAACAACGGTCCCGACGTCCCGCCGACCAAGCTGGCCGACAAGCCGATCGGCGAGTGGAACACCTTCTACATCAAGATGGTGGGGGACAAGGTGTGGGTGAAGCTCAACGGCGAGACGGTGATCGACGGCGTCGCCAAGGGGAACTCCTGGAAGGGATTCAAGGAGCCGCCGCCGGAGCGCGGGCCGATCGTGCTCCAGAGCCACGGGAGCGACCTGTGGTTCCGCAACGTGTTCATCAAGGAACTCGACAAGCCGACCGACGCGAAGTAACCGACGCGCGAGCGCGGGATTTTCCGATTGGCCCGACGCGCCAGCGAGGGACGTCCATATTAGCCCGACGCGCCAGCGAGGGAGAATCGCCGATCCCGCCGACGACCGGGAGCGATGGCGCCGCGAGATGAACCTCCCTTGCTCGCGCCGCGGGCTAATGTGCGCTGCGCGGTGATGGCGGAGCGGCATCGTGGAGTTGAAGGGGAAAGCGGCGATCGTCACCGGGGGCGCGGTCCGCCTGGGCCGCGCCTTGGCTGTGGCGCTGGCCGAGGCCGGCGTGGATGTCTGCGTCCACTACGGCCGGTCCGCGGACGCCGCCCGCGAGACGGTCGCGGAGATCGAACGGCTCGGCCCGCGCGCCGTCGCGGTGCAGGCCGACTTGGCCGATCCCGCCGTTGCCGCGCGGCGCGTCGTGACGCGGGCCGTGGCGGAACTCGGGCGGATCGACCTGCTCGTCAACAGCGCGGCGATCTTCGAGCCGGGGACGCTCGCGGAAACGACCGAAGAGCAGTGGGACCGGCATTTCGCGATCAACCTCAAGGCGCCGTTCTTTCTCGCGCAGGCGTTCGTCGCGGCGCTCGGTCCCCAGTCGCGCGGGCACATCGTGAACGTCGCCGACTGGCGCGGGCTGAGGCATCCCCCCGGCCACGCCGCGTACACCCTCGCCAAGAGCGGACTGATCGCGATGACCCGGCTGCTGGCGGTCGAGCTGGCCCCGCGCGTGCAGGTGAATGCGATCGCACCGGGCTTGATCCTCCCGCCGGCCGGCGCCGACGCGGCGTTCCTCGCGCAGCTCGCCCAGGCGGTCCCCCTGCGCCGCCCCGGGTCTCCGGCGGACGTCGTCGCGGCGCTCCTGTATCTGCTGCGGTCCGATTTCGTGACCGGCGACGTGCTGGAGGTGACGGGCGGGCAGGGGTGAAGTCGGACGTGGGGCGTCGGAAGAATGAATGGGAGAGCGCACGACTCGGTTTGCGGTGCGGTGGCTTTGCCAGTGAAACTCCCCTCCCTTCCAGGGAGGGGTTGGGGGAGGGTGAGCTGTTCCGCAACTCCAGCCTGCGACCCTCCCCGTCCCCTCCCTGGAAGGGAGGGGCGACTTCCGGCCGAGCCGTGGAACATGGCAAATCGTGTCGTCGGCCCGAGCGCGTACAGCCGTTGGAATCGGCACGATCGGTGCGGCGGCAGCGGTGTGTGCGGGGGGCGTCGCGAAACGGCAACTTGGAGAGGTCCGGCGGGAGGCGCTGGCGTAGCCTATAATGTCGCCGGGTCCCGCCGGGCCGGCGGGACCTGCGTCGGCCCATTTCCATTCCCTGATCCCCCAAGCTCATGGCCACGACGTTCCCGGATCAAGAAGTCGGCGAACCGCCCGCGCGACGCGAGCTGCCCGACGCCTCCTCGCTTCAGGACCGGATGCCCCCCTGGCTGCGCTGGCCCCGCTCGTGCGCGGGGGCGACGCTCGTCGTCGGACTGATCTTCCTCCTGGCGAGCCATCGGCCGCTGTGGCACACCGACGTCTGGGGACATCTCGCCTACGGCCGCTGGATCGTCCAGCACGGCGCGCTCCCGCAGACCGAGCCGCTCATGCCGCTCGCCGAGGGGGTCCGCTTCGTCGATGCCGCCTGGCTCAGCCAGGTGTTGGGACATCTCGGCTATCGCGCCTTCGGACCGACCGCGTTGCAATTCGGATACGCGGCGAGCATCGCGCTCGCGGCCGCCTTCCTGATGTGGGCCGTTCAGCGCCGAACGAAAAGCGTGGGCTGGGGAACGCTCGCCGTGCTGCTGTTCCTCGGGGTGGGATGGCAGCAACTGCTCGTGGCGCGGCCGCAGCTTGCGGCGCTCGCCTGCTTCACGGCGCTGTTGGCGATCGTGACGGCGAGGCGGCCGTCCAAAGCCGACTGGTTCGCGGTGCCGCTGCTGTTCGCGGCGTGGGCGAACCTGCACGGATCGTTCCCGGTCGGGCTGGGCCTCCTCGCCGCCTGCTGCGCGGGACGGGCGTTCGACATCGTCCGCCGCACGCGGCGGCCGGCGGCGGTGCTTCGCGATCGGCGCGTGCGACGGCTGTTCGTGCTGCTCGAGCTGGCCGCGGTCGCGGCGCTCGTCAATCCCTACGGACTGGGATTGTACGTCGAAGTCTTTTCCTTCGCGGACAGCCCCAACCTCGCGAGCCTGCTGGACTGGGAGCCGCTCACGCTGCACATGCGGCAGGGGCAGGTCGCGGCCTGGATGGCGCTCGCCCTCGTGGTCCTGTACCGGGTGACGCCGCGGCGAATCGCGGCCGAGGAAGTCCTCGTGCTCGTCGGCCTCGGCGCGGCGGCGCTGTGGGCGTCGCGGTTCCTGGCGTGGTGGGCGCCGGCGGCCGCGTATTACGGCACGCTGCACGCGGCCGCCTGCTGGAGGCGCGCCCGCCGCGCGTCGCGCGAAGCGGTCCCGTCGCCGCGGACCGGCAAATGGGCCGTGGTGACGCTGGGGCTGGCGTGGATCTGCTTCGGATACAGCTCGTTCGGATTGGCGCTGCTGCACGGAGACTCGCTCCCGCTCGAGCGGCGCGTCGCTGCGCGCACCCCGGTCGCCGTGGTCGATTATCTGCTGGCGAACCGCGCCAAAGTTCCGGAGGGGATGATCTTCAACACCTTCGAATGGGGGGATTATCTGCTGTGGGCGGGAGACGGCGAACTCCCCGTGTTCGTCGCCTCGCACGCCCACCTCGTACCGCCGGAAGTCTGGCGGCACTATCTCGCGGTCACGAACCTCGGCGCCGGTTGGGACGACGTGCTGGCGCGATACGGCGTCAACGCCGTGCTCGTCGATCGCGAACATCAGCAGGGCCTCGCGGCACGGCTGGAAGAAGACGAAGCATGGCGGCTGTTGTACCGCGACCCCGTAGCGTCGTTGTTCGTCCGCCGCGAGCCGGTCCGCTGATCCCGACGTGTAGCGGAATTCGCTGAATCGAACGAAATGTAAGCCGATGAAGACTCGCCGATTTCCGCTCGCCGCGTTTCTGGCGCTGCAGGGGCTGGTTCTCGCCGCGTTCGCCGCGGCGTGGGCCGTGATGCCGGACGCCTCGGCGAAGGCGCTCGTGACCGAACTGACCGGGCGCGCGCCCGCGACGGCGGTCCGCGTCGAACGCGAATTCCCGCTCGCCGTCGCGCCGCTGTACGACGATCCCGAACTGGTGGGGGACGAGGAACTGGCGGCCGTGCTGAAGCGGCTGCGGCCGACGTTTCCTCGGCAGGAGCTGAAGCCGAACCACGTCGAGCACGCGCTGCGGATCTGGGGCGTGGACGCGACGTTCGCCGATCCCGCGGCGTTGTCGGGGGCGGAGATGCGCGACTTCTTGTGCGACCACGCGCGGTTCCTGTCGTCGTGGAGCGAGCAACCGGTCGAGCCGTTGCTGATCGAGCGCCCGCTGGGGATCGCCGTCCGCTGGGACCGCAAGCCGGGCGGGTCGGTCCACCACGACCACTGGCTGGCGAGCCTGACCGAGGCGGGGGTGCGGATCGACCAGCCGGTGTTCGGCCCCGCCCGCCGCGACTCGACGGTCCGCGACGTCCTGCAGGAAGCGCTCCGCGACTTCCGCCTGGACGAGGCGGAGGTCGAATGGTCCGCGATGGCGTTCGGCCTGTGGCTCCCGCCGGCCAAGGAGTGGCGCGATGGCGAGGGCCGGACCGTCTCGTTCGATTCGATCGCGAAGCGTCTGATGCGCGGCCACGGGCGGTACGGCGTGTGTACCGGAACGCACCGTGTCTATTCGCTGATGCTGCTCGTCCGCCTGGACGACGACCACGCGATCCTCAGCCCTGCGGTCCGCGATGAATCGCTCGCGCATCTGGCGCGCGTCCGCGATCTGCTCGTCGAGTCGCAGTACGACGAGGGGTTCTGGCACGCCAACTGGTCCGACGGGGCGGCGGCGAAGAACGCGGTCCTCGACGACGCGGACCACCGCCGCGTCATCGCCACCGGGCACCACCTGGAATGGCTGGCGATCGCCCCGCCCGAGCTGCACCCGCCGCGGGACGTGCTGCACCGCGCGGCCGACTGGCTGATCCGCGAGACGCTCGCGGTCCCGGACCAGGAGCTGCGGGAGCGGTACACCTTCTACAGCCACGTGGGGAACGCCCTCGCGCTGTGGCGCAACACTCGCCCCGCCGAATTCTGGCGGAAGTGGGAACCGGCAAGGTAGGTCTGTTCCGCCGGAAGGACCTCATGTGCGGGGAAGCGTGTTCCGGCATCGCTCGCGTTAGGCCGGCGCATTCGCTAGGCTGAAATTCGTCCGGCGCCTTGAGCATCAGCCGGTCGATGAGGCATTCCTTCTCGAAACCAGGGATCGATCGACATGGTCCGCGCTCGATTTGAACCGCGGTTTTTCCGCCGCATGCACCGCGGCGGCATCCTGTTCTCGCTCCTCGCGCTGCTCGCCCTTCCCGCTTCCGCCGCGGAGTACGGCGACGTGAGTGGGCAGTTCGTGTTCGAAGGAGAGATTCCGGAGCGCGAGGTGCTCATCCAGAAGGGGGACGCGGGGGCCAAGGACGCCGCCGTCTGCGCCGCCGACGCGATCCCCAGCGACGCCCTGCTCGTCGATCCCGAGACGAAGGGGATCCGCAACGTGTTCGTCTATCTGCTGCGGGCGAGCGACGTACACCCCGACCTGCGGAAGAGCGCGAAGGAGGAAGTCGTCTTCGACCAGAAGGGGTGCCGGTTCATTCCGCACGCCTTGTTCGTGCGGACGGACCAGAAAGTCCGCGTGCTCTCGGACGATCCAGTGCCGCACAACACGCACACCTTTCCGCTTCGCAACCAGGCGGTGAACTTCCTGTTGCAGCCGAACGAGCGGGTAGGCTCGCCGGTGTCGGTCGCACTGCCGGAGCTGCTGCCGGTCCAAGTGAAGTGCGACATCCACACGTGGATGAGCGCCTACTGGCTCGTGCTCGATCACCCGTATGCGGCGATCACCGACGAGCAGGGAAAGTTCGCCATCGAAAAACTGCCGGCCGGCACGCACAAGCTCCGCGTGTGGCACGAGAAGGTGGGCTACGTCGATCGCGAGTACGAGGTGACGGTGGAAGCCGGCAATACGACCGAGCTGCCGCCGGTGAAGGTCCCCGCGGCGCGGTTCGAGGAGAAGTGACCGTGCGGCGGCAGGCCGGCTTTCTGCTCCAGCTGGCGGTGCTCGCGCTCCTGCCGGTGCTGATCTACTGGGAGCTTACGTTCCGCTTCCCGCTGATCGTGATGCCCGCCTGCCTCGTCGGCGGGATCGCCTTGTTCTGGCTGGGGACGAAGCTGCGCGCGGGAAATTTCCCCGGCGATCGCACGAGGCACAGTGCAAGGCCACGGAACGATCCGCAACGAGCAGAGCCGGCTCGAGGGTTGCGACAAATCACTGGCAAGCCAGTGGCACCCGGCGCGGGCGAAACGCCCGCCACGCCGGTTCGCGGCAACCCGTGGCTGTCGGCCTTGGTGGCGTTCATTCTCGCCAATTTCGCAACGAACGGATCGGCGCGAGGCGGCGAGACCGACGCCGCAGTCCTGGTCAGCGGGTGGATCTTCCAGTTCGCCTTGTGGTTCGTGATCGGCTGGCGGTTCCGCTGGTTCCGTGGCCGATGACGGTTCCTGTCACTGATCTGGAGGACAACCGATGAAGAGGTTGCTCGTGGCGGTGGCCGTCGTGCTGACAGCCAGCGTGGCAAAGGCGCCGCGCGTCAACGACGCCCGGCGAACGGTTCGCCCGCGTCCGATTCGACGGCATTTCGTCACCGCCACCGCCGGGCGCACGGCGGCGCACTTTGCGATTTGGGAGGGCAAGTCCCCTCTCCCCCGGCTTTGCGGGGGAGAGGGTCAGGGTGAGGGGATTTGCGGCCTGCGACTCCGGGGTGGCGACATTGGTCCACACGGTCGCCGGAACGAAATCGCCTGTTGAACGCGTCTCGGATCGGAAGGCCCCGACAGCGAAGGCGGGCGACCTGGTGTGCGGCCCCCTCACCCCGGTCCTCTCCCCCAGAGCGGGGAGAGGGGGACTTCGATGGTCGCCGTCGTCATGATCGGCACTGCAACGTCGCTGCGATCTCCGGCGCAAAGTGCGTCGGGCTTCTACGCGGAATCTGGACGTGCCGGCGCCCAGCCGGCTACGAGGTAAGCCAGTCATCCATCCGCAGATGGGCGATGTGGTGATCGTCCGCTGTGTTATGCGTGACCAGCGTGAGGTCGTGAACGAGCGCGACCGAAGCGATCATCAGATCCGCGGTGCTGACGCCATGGCGCGGCGCTCGTGCTTCCGCGATTCATGGATCTCGACCATGATGGCGTCCCAGTGCGGATCGTCCGAGAGAGCGCCCTCCGTGCGCAGCAGCCCTTCACCGATGGTTCCAGCCGCGGAAATCGGCCGGACCAGGACCTCCACGTCCTGCCCCTCCGCGAATCCCGGACTCTCATCCAGCTCGATCGTTCTTCCTCGCACCCTGCCGTAGATCGCGCGCACTCAGCATCGTCCTTTCCAAGCTCACTCCACCCGCGTCCAATCCGAGGGCTTGTCGTCATCGTCTTCCAACAGCGACAGGCGTTCGGTAGTGATGGCCACGATCGCCGTGTCGCGGGTGCGGCCCCAGTGCTGGGCGACGAGGTCCGCC
>JBBDNU010000010.1:0-8628 GCA_040877365.1 Planctomycetales bacterium
GTGGAGCGACGCCCACGCGCAGCGGGCGTCGCGGAACCCGTGGGAAGGAGTCGATCTTTCGCGAGACTCGCCCCGGCAGGGGCGAAGGAATGCTCGCGCGAATTCGATCGACGGCTCATGCGATCGGTCGATGACGGATGAGAGGCCGAGTTTCCCCCGCCCCTCCGGGGCGGAGATCCGAGAAAGACCGCCTTGGATCCACGGGTTCCGCTTCGCCCGCGTCGCGGTCTGCGCTCCACCCGTGGCTACATTCCTCTGCCCCTCCGGGGCGAACGGCACGGCGCCGGCGTCATGCCCGCGACGAGCCTGCCCCCAGCGAAGGCGGGGGCGGGCATCCAGCAGATGCGCGGAGGACGAAGCCACTGGATTCCCGCCTTCGCGGGAATGACGCCAGCGCCACTCGCGAAGTCCCCACGACGACGGCTCACCGCACCGTGAAGTTCACGCTGTATGTCGCCAGCTTCCGGCTGAGTTGGTCTTCCACCGTCAGCTTCAACACATGGGGGCCCAATGACGCCCGCGGCGGGATCGTGAACTCGTAGCTGTGAAAGTAGTCCTGCCGATGGTTCCGGCACAGGTCCTCCGTCGCCGGGAACGTCAGCCGCTCGACGAGGTCGCCGTCGCGGCCCGCCTTGTAGACCTCGATGGTCGACTTGAGCATCGTGCGGTACAAGCCGTCGGCGGTCGCCTCGCTGGTGAAGTTGCCGACTTCGGCATACACGAGCACCGGCTGGCCGGGATTGAACTCGTCGCGATCGAACCGCTCGTAGTTGCCGTAGCTGGAAATCTTGTGGCAGAAGGTGACGTTCCGCAGGTCGAGCCGGGCCTGCTCCTGCAGTTTGCGGATCGCCGTGCGGAGCTGGGCGACCGTCTGGCCGGCCCGGTCCTGCCGGTCCGGAATGCCGGACTGGTCGAAGTAGTTGTTGAGCGCCCAGAACGCCTGCATCCAGAATTCCTGGTCGGACGGCTCGATGTTGGGAATGGCCACCATCGCCCGGCCCTGCTGGCCGGCCATCAGGTACAACAGCCGCAGGTGCACGTGCCGGCGAACGTATTCGTTGCGTTCGGCGTCGGTCGTTCCCGGGGCGGCCGCTGCGACCTGGCTTTCCGCCTGGGCGATCAGCCGCTGCAAATCGACCTGCCCGTTGCCCCCGGCCGGTTCGGAAATCGGAAGGAACTCGTCCACCAACAGGGCGCCGCCGCTGGTGGGCGAGGCGCTTCCGGCGGCGGAGAAGCCATCGCTCTCGATCGCCCGGACCTGCGGGTTCGAGCGCGGATCCCCCTCCGCGTCAGACGCTCCGGCGATGGAAGGCGCGGGGACCGGCTCGCGCCGGGCAATGTCCGGAACTCCCTGCCCCGGTTGCGGCTGCGCGCGCGGCGGGGAAGATCGCGATTCGCCGCCGAACCCGCCCGACCCGACCCCGGAACCGTAGGACGTCGAATGCCCGAACCCGTCGTCGGCGAGGTTCCGCGGGGAACCAGCCGGCCGCACGAGACCTGGCAGAGGCTGAAGGTGCGGGTCGAGGACCGCCGGATTCTGCCGGGCCCACGGGTTCGCATGGCCGAGCCCGCTCCCGCCGGAGACCCGCAGTTCGGCGCCCAATTCGGCCGGGGACGGCCCCGGCGGGAGGTCGCCCGCGGGAGTCGGATGCGCCCACGCGTCCTCATCCGTGGCGCTCGCCAGCCTCACGTCGCCCGCCGCCTCTTGTTCTCTCAGCAGCCTCAAGCGGCGGCTGCGGAGGATCTGCTCGACGAGATCGGGATCCTGCGTCGCCAGCCCGGCAAACTCCTGCCGCTCTTCCGGCGTCGCGTCGCGCAGCTCGCGCGCCAGGAGCGCCAGCGTCTCGGGATTCGGCACGCCGCCGCCTGCGGCGGTCCCGAGCGGCTCGTCGCCGACGCGCGCCCGTGCAGCGCCTGCCGGAGGTTCGGCATCGGACGGTTCGTCCGCTTCCCGGAGCGGGTTCCGTTGGGCGACGGCCGGGGACTTCTCTGGCCCGAAGCCGGCCCAGCCGAACGGTCCGGATTTCCGCGTCGTGCCGCAGCCCGCCAGCAGGCAGGCGAGCGCGACCACGCTCCATCGGACGATCGACGGGCGGCGCATGTCGGAGATCCTTCCGGCGGTCGGAGATTACGGCAGTAGACGCGGATGCGAAGGCTGCCGGGGACGGAACTGCCCCGGCACGGGCGGCGGACTCTAGTGAAATCGCCGAGGACCGACAAGATCAGGCGGGTCGCTCGAAACTTCGCTTGTTGACGCGGCGTGCCGGAGTGTAGAATCCGCGTGCGGCGAGGGAGCCCCGGGAATCGGGACCGCCGCGGAGGCGCCACTTTCGAGGGATTCGCGGGAAATGGCTGAAGGCACGATCAAGAAGTTGACGGACAAGGGTTTCGGATTCATCGACCTCGGGAGCGGCAAGGACCTGTTCTTCCACTCGTCGAATCTCGAGGGAGTGAGCTACGACCAGCTCCGCGAGGGGCAGCGGGTGAGCTTCACTGAAGGACGCGGACCCAAGGGGCCGCGGGCCGAGAACGTGCGGGTCGTCTGACACGCTCGGTCAATCCGCGCCGCCCGGGCCGAGTTGCACCGGGCTTCCCCATCGGCCGGCGAACACGAACGCTTCCAGCGGCTGGCGGCTGCGCGCCCCCCGTTCGCGCTGCCGGTAGTTGTCCGGCAGGCGCTCCGGCTGGCCGTAGTGGCCGACGGCGATCATCGTGAGGGGCTCGTGCGTCTCGGGGACGCCGAACTCCGCGCGCGCCTGGTCGGGGTCGAAGCCCGCCATCTGGTGCACGCGGAGCCCGAGCGCTTCCGCCTGCACGACGAGGCTCGCGTTGGCGAGGCCCACGTCGTGCTGCGCGTGGCGGTTCGGCTTGCCGTTCTTGTCGAAGCGGAGCTTCGCGCAGGCGAGCATCAGCACTGGTGCGTGCTTCGCCCACGGGACGTTCCCTTCGGACAGGCAGCTCACCAGACGGTCGAACGTCTCCCCCTCCCCGCGGACGCCGATGATATAGGCCCAGGGCTGCTCGTTGTACGACGACGGCGACCAGCGGACCGCTTCGAGCAGGCTGCCGAGTTGGTCCGGCTGGATCGGATCGTCGGCGAAGGCAAGCGGGCTCCAGCGATTGCGGAGCAGGCCGTGAATCGGATAGCGGGTCTCGGCGGGGTTGTCCATGGCGATGCGCTCCGGGGATGGGGCGGACGGGAAATGCGCCCCGGTCCGCTGCTGGAGATCCTACTCCTCTGTTGTCGGAATTCGAAAAAAATCTTGGCATTCGCGGGGCGAAGCACTGTAAGCTGAGTGCTGGCGTGGATGGAGGAGCGTTCCCCGTCCGCCTTCCGTGTGCTGGTCCAGATTCGGGATCGGCTTCGTGCCGGAGGAGAAAGCGATGTCGCGCCGTGTTCGCTGGTCGTGGTGCGTGAGTGCGGCCCTGGGATCGCTCCTCGGCGCGGCCGGGCAGGGGAGCGCCCAGGAAACGGTGGAAATGCGCTGGAAACTCGCGGCGGGACAGAGGCTCGCCGTGACGCAGACGCAGAACATGAACATGGAGATGAAGTTCGGCGACCAGGCCATCACCATGGACGTGAACATGGAAATGAACATGCGGTGGGACGTCGACACGATCGAAAGCGACGGCGATGCCGCGATGACGCAGACCATCGACCGCATTCGCATGGAAATGAAGATGCCCAATCAGGCCGTCAAATTCGATTCGGCGACCCCCGACGCCGCCGACCCCCTCGGGAAGACGATGGCCCAGGCGATGATGCCGATCATCGGCGCCAAGATCACGCAGACGATGGACCCCCGCGGCAAGGTGAAGGAACTGAAACTCGATCCGGCGGTGCAGAAGCAGCTCCAAGCCGCGAGCGGCGCCATGGGCGGGTTGTCCGAGGAGTCGCTGAAGCAGATGGTCGAGCAGATGGGCGGCCTCCCCGAACAGCCGGTCGCCGTCGGCGCGAAGTGGTCCGAGACGGTCGACCTGCCGCTGCCGGGCGCGAAGTCGGCGATGAAGGTGGACTCGACCTTCCAGGGGATCGAGGACCGCGACGGGCGGAAGCTCGCCCGGATCGACATCAAGTTCGGCGTCGCCGACGCGAAGCCCGCCGCGCCCGCCTCGGAGAAAGACGAGGCCGAGGCCGCGCCGCCGTTCGAGGTCAAGAGCATCGACGGGTCGGGCAAGCAGTTCTTCGACGTCCAAGCCGGCCGGCTGGTCGAGGCGGACTCGAAGTTCTCGATCGTGATGACCGCCGACGTCGGCGGCCAGAAGGCCGATCAGAAAGCGACCGCCACCAGCCGCATCGTGATCGAACCGGCCAAGTAGGTCCGGTCTCCGCCGGACGGGATCTACTCGCCGGTCAGGCTCTTCGCGATCTTGCCGAGCGCCTCGCTCTCGATCTGGCGGACGCGCTCGCGGGTCAGGCCGAGGGTCTCGCCGATCTCCTTGAGGGTCTTGGGCTCGGCGTTGTCCAGGCCGAACCGCATGCGGAGGATCGTCGCCTCGCGGGGGTCCATCTCGTCGAGCATGCCGTACACGTGCGTCAGATTGTCGCTCTCGATCAGCTCGTCCTCGGGCGCCTTGGTGCGCTCGTCGGCGACCATTTCGCCGAGCGACCAGCCGAGGTCGGCCTGATCGGACTGCGGGGTCGAGTTGTAGAGCTGGATCGCTTTCTTGACGATCTTGAGCTTCTTCTTGGGGATCTCGAGCTCGCGGGCGACCTCCTCGGGGGTCGGCGGGCGGTCCAGCGCGTCGTGCAGCTTGGCGGTCGCCCGCCGCCACTTCGAGAGCAGCTCGACCATGTAGGCGGGGATGCGGATCGTCTTCGCCGAATTGACCAGCGCCCGCTTGATCGACTGCTTGATCCAGTAGCTGGCGTAGGTGCTGAAGCGGGTGTTCATGTCGGGGTCGAACCCCTCGACCGCCCGCAGCAATCCGAGATTGCCTTCCTCGATCAGGTCCTGGAGCGGCAGCCCCTTCCCCGTGTAGGCCCGGGCGATGTTGACCACCAGCCGCAGGTTCGCGCGGACCATCCGGTCGCGGGCCTGCTTGTCCCCCAGGGCGATCCCCCGCGAGAGCTGCTTCTCCTCGTCGGCCGAGAGCAGCGCGGTCTCGTTGATCTCGCGGAGGTACGTCTCCAGCGGAGATTGAACGTTGGAAGCGGGTCGCCTCCGCGACGTGGTGGGCATGGGCGTTCCGGGGGGTGCGGAGTCCGAGAACCTCAGCGCGGCCCTCTCCGGGCGCGGCGTACAGGAATTATCGGCGCACCGCCGCGAAAGCCCATATGCGAAGCCAG
Source organism: Planctomycetales bacterium (assembly GCA_040877365.1). Taxonomy (GTDB): domain Bacteria; phylum Planctomycetota; class Planctomycetia; order Planctomycetales; family Planctomycetaceae; genus JBBDNT01. The sequence continues at coordinate 5,291 of JBBDNU010000010.1, forward strand.
CCGCCGCGCGAGATGATGCGGCAGCCGGGGGAATTGGCGCAATCGCGACGGACCGCCGGAATGTCCCGGTCGTCCGTTTCGATTTCGCAACGCCGCGGATCGAATCCGCAGGTTCGGCGCGGCGCCATCCAAATCGCGGATGGACGTGGTAGTGCGGACGCAAGCCCGCACTACGTCCCAGCAACCGCCGCCCGCCCGCGGATTTCACTCCGTCCGCTCGGCGGTGTCACTCGAGGCGGTCGTGGGCGATTCTTCCGCTGCCGCTTCCGTTTCGGCTGCCGCTTCCGTTTCGGCTGCCGCTTCCGTTTCGGCTGCCGCTTCCGTTTCGGCTTCCGCTTCCGTTTCGGCTTCCGCTTCCGTTTCGGCTTCCGTTGCCGAACCGTCCGTGGCCGGGGCGGCGGCGCGGCCGAACAACGGCCCGCTCTCGCCGCCGGTGCCTCCCTTGAGTTCCGGGCGGGGGGCGGCGGCCGCGCGGGCCGAGGCTTCCGCCCCTTCCGCGACTGGCGGTTCCTCGGGGGAGGGGGTGAGCTTGCGGCTCAGGCCGATTTTCCGCTCGCTCGTATCGACCCGCAGGATCCGCACCTCGATCTCGTCCCCGACGTGGACCACCTCCTCGGGGTTCTCGACCTTATGGTCGGCCAATTCCGAGATGTGCAGCAGGCCTTCCAACTCGTTCTCGAGCTCGACGAACACGCCGAAATTCGTGATCTTCGTGACCTTCCCCTGCACGATGGCGCCGGGGGCGTACTTGCCCGGGATTTGCTGGTCCCACGGATCCTGCTCGAGCTGCTTGAGGCCCAGCGCGATCCGCTTCCGCTCCTGGTCCACGGACAGGACCTGGCAGCGGACCGGGTCCCCCCGCTTGAGCATCTCGTTGGCGTGCGAAATCTTGCGGGTCCACGACATGTCGCTGACGTGCAGCAGCCCGTCGATCCCCTCCTCCAACTCGACGAACGCCCCGTAGTTGGTGAGGTTGCGGACGGTCCCTTCCACGATGCTGCCCGGCGGGTACTTCTCGGCGACCTTCTCCCACGGGTTGGGCTGGGTCTGCTTCATCCCCAGCGAGATTTCCTGCTTGTCCTCGTTGATCCCGAGCACCACCACATCGACGATGTCGCCGATCTTGACGAGCTCGCTGGGATGATTGATGCGGCGGGTCCAGGACATTTCGGAAATGTGCACCAGCCCCTCGATGCCGTCCTCCAGCTTCACGAACGCCCCGTAGGACATGATGTTGACGACCTCGCCCTCGACGCGGCTGCCGACCGGGTACTTCTCGGTGATGTTCTCCCAGGGGCTGGCCATCTTCTGCTTGAGGCCCAGCGCGATCTTCTCGCGGTCGCGGTCGACGTTGAGGATCACGACCTCGATCTCCTCGTCGATCTTGACCATCTCGGAGGGATGGGCGATGCGGCCCCAGCTCATGTCGGTGATGTGCAGCAGGCCGTCGATGCCCCCCAGGTCGACGAACGCGCCGAAGTCGGCGATGTTCTTGACGACCCCCTTGCGGCGCTCCCCCTCGACGATCTCGGCGAGGAGCGTCTCCTTCATCTTCTCCCGGCGGTCCTCGATCAGCTTGCGGCGGGAGACGACGATGTTGCGGCGCGATTCGTCGATCTTGAGAATCACGCACTGGATGTCCTTGCCCATGTACTCGTTGATGTCCCGCGGGCGGCGGATATCGACCTGGCTGGCGGGCAGGAACACGTTGACCCCGATGTTCACCAGCAGCCCGCCCTTGATCTTGCGGACGACGTTGCCGGTGACGACGTCCCCTTCCGCGTGCTCGGCGATGACCTTCTCCCACTCGCGGATGCGGTCGGCCTTCCGCTTGGAAAGCATGATCAGCCCGTATTCGTCCTCGACCTCTTCGAGGAGGACCTGCACCTTTTCGCCGGGAACGGGGGCCTCGCCGTCCTCGGTCCATTCATCGAGCGGAACGATGCCTTCGCTCTTGTAGCCGATATCGACCAGGACCTCTTCCCCTTCGACGCGGAGGACGATGCCTTCGACGATCTGGTTGACGTCGATCGCCAGCGACTCGGGGTTGTAGATGCCGTCGAGGGCTTCTTCTTCTTCCCGCTCGAGGTCCGCGAGCGTCTCGCCGAGCACGAACTCGAGCTCCGCCTCATCGACGTTGAATTCGCGAATCAGGTTCCGATCGACCATGCCGTCCTGCCGTTCCCGTTCGGCGCCGCGCCGCGTCCGCTGGTGCGCGGATCTCGTTTCGGGGCGGCGCCGCGCCGTCCGAACCGTCGATCCGCGCGAAGGGCCGAAAGGCCCTGCCGGAGAGCGCGCCCGCCAAAGCACGTTGGAGCCAGAGATCCCCCGCGCGCGGGACGCGCGTCCCGCTCCGAAACCACGGGGAGTCCGAAGCGGAGACTATATCAAAAGGTTCCGCGAAATGACCAGCGATGGAAAGTCGGAAGCACGGAAAACGAACAACGCTCCCCCCCAACTTGTCCCCTCTCCCCCGGTTTTGCGGGGGAGTAGGGTCAGGGTGAGGGGGCTTTCGGCCGGGCAGTCGACGCGGTCCGACACTCGTTCGACACGGCCAGCCTCCGCCTTCTCCCGAATTTTCCCCTGCCGCTTTTCCAGCGATCGCTTTACAATGCCGGTGGAAGTTTCCTTCCTGATCTACCGGGACCGCCGACCGGTCCCGAGGAGGACCGTCGATGCGGATCGTGATCGGCTCCGACCGGGCGGCGTTCGACTGCAAGGAGCGGATGGAACTCTACCTGGTCGAGATCGGACACGAGGTGGTCGACCTCGGGACCGAGGCCGAGGTCGCAGGATCCTTCCCGCTCGTCGTCCGCCCCATCGCCGAAGCGGTCGCCGAGGGGGACTTCGATCGCGGGCTGGTCTTCGGCCTCTCGGCGGATGGGGCGGCGGTCGCGGCGAACCGCGTCCCCGGCGTGCGGTGCATCGCCGGCTCGTCGGTGAAGGCCGCCCGCCACGCCCGCCGCGAGTTCGACGCGAACATGCTCGCGCTGGGCCACTGCCTGCCGGAATTCGAACGGGCGCGGGAGATCGTCGACGCCTGGCTCGAGACGCCGTTCGACGCCCCCCGCCACGCCCGCGAGCTGCCGCTGTTCGACGCGCACGCCGCGGTCCCCGCCCTGGCGAACGCACTGCCGCGGCGGGCGACCGTCGAGGACGAGGCATCCTACGTGTGCGACTCGTGCCGCAGCGAGTTCCAGATCGCGATCGACCCCTCCGGCGGCGAGCGGCAGGAGTTCGTCGAGGACTGCCCGGTCTGCTGCCACCCGAACCGGATCCACGTCCGCATCGACGGCGACGGCCTGGTGCTCGTGACGGGGGAAATCGAGTAGGGTGGG
>JBBDNU010000011.1:0-43503 GCA_040877365.1 Planctomycetales bacterium
AGGCCACCGAACAAGTTGAAGCCACCGTCGAAACAAACTTAGTGCCATTGGGCACTGCCCGCCCTACACCACTTCCTTGTCGACTGCTAAACGTCGGAGTTTTTCCACCAACCAGGAATACTCGGTGCCGTATTCTCGCTCGAGGAATCGGGCGAACCGTTCGCATTGCGATCCAGCGAGCATCCCGACCCGCCACCAGTCGCGCATGTCGATTTCCACCGTCTGGATATAGCCGTGATCCAGGAACAAGAACCAGTCCATCCGTGTGCGCCAGGCGTCTTCGTGCAGACCGCACTCGATCAGCTCGGGGCGATGTCGATCCACCCACCGCTTCCATTCGATCGACTTGCGATTATCCTGCCGAAACGACATGTACGACTCCGCGCAATCGGCCCGCGGTCAAGTGGGTTGGGCTTCAAGCACGATCCGATGAGGGTGGTCGGACGGCCAGATTCGTCAAAGCTCGTTCGATCCGAGTAGATTTTGCCCGGTTCCCCGAATCGCGAGCACCCGGACGACATCGCCTGCCATCGTGAAGAGCACCCGATATGTATTCCCGCGCCGCGTCTTGAACAGGACTTCCTGAATCGCGTCGTCGAATCCCTCATCTTCCGGCGCCAAGCCACAAGTGTCCGCCGACGATTCGAGGCGCGCCAGCGCGCCGTTCAGCGCATCGACCCATTTCCCCGCGCCCTCGGGCGAGCGACTCGCGATCCAGCGGCGAATCTCTTCCGCGTCGCGTTCGGCGCGTGCCGAGAATACGACCCGGAAGCTCATCGCTCCGTCTCGGCGCGGCATGCTTCGCGGAGCGAATCGATCACTTCCGCGGCGGGCCGCACGCGACCGGCGCGAACGTCGTCAAGCCCCTCGCGGATCGCTTCGACTGTCTCGACCCGCTCTCGCCACTGTGCCAAGGCCTGTTCCGGCGAGATCACCGCGTCCCCTTGCCGCAGTCGCTCGCCGACGAATTCGTGGAACGACTCCAATTCGTTTTTCGTCCTCGCAATCATGGGTCAACCTCCACGGCGGATAAAGGAACACCCTCGCCACCAGTTTACCAGCAGTGGATGCAGCGGTCAAAATCGCTTCACATTCGCTCGATCCACACCGGCAGCTTCGCGATGCCGATCGCAACCGCCTACATGACCCTTTCAATCCCGAAGATCGTTCGTACCTCGCCCACATACGCCCTCTTCTGCATCGACCCGTGCACCTGTCCTCCAAGCGAATCGGCAAGCGTCTCAGCACTAATGTACTCGCTCCATTCCCTAATCATCGCTTTCAGTTGCGCCTCATCGTCCACATGACCGCTGTCGGACGTCCAGAAGACGCGGATGCGGTCCTGGATTTCGAGGTTCGCCTCCTTCCGCAATTGCTGCACCTGGCGGACGAAGTCGCGGGCCATGCCTTCGCGCTTCAGCTCCGGCGTCAGTTTCGTCGAGAGGGCGACCTGCACGTCTCCCTCGTCGGCCACCAGCCAGCCCGCCGCCTGCGAGGCTTCCACCAGCACGTCGCCCGCGTCGAGCGTGATCGGCGATCCGTCGATGGCGATCTCGACCGGCTGGTTCGCGCGGCTCGCCCGCAGTTGGTCCGGCGACAGCGACGGCAGCGCCTGCGTGATCTTGCCGAGCAGCTTGCCGTACTTCGGACCGAGCGTCTTGAGGTTCGGCTTGTAGGAATACTGCGCGAGGTCGTCGAGCGATTCGGCCCGCACCAGCCGCTTCACGTTCAGCTCTTCACGGACGACTTCCGAAAGACTGTCGATCGCGGCGGCGCGGCGGGCGTTGGCACTTGCGTAGCGCAGCTCGGCGAGCGGTTGTCGCACGCGGATGTTCGCCCGGTCGCGGAGGTTGTGCCCCAGCCGCACCACGAGCTGCGCCGCCGCCATCCGCTCGTTCAATTCCGGGTCGAGCAGCATGCGGTCCGGCTGCGGGTAGTCGCAGAGGTGTACGCTCTCCGGCGCGTCCGAGGGCGGACCCTTGAAGACCGACGAGGACGTGATCGGCTCGTTGTGCGGGCGGCACAGGTTCTGGTACATCCGCTCCGAAAGAAACGGCGTGAGCGGCGCGAGCAGCTTCGTCAGCGTGACGAGGACTTCGTAAAGGGTCTGATAGGCGGCGAGCTTGTCGCGATCCATCGGCGGACGCGCCTCGTCCGCGCTGGCCGACGACGAATCGACCCCCTCGCGCGACCGCCAGAACCGCCGCCGGTTGCGGCGGATGTACCAGTTCGACAGATCATCGATGAACGCCGCCGCGGCCCGGCACGCCTCGGCCGAATCGAATTCCTCGAAGGCGCGGTTCATCGCGGCGACGAGCGCTTGCAGGTTCGAGAGGATCCAGCGGTCGATCTCCGGCCGCTGATATACCGGCACCGGCGGGGTGCCGGGATCGAAGCCGTCGAGCCGGGCGTAGTTGACGAAGAACGCATACGAGTTCCATAAGGGGATCAGCACCATCCGCCGCGTCTCGTCGGCCGGCTTGCTGGTGACCCGGCAGGTCGGCAAGCCTTCGAGCGTCTCGGTGATCGGGCCGGCGGGGGTTTGCAGCGTGACCGGCTCGTCGGCGTGGCGGGTGCCGAACCGCAGGTCGCTCGCCGGGTTCTGGGCGAGGTACATCCACCGCACCGTATCGACGCCCAATTGCTCGGCCGCCTCCTCGAACCAGATGGCGGTGCCGTCCGTCTTGTGCATCGGCTTCCCTTCCTCGTTCATCACGAGGCGGTGGCCGAGGAGTGTCTTCGTCGGCGGGCGGCCGACCATCATCGCGGACATCGAGAGCAGGGCGTAGAACCAGTTGCGGAACTGGCCGGGGAAGCACTCGGTGACGAAGTCGGCGGGGAACCACTTTTCCCACTCGGCCCGGTTCGTGTTGTAGTGCATCGTCGAGAGGGAGACGATCCCCGCGTCGAGCCACGGGTTCCCCACGTCCGGAATGCGGGACATCAGGTTGCCGGTCTTCGGATTCTTGATCTTCACGCGGTCGATCCACGGGCGATGCGGCGTATGCCCGGCGAACTCGTCCCAGCCTGCGACCGCGCGCTCTTTCAATTCCGCCAGCGACCCCATGACTTCGAACTGCGCCGGATCCTCGTCGTCGACCCAGATGGGGAGCGCGAGTCCCCAGAAGCGCTTCTTGGAGATCATCCAGTCGCGCATGTTGGCGAGCCATTCCAGCTCGCGCTCTTCTCCCTGGATGCTCGCTGGGAGCCAGCGGATCTGCTTCGTGACCGCCATGATCTCCTCGCGCCAGCCCATGTCGATGAACCACTCATCGACGAGCCGGAACACGAGTTCGTCGCCGGTCCGCCAGCAGTGCGGATAGACGTGCGGGTAATCCTCGACCGCGACGAGGTACCCTTTTTCCTTCAGGTGATCGAACACGAGCTGCGGCGTGGCGGGGTCGATCGCCTCACGGCCGGTGAACTCGCCGAAGCCCTCGATGAAGCGGCCCTCGTCGTCGAGCGGGGCGATCCCGACGATGCCCAGCTTCTGCCCAAGCTGATAGTCCACGTCGCCGCAGCCGGGGGCGATATGGACGATGCCGGTCCCCTCTCCCGCGACGACGTTGGGGTTGCCGCGCGAATCGCGGCCGCCGTCGACGACGCGATGGCACGACACGCCGGTGCGGTCGGCGAGTTTCGGATCGACCGGCACACCGCCGCGTTGCTGCTGCGCGGGAAGATCGTCGAATGGCCCGGCATACCGCCAGCCGATCATCTCGCTTCCCTGGATCGTCCCCTCGATCGTGAAGCCCCCCTGCTCCTTGAAGATTTGGGCGATCGTCTTCAGCTTGGGGACGCCTTCCGGCCACGCCCATTCCGGCCGGCCGAAGCCTTCCTTGAACTCGCGGCCGAGGCGCTGATATTCGAGGTTGTCCTTGGCGAAGTAGTAGACCGCCCCGTCGCGTTTCGCCTTGAGCTTGACGTAGTCGAGGTCCGGATTGACCGCGCAGGCGACGTTGCTCGTGAGGGTCCAGGGGGTGGTGGTCCAGACCAATAGGAATTCGGAGTGCGGAGTGCGGAGTGCGGAATCCGCCGGCGACTCCGCCTTCCGAACTCCGCCTTCCGAACTCTTTTCGATGATCGGAAACCGCGCGAACACCGACTCGTGAATCGTCAGCTTGCGGCCGTCGGCGACTTCCATCTGGCTGTAGGCGCTGCCGCCGCGGCCCGACCAGGGCATCACGTCGTGGCCGCGATAGACGAAGCCGCGGTCGAAGCACTTTTTCAGGAATGCCCAGATCGTCTCGTTGTTCTCGGTCGAGAAGGTATAGTAGCTGCCCCCCCATTCCGGGTTGCCGAGCCGTGCCACGATCTCGTGCGCGGGGGCCGTCACCTGCTGGCCGCGGGGGACGATGACGGTCACGGGCTCGTCGCTGCCGAGCGTGGCGGCGAGCTTTCGCAGCATTTCGGGGTCGTCCCAGTCCATCCAATAGCCGAGGCGGACCGACTGCTCGGTCTGCCGCGCGGCGAAGCGCAGGACGCGTTTCTTGCACTCGTCGACGAAGGCGTCGATGCCGCTTTCCTCGATCTGCCTCTTGGTGGTGAGACCGAGTTGCCGCTCGACCTCGACCTCGACCCACAGCCCCTGGCAGTCGAAGCCGTTCTGGTAGCGCTGGTCGCGGCCGCGCATCGCGTGAAACCGCTGGAAGGCGTCTTTGTAGGTCCGCCCCCAGGCGTGATGGACGCCCATCGGGTTGTTGGCGGTGATCGGGCCGTCGAGAAAGCTCCACGGCTCGTTGCCGCGGTTCATCTCCCGCCGCTTGCGGAAGACGTCGCGCTCCTTCCAGAAGCGGAGCACGTCGTGCTCGCCGCGAATGAAATCGGCCTCGGCGACCTTGTCGAACATGGGACTGTGGAGTGCGGACTGTGGAGTGCGGACTGTGGAGTGCGGACTGTGGAGTGCGGAGTGCGGAGTGCGGAATGCGGGGTGTGCGATGGCGATCCGTCTGCCGCGCGGTCGGAAAGGCGCAATTGTAGAAGGGGGAGTCGGCGGGCAGAAGCCCGAGGCATTGAAGGAATGCGATCGAAAATCCTCGATCCGGCCTGTCGAACGAGCGAAACCGTCCCCTTATACTGGTTGGGCCACGTTTCCCCGTCTCCCCCATGTCCACTCCGGCTGACTCCCCGCGCGAGGATCCGACGATGAATCAGCAAAATTGGTATCAGGACGACCCGCCGGGCGGGCCGGTCCCTCCGGTGCGGAAGTCCGGATCGTCGACGTGGATCATCGTGGTCGCCGCGGTCGGGGGCGTGGCGATCTTGTGTCTGCTTGCATGCGGCGGCCTGGTGTGGTGGGGGATCGCGAACAACCCCGAGGCCCGGGACCTGTTCGGACTGGCCGAGGATCTTCCGCCGCGCGTCGACGAGCCGCTCGACGAAAAGCGGAGCGCGTTGGTCGCGGCGTTCGAGGCGGAAGAGAAGGGGATCGATGAGAAGACGCTGCGCGAGGTCGACGCGCTGTTCGGGAAGATCGTCGAGGCCTCGCAAACGGACGACGCGCGGACTGCTCGGCGCGCAGTCGACCTGGACCGCTACGTCGCCGAAGTGAAGCGGGCCGGTACGGAAGGACGTGTGGGATACCTGGACCAGTTGGGCATCCGCCAGCGCTTCGCCGAAGGGACCGTGTTCGATGAATACTTCGATAGTCATGCGATCGTGCGGGCCGAGCCGGTTCCCGACACCGGAGGAAACGAGCTGCTGGTGCACGCGGTCCTCGCATGCCAAGTCACTCCCGGCGAAATGCGGTGGTGGCTCGTGCGGAAGGACGGCGTCTGGAAGGCGTACGACTGGGAGTTTCTGGACCGCGGAATGCGCGAATCGACGTGGGACGCGCACACCAGCGTGCACGGCTTCGATCCCGGGATGATCGCCTACGAGCAGTGCATTCAGGACTGGAGCAACGGTATCGGTCGGTGGGCTGAAGGGGACGTGAAGGGGGCGGCGGTCCATCTCGCGCGGGCGGAGAAACGAGCGTGCCATCCGAGCGTCGCCGACGAGGCCCGGCTCCGCATCGCATACGGCTGGATGATGTGCGATCAGCCGCGGCGGGCGATCGCGGCCGCCCGCCGAATTTCCGATCCGGATCGCACGCCCGGCGCCTGGTACGCTGCTCGCTCAACGAGACGACGACGTCGAACTCGCCGCCGAGCGGTTCCGCGACGCGTTCACGCGCGAGACCGATGCGGAGCGGCGGGAGGAATACGTGCATCGGTTCCTCGACGCGATGTCCGCGACCGAGCGCCTCGTGGCCGGCTATCATGCCGCTCCCGATCCCGACCAGGCCTTCGAATACCTGACGATCGGCTACGGCATCGACGATGAGGAGGAGGACGCTCCCGATCCTCAGGTGCTGCGCCCGCTCGTCGAGGCGCACCGCGCACAGCGTCCGAACGATCCGCGTTTGCTCCACGTCGAGGCGCAGTTGCTCGCCGCGGACAAGAACTACGACGAGGCGGAGCGGCTGCTCGCGGAGGCGATCCGCAAGACTTCCGACGAATCACTCCTCGAATCGCTGCGGTGGCAGCGGACTACGATGCTGGAGCGCGCCGGCCGGGCGCTCGAGGCGTATCGCCTGTCGAATGAGCCGGAAGAAACGTTCGCGCAGCTCGCCTCATCGCTCCGCTGGTCCAAGCGGACGGACGACTTGGAGCGGCTCGTCGCCGAGCACCGGCAGGCACGCCCCGACGATCCGCGGCTCGATCTGTACTCCGGCCTGGTGGCCAAGGCGCGGGGCCGGCTCGACGAGGCGGAGCGGCTGCTGTCCCGCGCCGCCCGGAAGCTCGAAAACGAGTGGGAGCGCCGCGACTGCGACGGCGAACGAATCGCTCTCCGCATCGAGAGAGGGGAACCGCTGTCGGCCTACGCAGAGGTCGAGCCGCGCGACGAAACGTTCGATGTCCTGGCGACCCGGCTCGCGGAGCGCGAGGAGTGGGAGACGCTGCGGAAGCTGGTCGACCTCCGCCGCCGCGAAGCCCCGCGCGACCCAAACCTGCTCCTGCACGAAGCCGAGATGTTGTGGGCGACCGAAGACCACGCCGGTCTCGTCGCGTTGCTGGGGCGTTGGGACGATCGGCTCGTATCGGGCATCGATTCCTGGCGTCGCGACGACCTGCGGGACCGGTTGCTGCGAAGCCATCTCGCGCTGGGACGCATCGACGACGCACTGCGATTCGCCGTAGCGGAGCACGAGTACGACGGCGATCCGCTGCCGGTGCTGCTTGTCCATCTCGCCGCGGGGAACAAGCCGGAGGTCGTCCGGTGCATGGACGAATTGAATGAAATCGGGGAATCCGCAACGGCCTACGCGCACGCCGACGGGGCGGCGCTCTGGTCGGACGAGTATCTCGACTTGAGGAGGAAATACCCGCCGGGCATTCCGGCGGTGTCGGTCCGCGAGGACGTGCTGTTCCTGCTGGCGCAGCCGAGCTGTTTCCGCCATCGACCGTGGCCATCCACCTGGGTGGAGTGTTCCGAACGATTTCCGTCCCCCCCGCGGACCCCTCGCTCGTGCGGTCGGACGATCCGCGGGAGCTGCGTCGGGCCGGCGTGGAGTTCATTCCCTATCGCACGGAACCAGAAGACAAGCCGCGGGCGGCGCGCCTGCGGCGGGCGCGGGGGCGGCTTCGGGAGTTCGACGCGGCGCTGGTCGAGAAGCGTCCCGGCCGGCGGTGCGAAATCCTCGTCGAACTCGACTGCGGCGCCGTCGCCGTGCCGCTCTGGGTGGAGGTCGACGCGGTCCGTGACGGATCGGCTATTATCCGACGCGCGAATATTCCGGCCGCTACAGGGAGGCATCGGTGCTGTCGCCCCACGTTCGCGCCGGCGAACCGGTGCGGATCGGTCAATACGAAGTCGTCGATTGGCGGTACGTGGACGGGGAGACGACGGTCCAGGGGAGTGCCGCAGTCGTCGAGCGCCCTTGACGGCCGCTGCGGGATCCGCCGCCGGGCGGGAACTGAATCGTAGGACGGAGGGCGATCCATCCTGCGTCCCCGGCGACCGCGCCGGCAGCGCGAATCAGGTCCATTCCGGCGGAATGGGCCTACCGGCAAAATTCCGCCAGGTCGCCCAGCACGCGGTCGAGGAACCGCTCCGCCAGCGGGACCGATACCGACTCCGGCAGACACGTCGCCTGGAATTCCATCCGCCCGCGGTACTGCGTGACGATCAGCGTCAGTCCCAGCGGCGACCACGCCGGTCCGACGCACGAGATCCGTTCGATCCGCTCGCCGCAGAAACGCTCCCCGGCGGCATCCAACCCCCCGAAGAACGCGTACCACAACGAGTACCCGCTCTCCAGCCGGGCCCGCGTCGTCCGATCGAGCTGGCGGGAACGCCGGAAAATGGACGCGAGCTGCACGACCCCGAGATCGATCCCGCGCTCGAGCCGGTCGCGGAGCTGACGGTGGAGTTCCTGAACCAGTCGCGAGCGATCGGCAAGCATCTCCTGCCGCACGCCGACCGGCACGAGCGAGCACAGGTTCTGGAACAACGGCCCGCCGCCGTTTCGCAGCCCGAGATCGAGACCGATCCCGGCGACGTACTTTCCGCCGCGCCGCCGCCGCGGCGGCGCGAGATCGGACACCGCCCGGAACGCCGAGCCGAGCACCGCCATCGACACGCCGGACAACCCGCACGTCTCCGTCGCCCGCCGCTGCAACGCGCGACTCTCCTCCGCACCGAGCGAGCGGTTGAGGACCACGCAGGGGGCGGGACGGTCCGCGGCGCCTCCCTGGCCCACCGGGAGCGGCTGGCCCAGCCGGACCGCCGTGCCGCGGAGCACGCGGAGCCGCAAGTCGGCCGCCCGCAACGCGGCCATCATCCGCCGGCCGCGCGGGAACCGCGCGAGGTAATCGGCGATCCGGTCGCGGTGCTCGTCCGGCGGCTCGGCCGCGTCGTCATCGCCCGACTCGGCGGCGGCTGCGTCATCGCCGGAGAGCCGGTCGAGCCGACGGATCAAAGGCGCGGTCGCGCCGTAGTCCATGAGGGCGTGCGTGGATTGCAGCAGAAGCACGTCCCGCCCGTCCGGCCGGCGAAGCAGATGGAAGTCGAGCGGGGCGTCCACCGACAGGTCCCGCGGGCGGACGAGGGCCCAGGCGGCATATTCCCGCACGGCGGCATCTTCGGCGGAGGCGAGATCGACTTCCCGCAGCGGAGGATCGCCGCGGGGGAACACCCAGTGCGGACTGACGCCGCCGTGCTCGTCCACGAGTCGGGCGGTGATGACGGGAGATCGCCGTCCCAGCCGCGCCACTGCTCTCCGCAGTCGTTCCGCGTCGATCCGGCCGGCGGACCAGACGAGCGTCTGGGTCTCGAAGCCGGCGGCGTGCATCGACCGCAGCGCCCGGTGAGCGGCGAGCATCGTTTGGTCGATCGCGTTGAGCGGCCGCGTGCCGGGCGCCGCGCTTTCGGTGCGCGTGACACGTCGCTCGTCGGCGACAGTGGTCGTGTCGGTCATCGCGGAATCGCCCCCATTTCGGCGATCGGGCGGTGGAGGAGCTTGCCGCTGGCGGTCCGATCCAACTCCGGGACGATCTCGATCCGCTGCGGCGTCTTGAAGGCGGCCAGTTTCAGCCGGCAATGCCGCAGCAGTTCGACGTCGGTGACGCCGTGCGCATCCGGGCGGAGCACCACCCGCGCCTCGGGAACGTCGCCGAAGCGTCCGTTCCGCAGCACGATCAGCGACGCTTGCGCGACGGCCGGGTGCGATTCGAGCACCGCTTCCACTTCCCGCGGAAAGAATTTCATGCCCATCACGTTGACCACGTCGGTCGATCGCCCGCGGATGTGCAGGCAGCCGTCCGCATCGAGCACGCCGACGTCGCCGGTGACGAACCAGCCGTCCGGCAGGATCTCGTCGCGGGCCCGCCACGGCTCATAGTAGGCGTCGAGGAAGCCTGTGCCGCGGAAGGCGATTTCCCCAGAGCCGTCCGCCAGGCCGGCATCCGTGAGACGCAGCTCATAATCCGGGAGGACGCGGCCGACCGAACCGGGCTTTTCGGCGGCGAAATCGACGTTGACGCACGGCAGGCCGACCTCGATGATCCCCAGCGCCTGAGACGGCGCGAGGCCGTACCGCCGGGCGAACCGCCCGGCGATCGCCGGGTCGAGCGAGGCGGCGGTCGAGATCGCCAGCCGCAGCGACGGGAGCGGCGGACCTTCGTCGAAGTCGGCCATGAGCGCGATGTGCATCGGCGAGGCGTAGAGGAACGTCCCCGCGTACGTCCGCGTCGCGTCGATGATTCCCGCGGCGAACCGATTGCGGGGCAGCACGATCGTCGCCCCGAAGGTCAGATACCCGACGATCGACACGGCGAAGTGGTACGACATCGACAACAGCCACACCACGCGGTCCGCGGGCCCCAGCCGCAGCGCCCGGTTCGCCGCCTCGATCCGATCGCGGATCGTCTCGTGCGACAGGACGACCCCCTTCGACAGCCCCGTCGTCCCCGACGTGAAGCGGATGAAGGCGGCGTTCACCGCCTCGAATCCGCGGGGATGCCCGCGGCCGGCCCGCAGCGGCAGGACGCAGAGTCCCGGAGAGAGCTCGCTCCGCGGCCCGCGCGCCAGGGACAGCGCGAAGTCGCCGGAAAATTCATCCACGACGACCGCGTCGAGCGCGATGTCGCGGCAGATCTCGAGCTTCTCGCGATCGGTCAGTTCCACCGGGATCGGCACGACGCACCCGCCGCGGCGCCAGATCGCATAGTTCCAGACGATGTAGTCCGCGCCGCTGGGAACGTGCAGCCCGATGGTCGATCCCGGCCCGATCCGCGCCCGCTCGAGTGAACGCGCCGCGACGGCGATCGCCTCATCCAACTGCCGATACGTGATCGATTCGCCGGGCGCGCCGCCGACGAGCGCTGGATGGGCCGGCTGCCGGGCCGCAGTCTCGCGAAACAGGTCGTCGAGGTTCATGGTCGCCCGCTGCTTTGCACGCGTTCCGCCGGGAGCCGTGAGCACGAAAGAGCGCCCCCGGTTCCACTCATCGGCCGGTGGAAAAGCCCCCTCACCCTGACCCTCTCCCCCGCAAAGCCGGGGGAGAGGGGACTACTGGCTCGTTCGTTCCATTATGGTCGCGGCTCGATCGTCAATGGCCTCAAATCGCCGCGCGTTTGTACGGTTCGCGCCGCGGCAATTCGATCGACTCGCACTGCCGGGCGGCAGCCGTTCCGGCCGCCTCGCCCATCGCCCAGCACGTCCCCACGCAACGGGCCGAGGCCTGCGCCCGCACGTCGGCGGAGAGGCACTTGCCGGCTGCCCACAGGTTCTCGGTCCCCGCGACTTTGAGCGACCGCAACGGGATGTCGTAGCAGGTCCCCTCCGCCAGGTACTCGAGCTGGATTCCGTCCCGCGGGTGCCAGTATTCGATCGGCCAGTCGCACCGGCAGGCGGCGTCGGGAAAGCGGCGCCCCTGCCGCACGTCGCTTTCCGTCAGTCGGTACTCGCCCCGGATGCGGCCGCCCTCCCGCACGCCGACGCAACCCGTCCGCTCGATCTCCGCCGTCGAGAAATCCGGCAGCCGTTTCAGCCGTTCGACGACGGCCGCCCGGCAGCGCCGGGCGGCAGCGCGGATCGCCATCCGCCCGGCCGGCGTCCGCCACTCGACGCCGAGCGGAACGAACAGCTTCACGTAGACTTCGTCGTCCCGCGTCCCGGCATCGATCCAGGCGTGCGCGCACTCGGGAGGAAGTTCCCCCTGCGCGGCGGCCTGTCGCAGCCCGCGCACCGCGGCGATTCCCTTGGGAAACTTCAACGCGCCGGGCGCGACGTTGCGGAGGGTGAAGATCAATCCGCCCGCCGCACGCATCGAACCCTCTTCCACCAGCTCGGGCGCCGCGCGACGGACGAGCTCGGCCGTTCCCGTGGCATCGATGACGGCATCCGGGAACAGGCGGAATCGGCCCGCCGGCCCGCGGCCTTCAAGGCGGCAGACCGAACCCCGCGCCATCGCGACGCGGACGATTCGTGCGCCGCAGCGAACATCGATCCGCGGCATTTCCGCCAGCCAATCTTGGACGATGCGGCGATAGGTGGGCGGCGGAACATTGAGCACCCACGTGCGCCCGAGGGCCCGCCTCAGCACGCGGGGATCCGCGACCGAGAGTCGGTCGATCAACTCGACGGGGAGGCCGGGGTTGATCGGTTCGCCGCGCCCGTCGAACAGGCCTCCCAGCGTGTGAATCAGCGCGCGTGTGACCGTTCCGCCGATCCGCGGGGACCGCTCGACCAGGCAGACGCGGGCCCCCGCGCGGGCCGCGGCGACCGCGGCCGCCATCCCGGCGGCGCCCGCGCCGGCGACGACGACCAGTGGACTGCCGTCGTGGCCGCGGCTGTCGTCGCGCGTTCCGCTCGTGCCGGTCGAGGCGGGCATGTCAGCGCAGCCTCCGGTCGAGATAGTCGCGGATCCGCTCGATGGTCCCCAGGTTTTCGGAGGTGAGGTCGCGGTTGTCGATCGCGATTCCGTAGCGCGACTCCAACTCGATGACCATCCGCAATAGTTGGAGCGAGTTCAGGGACAGCAACAGGTCGTCGTCGTCGTGCAGCTCCGCTCCATCCGAACCGGGAAAGAACGACTCGAGGAGGTAGTCGCGCACCGACTGCTGGATCGTCAGGGAATTCATGATGTTCGTCTCTCGTGCTCGGCGTTGGGGACCGGCCTTTCAACTCGCGCGGCGAGGCGCCGTCGCTTCCGCCCTGCGGACGTTGGCGAGCAGCGCATCGAGATGCTGCCGGGCCGATTCCTTGAGCGCAGCCACCCCCCGCTCCCAGCTCGTATCGGCGGGGGGATCCACCAGCCGGAACAGGTCGCGCGGGGCCTTTCCGCAGGCTGACACGACCGGCGGGCTCGTCGGCAGGGGGCCGGCTTGCGGCGCGAGATAGCGAATCGCGAACCCCACCCGCTTCCGCAACGAGCGATTCGGCCCCGAGCCGTGCCAGATCTCCGCGTGGTGCAGCGACATCTCGCCGGCACGCAATTCCACCGGCACGGCGCGCTGCGGATCGAGTTCGCAGGTCCGGTGGTCGTCGCCCGCGACGACCTGCAGACAGCCGTTCTCGATCGTGCTGTCGGCGAGCGCCACCCACGCCGTCGCGCACCAGCGGGGGTCGATGCCGAGGTAAGGCTGATCTCGGTGCCAACCGATCGACACCGCTGCATCCTGCGGCTCCTTGGCGAACAATTCGGTCGCCCCGATGAGGAGGTCCGGCCCCAGAATGTTCGACACCGCCGCCAAAATGCGGGGCTGCGTGGCCAGTCGATAGGCCCAGGGGAAATGCAGATGCATCTGCCGGACTTCGACGGTCCGCGGGCGGCCGCCCAGGCGGACCTCCAGTTCGTCGCAACATCCGCGGTAGTGCCGGCATTCTTCGCCGCTGAAGACCGTGATCGGAAACACGATCCCATCAGTCGTGTAGATCCGCCGGATGTCTGCGAGCATTCCGTTCATCCGATGCCCGATCTGCTTCCGCATCGAACCCAATCGCGGTCGCCGCCCGAACCGACGGCGCGGCATGACGATGCGCAGAGTATCGTCGCTCGCGCAGCCGCGGAAAAGGGGGGAGCGGCGGAGTGCGGACCGGGGTTCCACCGGCGCGCGGGGAGGGAAATCCCGGACGTCAGTCTGGCGGTTCGAGCCCCGCGAACACGCGCGGGATCAAGCGACCGAGGCGTTCGCCTCCTTCGCCGGCGACCGCGATGATCCGTTCGATGTCGGCCGGCTCGAGGTGGTCCGGGTCGCACAGGTCGGTGACGACGGAGAAAGCGAGGCAGCGCAGGCCGGCGTGATTCGCGACGATGATCTCCGGGACGGTCGACATGCTCACCACGTCGGCGCCGAGAGTGCGGAGCATGCGGTACTCGGCCCGCGTCTCGAGGTTCGGGCCGGGCACGGCCGCGAGCACGCCGGTCCGGGCGGGGACCTGGACGTCGCGGGCTGAAGCGAGGGCCAGCGCGATCAGTTGCGGATCGTACGGACGAGACATGTCGGGAAACCGCGGGCCGAGCGCGTCGTCGTTCACGCCCCGCAACGGGTTCTCCGGCAGCAGGTTGATGTGGTCGTCGATGACCACGATATCCGCCAATTCGCAATCGGGATGGATCGCCCCGGCGGCATTGGTGGTGATCAGGAACTCCGCGCCGAGCGCGCGGATCACGCGCACGGGGAATGTCACCTGCCTCAGCGACCAGCCCTCGTAGTAGTGGAACCGTCCCTCCATCGCGACGAGGGGCACGCCTTCCAGCCGGCCGCACACGAGCCGCCCCGCGTGCGACGCCACGGTCGAGCGCGGGAAATGCGGGATCTCGGCGTAGGGGACCGCGACGTCGATCGCGATCCGCCGGCTCAGCCCCCCCAGCCCGGTCCCCAGCACGAGCCCGGCCCGGGGAGCGCCGTCCCAGCGGGCGCGAATGGCCTCGGTCGCTTCGGCGATGTGCTCGGCGAGTCCCTGCACGGTGCGCTGCTCCGACCGGCGCGGCTCAGTAGTCTTCCTCTTCCTCTTCCTCGTCCTCTTCGAAATCGTCGTCGTCGTCGAAGTCGTCTTCTTCGAAGTCCTCATCGAGGTCCTCGTCGAGGTCGTCCACGTCCTCATCGTCGTCGTCGTCGAAATCGTCGTCCTCTTCTTCCTCGTCCTCGTCTTCGTCTTCGTCCTCATACTCTTCGTCGAAATCTTCGTCCTGCAGGGACGCGCCGCCGGGGAAGCCATCGCGCGCGTGGGACGACGGCGCGCCGTGGGCGCCGGCCGTCCGCCGGAGAAGGACCGTTTCGAACTCGCTCCATGCTGTCGTCATCGGTGGCACCTCGAAGATTGTCGAAACCCTGCAACGTCTCCGGTTCCCACGACGGGAGCGGGCGCGCCCGCAACGTCCTTATTGAATCTCCGGGGCTTTGTCAAGCGCGCCTCCTGACGGTTTTTTCCTTTCCCCATTTCGTGCCGCCGCGGCGACCAGCGCGGTCGTCCACCGTCCGCAGACAGGGGGCCGCACCGCCGGGCGTCCCGGAGCGCCCCCGGCGCTCCGCAGCGGCCTTTCCCTTGGAAAGCGGCAGCCGCCGGCATTCCGCGGCTGCTGTGGAACCGCATTTGCACGATCATCCGCCGAATTCCTTCCGCGGAAGCCCGAGAGCCGCCCGATGACGCCCGCCCGACTGGTTCGACCGGTCACATGAATGACTCCCGACTCATCATCTGGAACCGCCATGCCGGCGCCGCCGAGCGCCACCACGCCTTGAAACGCTGGCTCGCCCGCCGCCCCCGTGCAACGATCGTCGAGACCGCTTCGTTCGAGGAGGCGCGCGACCGCGCGGAGGCGGCGTCCGGACATTATCGCACGCTCGTCGCGGCCGGCGGCGACGGGACGGTCAACGCCGTCGTCAATGGACTTGTCGCGGGACGCGGCGGCGCGCGTCTCGGCGTGCTGCCCCTCGGATCGGGAAACGACCTGTGCCGCACACTCGGCGTGCCACTGGACCCCGTCGAGGCGGCCGTGGTCCTGGACCACGGACGCGCGACTCGAATCGACCTCGTCGAAGTGCGCGCCGCGGAGGAGCGGAAATGGTGCGTGAACGCGGCCACGGGAGGCAACGGCAGCCGCATCGACGAATGCCTGACCGACGAACTGAAGCGCCGCTGGGGACCGTTGTGCTATTTCCGCGGCGCGCTCTCGGTGCTGCCGGACCTCGTCGAGTACGACGTGTCGATCCGCCTCGACGCACACCCCCCCGAGCGGTTCCAGGCGGCGAACTTGATTCTCGGAAACGGCCGCACCGTCGCCGGCGGACTCGAGGTCGCCCCCCGCGCCAATCCGGAAGACGGGCGAATCGAAGTCGTCGTCATCTCCGGCCAATCGGCGTTCGACGTGGTCGCGCTCACCGCGCGGTTGCTCTCGGGGGACTATCTCGACAGCGAGCAGGTGACGTATCGGCAGGCGCGGCGGGTCGAGGTCGAATCGGACCCGCCGTTCGCGTTCTCGATCGACGGTAATCCGTTGGAAGGGCAGCCGTTCGTGTTCGAGACCCTGCCGCGCGCCCTCGAAGTCATCGTCGGCCCGGACTACACGCCGCGCCCCCTGCCGCACGGCAGCTCCGCGCTGCGGCACTCGATGTGAGCGGGCGTGGCCCGTGGTGCAGACTTTGCGCACGGCGCGCAAATCTCCGTCGTTTGCTCTGCAGATTGGATATTGGATCGCAGACGGCTGGGACGTTTGCCTGCGACGATCCACTGGATTACGCTGTGGGTTCGCTTCGCTCATTCCGACCACTCGTCCCGTTTCGCGAGATTCACCGCACCGAGGAGCCTGCCGTCATGCGCATCCGGGCTGTTGTCGCTCTGCTTCTCTGCTGCCCGTCGCTGGGTTGCCCCGCTTCCGACGAGACTTCCACGACCGGCCACCCCGCACAGCCGGCGCAAGTGGAACCTCGACCGCCGGCGAACGAACGGGAGCGGGCGGCCGTCGCGAAAATCCGCGAATTGGGGGGACGGGCCGATCTGGACGACGCCGGGCACGCGGTCCTCGTCGATTTCAGCACCGCCGCCGTGACCGACGCCGATCTCGAACTCCTCCGCTCCTTGCCGTACCTGCAGCGGCTGGTCGTCCTCAGTCCCGACGTCGGCGACGAAGGGATGGAGCACGTGGGGCGGCTGACGTCGCTCGAGCGGCTGCGGCTCGACAACACATCCGTCGGCGACGCCGGGCTCGAAAAGCTGAAAGCTCTGTCGAACCTGATCGTCCTCCAGTTGCGAAAGACCAACGTCCAGGGGGAAGGCTTTCCGCACCTCCAGGGACTGAAGCGGCTCCGCGAGCTGGACGTGCGATTCAACAATCTGACGAACGACAGCCTCGCGGCGCTCGTCGAGCTGCCCAGCCTGAGCAACCTCAAGCTGCAGGGCTGCTCGCTGCTCGACGACCGCTGCCTCGAGCAGGTCGTGAAAATCCCGCGGCTGGAGCGGATTCATCTGGCATCGGTCCGCATCTCCGATCAGGGGCTGGCGACGCTCAAAGACCTCGATCTGAAGGGGATCGAGCTGGACGACACGGCCGTCACCGACGAGGGGATGAAGTCGCTCGCCGGCATGACGAATCTCGATACAGTCACTCTCATGGGGAATTTCATCCGGGACGCCGGGCTGGCCGAGCTCGCGGGCCTCGCGAAAATGAAGCGGCTCAACCTCCGCAACACGGCGATCACGGACGACGGCCTGGCGCATCTCGCGAAGATGACGGCGCTCGAGATCCTGGATCTTTCGGAGACGGGCATCGGCGACGCGGGAATGCCCCACCTCGCGGGCCTCTCGAACCTTCGCGATCTCGACCTGTGGAGCACGCGGGTCAGCAACGCGGGACTCGCGCATCTCGCGCGGCTCAGCGAACTGCGGACGCTGAACCTCGACCAGACCGAGATCGGCGACGCCGGACTCGACGCGCTCGCCGGCCTGGCGAAGCTCGAATCCCTCAACCTGAGCCGCACCGCCGTCACCGACGCCGGCCTCGCCAGGCTGCATCAGCTCGCGAACCTCAAGCAGCTCTCCGTGGCGAACGTGACGCAGATCACGCCGGACGCCCTCGCCGCGCTGAAGCAGGCGCTGCCGCAGCTCGAAGTGAAGCACTGATCCCGCAACGGGAACGCGCAGCCGTGTCACGGACGAACACCGCGGAGCTCGAACCGGCCGTCGAGGCCGAGACGCGGAAGATCGGGCGGCGACTCTGGAAGCGCCTCGAGCGCCGCAGCGCGTCGATCTTCGACCGCCGCTGGTGGGACGACCGCATCCTCTCGTGGGCGATGTCCGACGAGTCGGTCAAGATCCAGATGTTCCGCTTCGTCGACGTGCTGCCGATGCTGCGGGACCACGTGCAGATCACCCAGCACTTGCGGGAATACTTCGACGAGGTCCGCGAGCATCTCCCGCGGGCGGTCCGGCTGTATCTGGACATCACGGATCCGAATTCGCTCGTCGGCCGGGCGCTATTCATCTCGCATCCGAAGTCGGTCTTCGGCCGCGCCTTGGCCTACAACGCGCGGACCAACGCCCGCCGCATGGCCCAGCGGTTCATCGCCGGCACGACCGTCGAGGAAGTGCTCCAATCGGTCGGCAAGCTGCGGAAGGATGGCTTCGCCTTCACGCTCGACCTGCTGGGGGAGGCGATCATCAGCGAGCGGGAGGCGGACGCCTATCAGGCGGCCTATCTGCGGTTGATCGAGGGACTCGGCCCGTCCGTCAACGCCTGGACCGAGAACGTCGCCATCGACCGCGACCAGTTCGGGCCGATCCCGCGGGTCAACGTCTCTCTCAAGCTCTCGGCCCTCTACAGCCAGTTCAACCCGATCGACCCGGAAGGAACGGCCGAGGGGGTCAAGGCGCGGTTGCGGCCGCTGCTCCGCGCCGCGCGGAAGCACGACGCCTACGTCCACGTCGATATGGAGCAATACGCCTACAAGGACCTCACGCTCCGCATCTTCCAGGAAGTGATGCTCGAAGACGAGTTCCGCACCTTCCCCGACACCGGCATCGTCATTCAGGCGTATCTCCCGGAAGCCGGCGACGACCTGCGGGGGCTGCTCGAATGGGCAAAGGAGCGCGGCACGCCGATCTGGGTCCGACTCGTGAAAGGGGCGTACTGGGACTACGAAACGGTCCTCGCGAGGCAGATGGGCTGGCCGGTCCCCGTTTACGGGCAGAAGTGGCAATCCGACGACGAGTTCGAGCGGCAGACGCGGTTTCTGATGGAGAACCACGAGTGGCTCCGCCCGGCCCTCGGAAGCCACAACCTCCGCAGCCTCGCGCACGGCGTCGCCTGGGCGAACGCGCTCGACGTTCCAAAGAGCGCCTACGAAATCCAGATGCTGTACGGCATGGGGACCGATCAGGCGCGGCTGTTCGCCGAGCAGGGGCACCGCGTGCGGATCTACACGCCGTTCGGCGAGTTGATTCCCGGGATGGCGTACCTGGTTCGCCGTCTGCTCGAAAACACGTCGAACGACTCGTTCCTGCGGCAGAGCTTCATCGAAAACGTCTCCGTGGAGGACCTGCTGATGAAACCGGCCGACGTCGGCGCCAAAACGCCTCCCCCTCCCGAGGAGTCGCCGCGACACTTCGAGAACGAGCCCCACACCGATTTCAGCCGCCGCGAGAATCGCGAGGCGATGCGGCGGGCGCTCGCCGAGGTGGCGGGACAGCTCGGGCGGGACTATCCGCTGGTGATCGGCGGCCGCGTCCGCGAGACGCGCGCGACGATCGTCTCGCGCGATCCTTCGCGCAAATCGCGGACCGTCGGCAACGTGGCCAGCGCCACCGCCGAGGACGCCGCCGAGGCGATCCGCGCCGCCCGCCGCGCCTTCCCCGACTGGGCGCAGCTCGAACCGCAGTTTCGCGCGGAATATCTCGAAATCGTCGCCAACGAGATGCGCGAGCGGCGATTCGAACTCACCGCGTGGGAAGTGTACGAGTGCGGCAAGCCGTGGGCCGATGCGGACGCCGACGTCGCCGAGGCGATCGACTTCTGCAACTACTACGCCCTCGAAATGCGCCGCCTCGCGGTCCCCCGGCAGAACGATCTCCCCGGCGAGGAGAACAGCTACTTCTACCGGCCGCGCGGCGTGGCGGTCGTCATCGCCCCCTGGAACTTCCCGCTGGCGATTCTCACCGGCATGACGGCCGCGGCCCTCGTCACGGGGAATACGGTCGTGATGAAGCCGGCCGAGCAGTCCTCCGTGATCGGCGCCAAGCTGATGGAGTTGTTCCAGAACGCCGGGCTGCCGGACGGCGTGCTCAATTTCCTGCCGGGACAGGGGGAGGAAGTCGGCCCGGCGCTCGTGAACAGCCCCGACATCGACCTGATCGCCTTCACCGGCTCGCGGACCGTCGGCCTCGAGATCAACCGCACCGCCGCCGATACCGACCCGCGGCAACAGAGCGTCAAGCACGTCATCGCCGAGATGGGGGGGAAGAACGCGATCATCGTCGACGACGACGCGGATCTGGATGAAGCGGTCGCCGGCGTGCTGCAAAGCGCCTTCGGCTACGCCGGCCAGAAGTGTTCCGCCTGCTCGCGGGCGATCGTGCTCGAATCCGCCTATCGCCCGTTCCTCGACCGGCTGATCCCCGCGGCGCAAAGCCTCACGGTCGGTCCCGCGGAAGATCCCGGAACCAAGGTCGGCCCGGTGATCGAGGAGGAGGCGTGGGGCCGCATCCGTGAACACATCGAGATCGGCCGCGAGGAAGCGGAACTCGCGCTCGCGGTGGACGTGGGGGATCTCGCGAAGAAGGGCTTCTACATCGGACCGCACGTGTTCGCGGACGTGCCGCCGGAGGCGAGGATCGCCCAGGAGGAAATCTTCGGCCCGGTGCTCGCGGTGATCCGCGCCCGCGACCTCGACGAAGCGTTCGCCATCGCCAACGGCACCGACTACGCCCTCACCGGCGGCATGTTCAGCCGCAGCCCGAAGAATCTCGCCCGCGCCCGCCGCGAGTTCGCCGTCGGCAATCTGTACCTGAACCGCGGCATCACGGGCGCCCTCGTGGACCGGCAACCGTTCGGCGGATTCAAGATGTCCGGCATCGGCACGAAAGCGGGCGGCCCGGACTATCTGCTCCAGTTCCTGGTCCCGATCAACGTGACGGAAAACACGATGCGCCGCGGCTTCGCCCCGCCACCGGACGAGGGGACGTGAGCGAATAGCCGGCGGTCAACGACCGCCGGCGAATCGCCGAAGCGCACCCGACCGTCAGTAAGGCGGCGCGCCTCCGGGGGCCGTGCCGCGTCCCGGTGAAGCGCGCCGCCCTTCGGTCGTCGGTGGTGCGGCGCGCTCGTGTGCCGGTCCTTGCCCCTCCCGAGGATTCACGACCACGACGCCGACCATTCCGATGTCTTCGTGCGGCAGGCAGACGTAGAAATAGGTCCCGGGCGTGTCGAACGTGTGCGTGAAGCGTTCACCCGGATGCACTTCGCCGGAATGGAACGGCCGGGCCCCCTCGGGCAGAACGACGTGGGCCGGGTTCTTCGCCAATTCGGGATCGGCCGTGACGGTGTGCGGGTGGCGCGACGTGTTCCGCCACTCGACGGTTTCTCCCACCTTCACCGTGATCTGAGCCGGCTCGAACCGCGCTCGGTCGGTCATCGAGACGATCGGCGCCGCTTGCGATCCCTGCGGCCGGTATCCGGCGACGACGCCCCCCTGCGCCCCGTAACCGCTCGAAACGCCCCCCGCGTAGGTTCCACCGTTCTCGACCGGCACGCCGTAAGTCACCGCGGGCCCGTACGCGGAGCCATAGACGGGAGCGGCGTAGCCGTAGCTCCAGTCCGCATAGCCGCTCGGAGATCCATACCACACGGTCCCGTAGGGGGCCGAGTAGGCCGAGTAGCCGGAATTGAACGTGCCGTAGGGCGCGTATCCGGCCGGGCAATCGTGGGCGCCGGCCACCGCCATCGCCAGTAACAATGCCGCTGACATGATCTTCTCCTCCATTGCCAAAGTCGTCGCGGGCCGGGTCCGATCGACGTCGGACGCCTGCATCCCGGCGGGTGAGCGGACTCTACACCCGGCAAGGCGGTGCGGTAACCGGGAGGATCCGCAATCGGCAGCAGTGTTCCACCGGGTCGCCGCGTCGGGAAGGTGCCGCGCTGGCCGCATGGACGGCAGCGCTCATTCGCCAGCGGTCGACGACCGCCGGCTGTCGGCAGGGAACCATGCGGCGAGCTTCTTGCCCGCCTTGGCTCGGATATCGTCGGTGACGTGCAGGTGGACCATCGCGAGCGCCGCGGCCAGCGCCCCGAGATCGTCGGCGTAGCCGGCGCCGGGGACCATGTCCGGGATCGCGTCGGCCGGGAAGATGAAGTACGCCAGCGCCCCGAGAATCACCGTCCGCGCCCACTTGGGCGTGCCGGGCGCCTGGAGCGCGTAGAACAATTGCAGCGCCCACTCGACGACTTCCCGCCCCGCGGCCAGCGCGTAGCGCTGCAGTTTCTGCCGGAAGCTCGCCTCGGTGAATTCGGGAACGTCGGGCATGGGCGAGACGGGGGGCGAAGGTCGAACAGTGGAGGGACGGCTACTACCCCGTCCACATCGAACTTGTGAGTCGGGCCGTAGCTGAATTCGCAAGAATTCAGCCTGAACCACCGGAATACTTGCGAATTCCTCTATGCACGATTTCGAGGCTGAAGTGGTACTGCCCCGGCAATCTTACGCGCCCGAGGGCGCGGCGGCAAATCGCCCGCCAGGCTCCGCGTCGCGATCAGGGGGAGCGTCTGGTTCGGCGCGCCCGCGATCCATCTCCGATCTCCAACTGGTGGAACGAAATCGATTCCTCTTGCCGCATGGCGAGGTAGGCTTCCACCACCAGACTGGGATGCGAATCGAGGAGGGCCGACGCCGCGGCCTGGACGTCGGCAGTCTGCGCCGGCAGACACTCGTCCGGCGACCGTTGCAGCCGCTGGCCGTACCAGGCGCATCCGTAGTGGGTGATGAGCACGACCCGCTCCAACTGGTGCGATTGGACCAGGAAGTCCAGTTGGGTGCAGACGGCCCGGTGCAGGTCGGGTTCGTCCTCCCGCATCGCCAGCCAGGCGGGACCGCCGGGAAGCGCCCAGCGGTCGTAGCGCGGGATCTCCAGGCGCCGGTGGCAGAACTCGTCGAACGCGTCGCCCCACCGCCCGTCGCTGCAGTAGAGCGCGACGGCGCCGATCCGCTCGGGATTCCACCGCTCCCGGGCGTCGTAAGCGGACATCGGCAGGTGAGGGCCCAACTCGATGCCGGTCCCGCCGGACCGCAGGGGAGACTCTGAAGAGGGAGGTGTCATGCGAGCCCTCGGTCGACGAATCGCGGAGGTCACAGCAGCCCGTCTTCGATGATGATGGGCGTTCCATTGTGCTCGTAGAGCACTCCTGACGACACATCCTTGGTCGGCGAAAGTCCGCCGGCGAGATCGCCCACGTTCAGCAGTATCGACGCAGTCCCGCGCTCATCGAGGACGAACACCGCAACGGCGGATCCCGACAGAATGACCTGCGTGACGAGCCGCACATCGGCGGTGGCCGGGAACTCGATCCGGCGCTCGGCATCGTGCACGGAAGACACTCGGATCCGCTTGCCGGAATAGGCCGCGAGATCCCATTCGGTGATCGCCAGCCGCCGCAGGACGTCCGTCTCTGCTTCTGGCTCGATTGTTGTTTGCGAACATCCGCAAACGCTCCAGACGGCTGTAACGGCGGCGATCATCGCCAGTGCCGAAGTCGAATAGCGTGTCGGCTTGTCCATGCCGTCATTGAATCGGATGAGGCTCCGAATGTCAAAGGGGATATCAGAGCGATCCGGCGGATATCGGCAGCCGAGGAAACCTCGGCTTGCCGAATATTCAACCACGAACCACACGAAAGGCACGAAAGTCCACGCGGTCGCGGCCGGTTCGTTTTCGTGGATTTCGTGCCTTTCGTGGTTGAAAGTCTCGCCCCGTTTCGCGCGAGACGCAGAGGGATCGACGAAATGGAACCGTCGGACTCGGCGGTCGTTGACCGCCGGCTATTCGACCCCTCAGAACGAGTCGTCGTCGCTGCCGAAGCGGTAGCCCCCTTCCGGCTCGGCCATGCCGCTGAAGTTCTCGAAGCGGAGGAACTCCTTCCGCCAGGTGAGCGGGACCATGCCCACCGGGCCGCTGCGGTTCTTGGCGATGATGACCTCCGCCAGTCCGTGCAGCTCCGGGTCCTCCGGCGTGTAGACCTCCGGGCGGTGCAGGAGCATCACCACGTCGGCGTCCTGCTCGATCGCGCCCGACTCGCGGAGGTCGGCCAGCCGCGGCCGCTTGTCGCTGTCCTTCCGGGTCTCGACGCCGCGGTTGAGCTGCGCCAAGGCGATCAGCGGGATCTGCAGTTCCTTGGCGAGGAACTTGAGGCGGCGGGTGATCTGCGCGACCTGCTGCTCGCGGGGGGCGCGGCGGTCCTCCGGCTCGATGAGCTGCAAATAGTCGATCACCACCAGGCCGATGCCGTGCTGCCGCTTCATCCGCCGGCAGATCGCCCCGATCTGCGACATCCCCCGGCCGGGGGTGTCGTCGATGAACAGCGGCATGTCGCTCAGCTCCTGGAGCGTCTCCATCATCTGGTGCCGCTCCGCCTCGTCGAGATCGCCGGCCCGGAGCTTGTGCCCGTTGATCTTGGCGCGGATGCACAGAAACCGCTCGGCCAGCTCGACCTTCGATTGTTCGAGGCTGAAGATCAGCACGCCGGTGCCGTGTTTGGCGGCGGCGGCCTCGGCCCAGTTGCAGATGAGGGCCGTCTTGCCCATGCTGGGGCGGGCGGCGAGGACGATCAGCTCCGATTTCTGGAAGCCGTTGGTCAGCTCGTCGAGCTTGAAGAACCCGGTGCCGAGACCGCTGATCGTGCCTTCGGTCTCGAGCCGGGCGTTGATGGCGGCCATCGCGTCGAGGAGGATGTCGCCGATGGCGAGCTTGTCGGTCGAGTCCTGCGATTCGAGGATGCGGAAGATGCTCTGCTCGGCCCGCTCGAGGACTTCCTGCGTGTCGGCGCCGGCCTCGTAGCTGTCGCGGAGGATGTCGGTGCAGGCGTAGATCAGGCTCCGCTGGATCCACTTGTCGCGGACGATGCTCGCGTAGTATTTCGCGTGGGCGGCGTGGGGGACCGATTCGAGGATCTCGTGGATGTAATCCGGCCCGCCGATCTCCTCCAGCTCGCCGCCACGGGCGAGCGCCTCGGCGAGAATCACGGGGTCGACGCGGCGGCCCGATTCGTGCAGGCCGAACATCGTGGCGAAGATGCGGCGGTGCGCGTCGGAGTAGAAGTGGTCCGATCTGATGAGGTCCGCCACCTCGTCGATCGCGTCGTTGACGAGCAGGCAGCTCCCGAGGACCGAGCGCTCGGCGTCGAGGTTCTGCGGCGGGAGCCGGTCGGCAGCGCCGGCGGCAATATATCCGACAGCCATGCGGGAGCCTCCATGCGCGATGCGGAAGTAAGAAGTTCGAAGTCAGAAGTCGGAATGCCGTCATTCGGTACTTCCAAGTTCGCGATGGCGTGTCATGCCCGCGAAGGCGGGCATCCAGCGGCGGCGCGGCCGGCCGGCCGGCTGGCTTGATTCCCGCCTGCGCGGGAATGACGGAGTCGCATTCTTGGAAGTACTGTCATTCTTACTTCTTCGTTCTGACTTCGTACTTCCTTCCTTCAACTTGCCGCCGGGACGACCCACACCTTGACGTCCGTCTTGACGTCGGCATGGAGCTCGATCTTCACGGTGTACATCCCGAGTTCCTTGAGCGGGCCGTCGAGCTTGATGTGCTCCGGCTCGACGGCGAAGCCGGCCCCTTGGAGGGCCTTGCTGATATCGACCGCGACGATCGACCCGTAGAGGTGTCCCTCCTTGTTGGCGTTGGCCTCGAGGGTCACGCTGTACTTGCCGACCGCGTCGGCGAGCTGGCGGATCGACCTGACCTTCTGCTTCTGGATCTCGGCCTGCCGCTGGCGGTGCCGCTCGACCATCCGCTTGTTGTGCTCGGTGGCGACGGTGGCGAGTCCCTGCGGGAGGAGAAAATTGCGGGCGTAACCCGGTTTGACGCGGACGATCGCCCCCTGCTCGCCGAGCGTGTCGACGTCCTCGGCGAGCAGCACCTCGACGGCGTTGCTGGTGGTCCCGGCCACTCCCGGCCCGCGGCTGCGGCGTTTCATGGTAGTTGTCAGTCGCCTGTGGTTAATGGTCAGAGTCTTCAAAAGGGCACGTCGTCGTCGGGGATGCCTGCCGCGGGAGCGTCGGAATAGTCATCCTGCGAAGATTCGGAAGGCTGATAGTCCGGCTGTTGACCGCGGGGCGGCGCGCCGCCGCCTCGGTGGGCAGCGCCCGTTCCACCATCGCCGCCGGCTGCTGCTCCTCCTCCGCCTCCCTTGCCGCCCAGCATCTGCATGTACTCGCCGACGACCTTGAGCTTGCTCCGCTTCTGCCCGGTCTCCTTATCGTCCCACTGGTCGAGGTGCAGCCGGCCTTCGATCAGGACCGGGCTCCCCTTGGACAGGTACTCCCCCGCGACTTCGGCGGTCCGGCCCCACAGCGTGACGTCGACGAACGTGGTCTCGTCCTTGCGGGTATTCGACTGCTTGTCGAACCACTGCCGGTTCACGGCGAGTCCGATCTCCGCCACCGCCGTCCCCGAGGGGATGTAGCGGACCTGCGGATCGCGGGTCAGGTTGCCCACCAGAATCACGCGGTTCAAGCTCGCCATGCGGTCCCTTTCCGAAAATGCGTTACGTCTCTTCGGCGGTCTCTGTGCTCGCTGCCGCTTCGCCGCCGGACGACTCTTCGCTCGGCTGCTCTTCGTCCGAAGTGAGCGAGGCGACCAGGGCGTCGAAGATTTTCCGCGGATGGCGGGTGACCAGATGCCGCAGCACGAGGTCGCTGAGCTTGACGCTGCGGGCGAGCTCGGTCAGCCCCTGACCGGGGAGCTTGAAGCACACGAGATAGTGCAGCCCCTTGCGGTGCCCTTCGATCTCGTAGGCGAGCTTTCCGTCCTGCCAGGGTCGATGGACGACGATCTCCGCCCCCACCTTGTCCAGCAGCCCCAGGATGTGGTTCGCCACGCCGTCCGGATCGGTGGCGAACTTCCCGCTCTCGACCAGGAACATTCCCTCGTACAGCTTTTCATCGCCGGCCACTGCCGCAGTTTCCGCCAAGGCTCGTCTCCTCGAATTCGAAGGCGGCCCGCAGGATGCGCGGCCGCCGGACCAGTACCGTTTTACAGCAATCGCCGGGAAATTCAACGCTCCGCCGGGGCGTTGACCGCGTTCATCGCCGCCTCCAGTCCGTCTTTCGCCCAGATCTCCACGGCGTCCGCCGCCCGCAGGACGGCGTGCTCGATCGGTTCGGCCTCCGCGTCGCGGATCCGGCCGAGCACGTAATCGGTCGAACTCATCCGTCCCGGAGGCCGCCCGATGCCGATCCGCATCCGGGCGAACTCCGGCGTCCCCAATTTTTCAATGATGTCGGCGAGCCCTTTCTGGCCGCCGGCGGAGCCGCCCGGCTTCAGCCGCACGCGCCCCGCCTCCAGGTTCAAGTCGTCGCAGATCACCAGCAAATCTTCGATGGCGATCTGGTAGAAGTCGGCCGCTTTGCGGACGGTCCGGCCGCTGAGGTTCATGTATGTCTGCGGTTGGACGAGCAGCACCTTCTGGAAATCGAAGAAGACGCTCGCGGTGCGCGCCTCGAACCGGGACGCGCCGCACAGCGCCCCGTGCCGGCGGGCCAACTCGTCGACGACCGCGAAACCGACGTTGTGCCGGGTCCGGTGATACTCCGGGCCGGGATTGCCCAAGCCCACGACGGCTTTCATCGAGAGGTGACGAGTTGCGGGTTCGGGTTGCGAGCGACGAAACAAGGGCGTGCTCCGACTCGTCGCTCGCGGCCGGCGCCCGGACCGGTCCGCTATTCCTCCTCCGCCTCCGGTTTCTTCTCGCCGATGACTTCCGGCTGCGCCCCTTCGGCGGCGGCCTCGGCGAGGATCTCGCGCTCGACCGTCTCGACCACCTGCACCACGACGAGATCGGGGGGATCGAGGACCTTCACGTTCTCCGCGATCGTCGCCGGGTCGATGTCGCTGACGTGGATCGCGTCGCCGATCTGCAGATCGTTCACGTTGAGCGTCACCGAATCGGGAATCGACAGCGCCGGGCATTCGATCGTCAACTCGTGCAGCGGCTGCTCGAGGTGCCCGCCCGACAGCGACCCGGGGGCGATCCCCTTCAGCTTGATCGGAACCGAAACTTCGACCCGCTCATCGGCCGAGACGCGGAGCAGGTCGAAGTGCTGCACCCGCGCCCCCCACACGTCCCACTGCACCTCGCGGAACATCGCCTTTTCCGTGCCGCCGTCCAGCTCGAGATCGACCACGCGATGCCCGCTGTGCACGATCGGCGCGAGCTGATCGGCGGCGACCGCCACCGCCTGCGGCTCGGCGCCGTGACCGTACACGTTGCCGGGAATCACGCCTTCTTTCCGCAGCCGGCGGGCATCGCGGGTGCCGCGGCCGTCGCGCTTGCGGGCGACGAGTTTCGGATCCTGGGCCATCGCTGTCTGCTCTCTCCTGCGGCCGGCGGGACACCGCGCTGCGATGCTCTTCCGTCCAGTCGCTGTCGGTTCGATACGCGGGGGAATCGCATCAGAATAATGACGCGCGCGGCGAACTGCAACCGAAGGGCGAGGAAAAGCACGCGACAGCCGGCGGGAAACCTCCCGCCGGCCGATGGGCCTCGGGCCTCACGGCATCACGTCCCGCCCGCTGGAACCTGCGGGCTGACTCGGCGATTCTCCGGGCGTCGTCGACGTCCGGCCATCGGCCGTCGCCGTTGTCGAGCGCAACTGCTCCGCCAGCGGGAGATCGTCCAGCGAGCGGAGGCCGAACAGCTCCAGGAACTGCCGTGTCGTGCCGTACAGGTAAGGCCGGCCGAGCGATTCGTCCTCTCCCGCGATCTTCACCAGCCCGCGCTCCAGGAGCTGCTTGAGCATCTCGGTGGATTGCACCCCGCGGACCGCTTCCACGTCGGCCCGCGTGATCGGCTGGCGGTAGGCGATGATCGCGAGCGTCTCCAGCGCGGGGGGCGAGAGCTTCAGCTCGCTGTTCCGCTGGTGCAGCCGGTCGAGCCACGGCGCGAACTCGGCCCGCGTGAGCATCTGATAGCCGGTCGAGACCCGCTCGATGCGGAAGGCGGAACCGGCGTGGTCGTAGCTCAGGTTGAGTTGCTCGATCAGCGCTCCGGCCTCGGCGGCGTCGGCGAGCAGCGCGTGCTGGGCGAGTTTCCGCGGGGAGAGCGGCCCCTCGGCGACGAACAACACCGCCTCCACCCGCGCCAGTTTCGGCGAACGGCGATCCGGGTGCTGCGCGTTGCCGCGCGGTCCGCCGGCCGCATCCGTTCGCCGCAGGCTGAACAGCCACCGCCAACCGGTCGCCGCCGCCGGGGCGGACCCCGCCGGGAACCGCGAAGCCCCCGGCGCTGGTGTATGGCCGGGCAGATGAAATCGGCCCCACGAGTCGCCGCCTCCCATCACCGCAGCCCTTGCCATTCGTCGATCTGCGCGAGCACCTTCTCGACCGCCCGCAGCGGCTCGCTGGCTTCCGCCTCGAAGCGGTGCGTGATCCGCGGATTGTCCTGCGGCGTGTACGAGCAACTGAAATGGAACGCGTCCGCCCGGCTCCCCGGCGACAACCGGAACTCGCGGATCCCGAGCTGCTTCAGCCGGGCCACGGCCGCATTCCACGTCAGGGGCTGCGGCTCCGTCGCCGGCGCGGCGCGGAGCGGCGCGTCGGCGGGCCGCGATCGCGGCGCGGTCCGCGCGTCGTTCGACGCCGACGGTTCGGCGAGCGGGGGACCGTCGGCCGGTTCGAGGTGCGCAACCGGTTGCACGCCTTGAGGATCGCCCGGCAGCGGATCGCGCCGGGCGGGGGGCCGCGTTTCGCGGCGGTCGATGGGACGCGGCCCCTCGAGCGGCCGATCCACAGCCGTCTCCCGCAGGGCGGGTTCGGGGGGGTGGCGGGCCGGGACGCGCTCCCGGGCGGACGGGACCTCGGCAGTCGAGCGCGGCCCGCGTCGCGCCGGCGGTGCGCCCGCGTCGGCGAGCGCTTCGGTCGCAGCGCGCAACGGGCGCGCATCCGCCGGCCAGTCGTCCGCGAATTCCCACCCGGCCAGCGCCTCGGCCGGCAACGACGGTCCCTCCCGCTCAGCGCGGGAAATCGACCGCACCGGTCGCACCGGCACACTTCCGGCTGTCTCGGTGAACGGCGAAAACAACTCGTCCGGCGTGTAGCGGAGCGATTCCCCCACTCGGGTCTCGATCGGCATCAGCGGCGCGTCGCCGACCGATTCCGCCGAGGGGGAGGCCGAGACCGAGGCGAACTCCGGCACTCCGAAGACGGCCAACAACGGCACCGCCATCAGCGGGACGAAGAGCAGGATCGCGGCCAACGTGCTTCCGGTGCGCGGGCGCATGGGCGGGGAACCTCCATGTTCGGGCAGCTTCCGCAGCGGGAGCAGCGTTCATCGCCATCGGTGCGAGCCGCCGGGCCGGGCCGGCGGAGTGCGAACGCGGCTGGGTCGGCCGGTCCGCCGCACTCCCGAAACGCCCCTCCATCCTCCACGGAGGGGGCGGGATGATAGCGGGCGCGAGAAAATCGCACAATTGCAATTCCTCCGTCTCGCTCGGCAGCTTCGCAGCTCGGCACGGCCAGTCGGAGACTCCGGGTTGCGGCTGACCGTCGGCGAAACGGTCCCTGCGCGACATGCGCGATCGACCATCAACCATAGACCATCGGCCCTCAACCGTTCTACGCCAGGATCTCCCGCCTGACGTTCCCGAACACGTCCGTCAGGCGGAAGTCGCGGCCCTGGAAGCGGTAGGTCAGGCGTTCGTGGTCGAAGCCCAGCAGGTGCAGGATGGTCGCCTGCAGGTCGTGGATCGGGAACTCGTGCTCGACGACGTGGTAGCCCAGCTCGTCCGTCGCGCCGAACTCGAAGCCCCGCTTCACGCCGCCGCCGACGAGGAACATCGTGGCGCAATGCGGGTGGTGGTCGCGGCCGAGGAACTTGGAGCCGCCGCGGGCCTCGTTCATCGACGTGCGGCCGAACTCGCCCCCCCACACGACGAGCGTGCTGTCGAGCAGTCCCCGCTGCTTCAGGTCGGCGATGAGGGCCGCCACCGGGCGGTCCATCTCGCGGCACTTCAGCGGGAGCTTGGTGACGAGGTCGTCGTTCGTGTTCGTGCCGTGCGTGTCCCAGCCCCAGTCGAAGAGCTGCACGAAGCGGACCCCTTCTTCCACGAGCCGGCGGGCGAGCAGGCAGTTGTTGGCGAACGAGCCTTTCCCCGGCTCGCTGCCGTACATCTCGTGGATGTGCGCCGGCTCCCGCGCGATGTCCATCACATTGGGGACCGAGGCCTGCATCCGGAACGCCATTTCGTACTGCGCGATCCGCGTCAGCGTCTCGGGGTCGCCGAACGTCTCGAGCTGCATTCGATTCAGATCGGCGATCGCGTCGAGGCTTTGGCGGCGGACGTCGCGGCTCATCCCTTCCGGATCGGTCAGATACAGCACCGGATCGCCCGAGGACCGGCACTGCACGCCTTGATAAATCGTCGGCAGGAACCCGCTGTTCCAGCCGGCTTCCCCCAGATCGGGCCGCGACCCGCCGGACAGCAGCACGACGAACCCCGGCAGGTCGCGGCTCTCGGAGCCGAGGCCGTACGTCACCCAGGAACCCATCGACGGCCGGCCGTTCCGCGGCGCGCCGGTGTACAGGAAGAGCTGCGCCGGGGCGTGATTGAACTGGTCGGTTTTCAGCGAGCGGACGATCGTGAGGTCATCGACGATGCCCGAAATGTGCGGGAGCAGCTCGGACACGTAGGTCCCGAGTTCGCCGCGGCGCTCGAACTTGTGCGGCGTGCCGAGCAGCTTGGGCGTCCCCTTGATGAACGCGAACCGCTCCCCCTTGGTCAATTCGGCGGGGCAGTCCTGACCGTTCAGCTCGTTGAGCTTCGGCTTGTAGTCGAACAGGTCCTGCTGCGGCGGCGAGCCGGTCATGTGCAGGTAGATGATCGACTTCGCCCTGGGGTCGAAGTGCGGCGGCCGCGGCGCGAGCGGCCCATCCGGGTTGATCGCGGCGACCGCGGGCCGCGCGTCGTTCAACAGCGACGCCAGCGCCATCGCGCCGATGCCGGCCCCGCCCCGGCCGAGAAAGTGCCGGCGGGTGACGGCGTGCAGGGCTTCGAGGCGGAAGGGTTCGCGATTCATGGCAAGATCATTCCCCGATCATTTCGACGCAAAGACGCGAAGGCGCAAAGACGCGCAAAGGATACGAAGGTCAGTCGTGATGACCCGGATGATCTCGCACCTCGGCCCGTGTATCATTGCATTCACAGTCGTTCCAAGAACGCATCTCCGTCATTCCCGCGCAGGCGGGAATCCAGCCCTTCGTACGTGCCGCCGCTGGATGCTCCGCTTCGGGGGCATGACGTCCGTCGCGATCCCGGAACTACTGCTTCAAGACTTCCCTTTGCGCTTCCTTGCGTCTTCGCGCCTTTGCGTCGAATCTTCGTCGTTACTTGGTCAACGTCTCGTCGAGGTTGAGCAGCACGTTGGCGATCACGGTCCAGGCGGCGAGTTCCGCCAGGTCGGCATCCTTCTCGGCCGGACCAAGGACGCTGGTCGCCATCTTCGCCGCCTCGTCCGGGTGCGCGCGGTAGTGGGCGAGTTGGGCAGCAAGCGCCGCTTCGAGCCGGTCCAGCTCGCGCGGCTCCGGCGGGCGGGCAACGCACACGCGGAAGCCGAACGCCGCCCGCTCGCGCACGTCCGATCCTCCCTCGCGGACGATCCGCCGGGCGAGCGCCTGGGCCGCTTCCACGTACACGGGATCGTTCAACGTGACCAGCGCTTGCAGCGGCGTGTTCGTCCGCGAGCGGCGGACGGTGCACACCTCGCGGGTCGGCGCGTCGAACGCGATCATCGACGGATACGGGATCGTCCGCCGCAGGAAGGTGTACACGCCCCGGCGATATCGGTCCTCCCCGGTGCTCGTCGCCCACGTGCGATACCGGCTGTCGAAGGCGGCCATCCACAACCCCTCCGGTTGCGGCGGCTTGACGCTCGGGCCGAGCATCTTCCGCGACAACAGCCCCGAGGCGGCCAGCGCCTGATCGCGGACCATCTCCGCCTCGAGCCGCAGCCGCGGCCCCCGCGCAAGCAATCGGTTGCGGGGGTCGGGGTCGGGGTGGGGCAGGCTTTCCAGCCTGCCCGGAGTGGAGGGCCTTTCCGGGGCATCGGCAGGCTGGAAAGCCTGCCCCACGACTGACGATTGGCGATACGTGTTCGAGGTGACGATCAGCCGGTGCATCGCCTTCATGTCCCACCCGGTGCGGATGAACTCGGTGGCGAGCCAGTCGAGGAGTTCGGGGTGCGAGGGCGGATCCCCCTGCGTGCCGAAGTCTTCGCTGGTCTCGACGAGTCCCACGCCGAAATACTGCTCCCATAGCCGATTGACCATCACCCGCGCGGTGAGCGGGTTGTCGGGATCGACGAGCCAGCGGGCGAGGCCGAGCCTGTCGCGCGGGGCGCCTTTCGGAAACGGATGAAACGCCGCCGGCGTTCCCGGCGCGACTTCCTCCCCGCGGGCGAGAAAGCTGCCGCGGATCATCACGTGCGTCTTGCGGCGCTTGTCCCCCTCGAGCTCGACCATGACCGGGGTCGTGGGGATGCGGATCGCGGCGAGGTCGTCCTGCCGGGAGTTCCATTCGTCGAGCCGCTGCTTCGCCGCGTCATCGAGCTGCGCGAGCAGTTCGTCGAGACGTGCCTGTTGCTCCTTCTTCCGCTTTTCTTTCGCGATGCGGGAGAGCGTGGCGAGTTCCTGCCACTCCCCTCCCTTCATGGGAGGGGGCAGAGGGTGGGTGGCGGGTTGATCGGCCGAGTCCCCACCCTCCCCCGACCCCTCCCTAGGAGGGAGGGGAGTTTGGGGCGGACCCTCCCCCGGCCCCTCCCTGAGAGGGAGGGGCGTTTCGCGCGGACTCTCGACCTGGGCCAGTACCGCTTCGAGCCGGGCGATCTCGCTTTTCAATCGTTCCTGCTCGCGGGCCTGCGCGGGGGTCGGGGAAGGCATCGTCGGAGCTTCGTCTTCGCGGTCGCGGTCGGCGGTGTTGTTGAAGAATGCGAAGAACTCGTAGTATTCCCGCTGCGTGATCGGATCGTACTTGTGCGTGTGGCACTGCGCGCAGGCCATCGTCGTCCCCATCCAGACCTGCATCGTCGTGTTCACGCGGTCGACGACCGCCGCCACGCGGAACTCCTCGTCGTCCGTCCCCCCCTCGATGTTGGTCATCGTGTTGCGGTGGAACGCGGTGGCGATCCGCTGGTCGAGCGTGGGGTTCGGCAGCAGGTCCCCCGCGATCTGCTCGATCGTGAACTCGTCGAACGGCTTGTTCGCGTTGAGCGCCTCGATCACCCAGTCGCGGTACCGCCAGATCTCGCGGGGATAGTCGGTCCCGTAGCCGCACGAGTCGGCGTACCGGGCGAGATCGAGCCAGACGCGGGCCCACCGCTCGCCGTAGGCGGGAGAGCCGAGCAGGCGATCGACGACGCGCTCGTAGGCGTCCGGGCGATCATCCGAGAGGAAGGCGTCCACTTGGGCGATCGTCGGCGGCAAGCCGGTGAGATCGAGCGCGACGCGGCGGATGAGCCGCTGGCGGTCCGCCTCGGGGGACGGAGCGATTCCCTCCTGTTCGAGCTTCGCCAGCACGAAGCGGTCGATCGGGTTGCGCACGCGGTCCTCGTGCTTCACCGCCGGCGGAGCCGGGCGGACCGGCTTCCGGTAGGCCCAGTGCTCCGGCCGCGAATCCGCGGCGGCGGCGACTTCATCGGGCCATTCCGCCCCGGAGCGCACCCAGCGGACGAGGATGTCGATCTGCTCCTTCGCGAGCGGCTCCCCTTCGGGGGGCATGAGTAGCCCCGGCTCGTCGCCGCGGACGCGGCGAATCATCTCGCTGTCGTCGGGCTTGCCGGCGACGATCGCCTTCTCGCCCGAATCGCCCCCCTGGAGCGCGCGGCCCCGCTGGTCGAACCGCAACCCGGATTCCTGTGTTTCCGGGCCGTGGCACTCGTAACAGCGGGCCGCGAAGATCGGCCGCACATCGCGGGCGAAATCGACCGCCGCCGCCGGAGGTTTTTCGCTGGATGAATTCCCGGCTGATTCGGGGGCCTGCCCGCCGGGATCTCGCGCCGCTACGAGGCGCGCAGCGCCGATCCACGCCGTGACAATCGCGACGCCCAGCATCGCGACGGCGACGCGGTAGGCCGGGGAGCCGCCGATCTTCAGTTTCCGCTTCTCGCGCATCGTACCGGCTTCCCGCGAACATCCGGAGGGGATCCTCCATCAGTCTATCCCGATCCGTCCGCGAGACACAACCGCCCAGCACCGCGCCCGGCCTCTCTCGAGCGAGGCAGTGGCGAATCGCAACCAACGATCCCGAGCGCGGGTCGGCCCGGAAATGGCCCGAATACTGGAGCTGTCCCCTTTCATGCCCCCTTTTCAGGCCCCGATTGGGATTGGGCTGCGTCGTCGATCTTCACGACCGAGGCACGATGCGCACTTCGATGGGGGGCGTCGTCAGCCGTTTCCCATGCCAAATCTTGTAATCCTCTTCGTTGTACCTTCCCAGTTGGTTTTCGATTGCGACGGGAGACAAACCGGTGGGGCTGTAGCTTGCTTGGAAGCGATAGGTGCCGGTCTCAAGTGCGGGATCAGCGTCGATGACGTGCCTTGCCCATCCGCCTTGCGCGGGCGTACGTACGTCGGGATCGGCTTCGGCAGGCACGATGGCGACGACGGCCGTTTCTACGGCATTCGGCTGAAAGAAGAGCAGTTCCCTGATGCCGTGTTGGTCGGAGTGATACTCCTCGCCATCGAATCGACGGGGTTTCCCGGATGCCGGTGCGGCAACGGGGAAGAAGTGCGGTGCGGCGGCCTCGCCCCCGCGAGTATGCTGAATCATCAGCACCAGTACGATCGGCGCTCCAACCCGCTGCTCCTTGGTCGCGATGAGGCGGATCCGAATCCCGCCGATCGTTTCGCTCCAGGTTTCCTCCCCTTTCATCGGATCGTCCGGATCCTTGATGTACGTGATGGCGACGTTGTATCCAGCCCGCGGATCATGCGCAGCGTTCAGCCGACGCCGTTCGGCCGCCATGGGCTGATCCGCGACTGCCGCTTGAAACCGCCGCGCGAGGTCGGCAAATCCTTCGGGTGGCTGCGCGTCGTCTTTCTCGACGCCGTAGTCGCCGTGATCTTCCTGCCACCATTTCATCCAGGCTGCCGCGTCGTTGCCGAATTCCTGGCCAGTTCGCTTCTGCAATTGCGAAACGATCTCGATGTAGGTGCGTAAGGGCAGATCGTCAATCGGGGGCGCGGACTCGGTGGCCGTCTCGATCAATGCCGGGAAGCGAGATTCATCGCGATGTACGCTCCGTAGCTCCCGCGCCTCCAACTCGGCGGCCATTTCGATCGGCAGGGCACGGATCAGCAGTGGCACCATCTCCTTTGATTCGACTCGCCCCAGCGCTTCGACGACGAAGTACCGCGTGTTGATGACGAAATACCGCTGCTTGCTGTTCTCGCTCGACAGAAACGACTCGGCGGACCGAATCGCCATGCGATCGTCTCCCAGCCGTGCAAACGCGTCGACGAAGAACATCGACTCCTTCCCCGGCACTTGTGCGGCATGAAGTTCGCGGATTCGAGGGAGCGCCTCCCGCGCTTCGAGCCAGCCCAGCGCGCGTACTGCGGTGCTTCGCACCTCGGAGTCCTGATCGTCGAGGAGCTTCATGATGCCCTCGACAGCCTGCTTGTCCTCGCGAAACATGAGCGATTGGCAGGCGGACAGCCGCACGTTCGGGCTTGTGTCCGACAGGGCATCGATCAACGCCGCCAGTGCCTCGTCGTGCTCGCTCTTGCTTAGGTTTGTCGCAGCACGAGACCGGACGTTCGGGATCGTCGAATGGCGTAGCAATTGCACCATTGCCGCGTCGATCAGATCGGGATCGACAGATTTCCCACCGAAGCGATGCCTGTCACGGAGGCGCAGCAGGGCGTTGG
This sequence comes from Planctomycetales bacterium, assembly GCA_040877365.1. Lineage (GTDB taxonomy): Bacteria > Planctomycetota > Planctomycetia > Planctomycetales > Planctomycetaceae > JBBDNT01. The sequence goes on from JBBDNU010000011.1 coordinate 36,608, forward strand.
GAAGCGCGAACTGGACTGCGTTCGGCAGGTTCGACAGCACCTCGAGGCCAGTGCCCCGGTCGTCGTACTCCGCGAGCACCGATGGCAGGATTGCCTCGGCAGTCTCCGAATGAACCGGGTGCCTCCATGCGGGGTCGATCTCATCGCCGAGCGACAACGACGGGAGAACCGCACCGATAACCACGAGCCGCATCACAACTCGCACTGACACGTGACGCATGGTTGTGCTCCGATCAGGTAACTCGCGTTGCTTGCAATGCGGAAGGGAAAAGGGGACAGGGCCAGCGCACACTTTATTGGTAAAGCTGAAGTCACTGCGGCAAGATAGGGAAGGCCGTTTGGGATTGCGTCGCTGCCGGAAACGTTGTATGGGCGAGCCCCTCGCCATAGCTGATCTCATAAACACCGTCAATGCGGATCGCTCTACCCTATTTTCCCGTGTCGGGCGCATCTTAGCGGAAAAAGTGTGCGCTGATCCTGGAAAAGGGGACAGGTCCATTTCCGGAGGCGCTTCTGCTCGTTTTCGGGTGTTTCAGTCGGTTGTTCTCGGGTTTCCCTGCTTCGGCGGGCGGCCCGCGAGGGCGGAGGGTGGATTCGAGGCCGAGGGCTTTCGCGGTGCGCTCGGCCCAAGGCCCGCTGCCGTGCGGACTGTCCCGACGAGGCTGCGGCGGATCGCCTCCCACTCCGACTCGGGCTGCGGACGATCGACCAGCCGCGACCGATCGCGCGGAACAGGGACCGGCCCGCGGCTGAGCGGTTGCCGTGGCTCGCGGCTGCCGTGCTCGCGGATCCCAAGCGGCGGCTTCGTCGAAGAGGCGTCTCCGCCCCACGCCGTGGTTGATGGGCCGGGAGCGAATCGCGGGGTGCGAGGCATGCGCCCACGCTACCGCGACGTGGAAGCGAAAGTCAACGCGAAAATGCCCGCGGCCCGGCTGTGGGTGTGACGAAATCGACTGGCGTTGCTGCCGTGATGCGCGTCGGCCCCGGAGGGGCCTGGGAGTGTAGCCACGGGTGGAGCGACGCGGAGCGTCGCGGAACCCGTGGCGCCGATCGCGCTCCCTTGATGCATCGCCCCGGCGGGGCGAAGGAGGTTTCACCAGAGATACGACGACCAACGACGATCGTCTTCCGAAGGTGCCATTCCCTCGCCCCGCCGGGGCGATGCGATTCCAGAGGACGCTGGAACCACGGGTTGCGCTTCGTCCGGCTGCGCGGACTGCGCTCCACCCGTGGCTACATTCCGGCGCCCCTCGCGGGGCGAAATCGCCGGGACATTCGCCGTTCGACGATCGAGAGCGTCGCCGGGAAAAATCGTCACGCCCCCCGGCTGGCCCGGCTGCCCGGCTTTCGGCTGCTTGTCATCGTTCCTTTCGTCATGCGTCCGCCGCCGGATGCGTTGGCATTTCCCTGCGCTCCCGGCTAACATCGAGGATTCCCCTTCCCGCCTTGTTGCGATCGCGACCGGACATGACCGCCGATGCGGCCCCGCGGCCGAATTTCCTTTCCAGCGACGAAGAACGCGGGCTGATCGACCCCGCCGGCGAGGAGCTGGTGCTGGTCCTCGACTTCGGGTCGCAGACCGCGCAGCTCATCGCCCGCCGCGTCCGCGAGCAGAACGTGTTCTGCCGGCTGGTGCGGCACGACCTCTCGGCCGACCGCATCCGCGAGCTGAACCCCAAGGGGCTGATTCTCTCGGGCGGCCCGGCCAGCGTGTACGGCAAGAACGCCCCGCATCCCGATCCGGCGATCTTCGGGTTGGGCATTCCGATCCTCGGCATCTGTTACGGCATGCAGCTCATCTGCGAGGCGGAGGGGTGCCGGATTCATCCGGGACGGTCGCGGGAGTTCGGGCGGACGGTGGTGCGGAAGGTCGAGGGTCGAGGGTTGAAGGTCGAGGGCGAAACCGCAAGCGTCGATCCTCTGTTCCACGCGCTGCCCGACGCGCTCACCGTCTGGATGAGTCACGGCGATCAGGTCGAGAATGCGGGAGAGAGGTTCGAATCGCTCGCCGTCACCGACACCTGTCCGGTGGCCGCGGTCAAGCACCGGGAGAAGCCGATCTACGGCCTGCAGTTCCATCCCGAAGTGACGCACACGCAGCTTGGCGGCAAGCTGCTGGCGAACTTCGTCCGCGGGGTGTGCGGCTGCGCGGGGACATGGCGGATCTCGTCGCTGATCGAGCAGGAGATCGAAAGCGCCCGCCGCCGCGTGGGGAGCAAGCGCGTCATCTGCGGGCTGTCGGGCGGGGTCGATTCGTCGGTCGTCGCGGCGTTGTTGTCCCGCGCGATCGGCAAGCGGCTGTCGTGCATCTTCGTGGACAACGGCCTGTTGCGGAAAGGCGAAGCGGACGAAGTCCGGCGGCAGTTCAGCGACCACTTTCAAACCGACCTGCACGTGGTCGATGCCCGCGAGCGGTTTCTGTCGGAACTCGCCGGCGTGAGCGATCCGCAACAGAAGCGGAAGATCATCGGCCGCGTGTTCATCGAGGTGTTCCGCAAGGAGGCCGAGTCGATCCCCGACGCCCATTTCCTCGCGCAGGGGACGCTCTACCCCGACGTGATCGAGTCCGGCGCGACCGCCGACGGGCCGGCGGCAACGATCAAGACGCACCACAACGTCGGCGGCTTGCCGGAGGAGCTGGGCTTCGAGCTGATCGAGCCGCTCCGCGACCTGTTCAAGGACGAAGTCCGCCGGATGGGGGCGGAACTGGGCCTGCCGGAAGAGTTGGTGTGGCGGCATCCCTTCCCCGGTCCGGGACTGGCGGTGCGGTGTCTCGGGGCGATCACGGAGGAGCGGCTCGCGACGTTGCGCGAGGCGGACGCGATCGTGATCGACGAGTTGCGGAAAGCGGGGCTGTACCGCGACATTCAACAGGCATTCGCCGTCCTTCTGCCCGTGCAGAGTGTGGGGGTGATGGGGGACGACCGCACCTACGAGGACGTCGCCGCCGTGCGGGCGGTGCAGACCGACGATTTCATGACGGCCGACTGGTTTCACCTCCCCTACGACGTGCTGGGCCGCATCTCGACGCGAATCACCAACGAAGTCCGCGGCGTGAACCGGGTGGTCTACGACGTGTCGTCCAAGCCCCCGAGCACGATCGAGTGGGAGTGAGGTGAGCGGTCAGCGGTCAGCTTTCAGCTTTCAGTTGTTCCGTGACGTTCGCCCTTCTCCCTCCGATAGCTGATAGCTGATAGCTGATAGCTGATAGCTCTCCCATGCCCTCCATCCTCGGCATCTCGGCCTTCTATCACGACTCGGCGGCGGCGCTGGTCGTGGACGGGGAGATCGTGGCCGCGGCCCAGGAGGAGCGGTTCACCCGGAAGAAGCACGATCCCGATTTCCCCACCCGCGCCATCGAATACTGCCTCCGCGAAGCGGGGCTCGAGCCGGACCAGCTCGATTACGTCGGCTTCTACGACAAGCCGTTCCTGAAGTTCGAGCGGCTGCTGGAGACGTACCTCGCGTTCGCGCCGCGGGGGTTTCGCTCGTTCGTGCGGGCGATGCCGGTGTGGCTCAAGGAGAAGCTCTACCTGCCGCGGGCGATGAGCCGGGGCCTCAAGCACGCCTATAAGAAGCGGTACGTATTCACCGAGCACCACGAGTCGCACGCGGCAAGCGCGTTCTTCCCCTCGCCGTTCGAGGAGGCGGCGATCCTCACCGTGGACGGCGTGGGGGAATGGGCGACGGCCAGCTTCGGGACCGGCCGCGGCAACCGCATCGAGCTGACGCACGAGCTGCACTTTCCCCACTCGCCGGGGCTGCTGTACTCCGCCTTCACCTATTACTGCGGGTTCCGGGTGAACTCGGGCGAGTACAAGCTGATGGGCCTCGCCCCCTACGGCGAGCCGAAGTACGTGGACTTGATCCTCGACAAGCTGATCGACCTCAAGCAGGACGGGTCGTTTCGCCTGGACCAGTCGTACTTCAACTACTGCCAGGGGCTGACGATGACCTCGCCGAACTTCCATCGCCTGTTCGGCGGGGGACCGCGGCGGCCCGAAACGCCCATCTCCGAACGCCACATGGACCTCGCCGCCTCGATCCAGAAAGTGACCGACGAGATCATGCTCCGCATGGCCCGGCACGTCCACGCGGAGACGGGGATGCGGAACCTGTGCCTGGCGGGGGGCGTGGCGCTCAACTGCGTGTCGAACGGCCGCATCCTCCGCGAGGGGCCGTTCGACGACCTGTGGATCCAACCCGCCGCTGGCGACGCGGGGGGCGCGCTCGGCGTCGCGCTGTTCATCTGGCATCAACTGCTGGGAAATGCGCGGACTCCTCAGCCGCACGACAGCCAGCGCGGCTCGTGGCTCGGCCCGCGGTTCGGCGACGACGAGATCCGCGCGTTCCTCGACCGTGTCGGGGCGAAGTACGCGCACTTCGACGACGATGACGCGCTCTGCGAGCACGTGGCGGAACTCATCGCCAGCGAGAAGGTGATCGGGTGGCTGCAGGGGCGGATGGAGTTCGGGCCGCGGGCGCTCGGCGGGCGGAGCATTCTCGGCGACGCGCGGAGCCGGGCGATGCAGTCGGTGATGAACCTCAAGATCAAGTTCCGCGAGTCGTTCCGGCCGTTCGCGCCGTCGGTCCTCCAGGAGCGGGCGGCAGAGTATTTCGACCTCCGCGAGGACGTCGAAAGCCCCTACATGCTGCTGGTCGCCGACGTGCGGGCCGAGAAGCGGCTCGCCACCGAGGGCGACGGCGCCCGCGGGCTCGACAAGCTCAAGCTCGTCCGCTCCGAGGTCCCCGCAATCACGCACGTCGATTACTCGGCCCGGCTGCAGACGGTCGACGCGGAACGGCACGGCCGGTACTACCGGCTGTTGAAGAAATTCGAGGAGCGAACCGGCTCGCCGGTGATCATCAACACGAGCTTCAACGTTCGCGGCGAGCCGATCGTCTGCACCCCGGAGGACGCCTACCGCTGCTTCATGGCGACCAACATGGACGTACTCGTGCTCGAACGGTTCGTGATGCGGAAGGAAGACCAGCCCGCCGCCGAACAGCACCGCGTGGATGAATATCTGGCGAGGTTCGAACTGGACTGATTTAGTGGATAGTGGATAGTGGACAGTGGATAGAGAAGAAGAAAATCTACCCACAGTCCACTACCCACTACCCACTACCCACAATGATCACAATCGACCGAAACCCTCCCGAGCGGCAATTGCGGCAGTTCGCGTGGCTGCAAGTGCTGTTCTTCGCGATCGTGGCCGGGTGGCTGCACCTCCGGCACGGCTTCGTCGTGCTGCCGGCCGTGTTGCTGGCGGTCTCGGCCGTCGTGGGAGTGGTCGGATATAATGTGCCGGCGCTCATGCGGTACGTGTGGGTGGGTTGGATGACGGCGGTCTGGCCGATCGGCTGGGTCGTCTCGCATGCGGTCATGGCGGCCGTTTTTTACTTGGTTGTGACGCCGATCGGCATTACAATGAAGCTGTTCGGCCATGATCCGTTGCGGCGGAAGTTCGACCGGGAAGCGTCCAGCTACTGGATCCGCCGCGAGCCAAGCGCCGACCCCCATCGCTACTTCCGCCAGTTCTGAGCAGATCGCGGGCTCTCCGCGATCGGGAGCACTCCCGATGAGCCAGCAGCAGGACGATTTCGCCCGCCAGGCGGCCGAGGCCCCGCCGGGATTGATCGCTGAGTTCGTCGATTTTCTGCGAAACAACAAGAAGTGGTGGCTCACGCCGATCATCGTGGTGCTCTTGATGGTGGGAGCGCTCTTGATCGCCAGTGGCACGGCGCTGTCGCCGTTCATTTACGTGATCTGGTAAGAAACCGCTCTTGCGTCCTTTCGCCGGAACAGCGTAATCTCCCGCCCTCTCGATGGATTCCGGGGGACGTTCCGTTCGCGGGCGGCCCCGGGACCCGTCCTGCCGGCATCTCTCGGGGGCGGGCGAATGTGGTGTCCCAACTGTCAGGCCGACGTCGCGGCGGAAGTCTCCGCCGACAACCAGCGGGTGCGCTGCGCCTCGTGCGGCGACGAACTCTCCTCCGTGCAGCCCGCGTCGGCCGGCGAGAAGACGCGACACGCCCTCGAATTGCTCGAACGCTGGTCGAGCGCCTCGCTGCTCGACCCCTACGGGCCGGTCCCCAAGTCGCGGCCGCGACGTGACTCCGAGAAAACGGCCGACACGACGGCGGAAGAACGAAAGCCGGTCGCCCCCCGGCGGCCGCCCCAGCCGCACTTCCGGCTCGACGCGCAGCACGATCCGCCGTTCGGAAAGCCGCAGCCGGACGAGCGCGCGGAGAGCGAAACGAGACCGCCCGCGGCAGCGAGCGTCGAATCATCCGTGGCGGACGACGCGCGCCGGGACGCGCCGCCGCTCGACGAGCGGGTCCGGCCGCAAGATCCGCGGATACACGCCCCGCACGCGTCGCTGGGCGCTCCGCATTTCGACGTGCAGGCCCTGATCCGCGACGAGCCCCCCGCGAAGGCGAACGTCGCGACCTCGGCGGGACAATACCTCGCGTACTTCGGCGTCGGCACGCTCGCGGTCGGCACGATCCTCGTGTTGTGGGGCTACTTCGGCGGACCGGAAAACTACGCCCCCACCGGCTGGCTGATCGCCACCGCCGGACAGATGCTCCTGTTCCTGGGGGTCGTCACGCTCGTCTCCGGCGGCATGGACCAGACGAACCACGACGTGAAGACGCGGATCGAGCGGCTCGGCGAGCAGATCCTGCGGTTCGAGCGGTCCACGCGCGAGCACGCGCTCCGCGGCCCCTACATCCCCGCCGAGCGCTACGCGGAAGGGGAGCGGGACGACGCGACGAGCCGCCGCGCCGCCGCCGCCGTCCGCACGCGCGGCCAGCACCCGGAAGAGACGCCACACTAGCTTTGTCTTGAAACTGGTCTTTGACGGAATTTCGATTTCGCGTATCATTCGCCG
>JBBDNU010000012.1:0-8525 GCA_040877365.1 Planctomycetales bacterium
TCCGCCATTTCCTGCGTGCCGACCGCTGTCGGGTCGTTGCGGTCCGCCTTCATGTCGTAGGTCACGTCCTTCCCTTCGGCGATGATCTCCGCGACGGCCCGTTCGAGCTTGTCGGCCGCCGCCTGTTCGCCCAGATGTTCGAGCATCAGCTTGCCGGAAAGGATCAGGGCCGTGGGATTGACCTTGTTCTGCCCCTTGTATTTCGGGGCGCTGCCGTGCGTCGCCTCGAAGACGGCCGCGTTGTCGCCGAAGTTCGCCCCCGGAGCGACTCCCAGTCCGCCGACGAGTCCCGCGCACAGGTCGCTCAGGATGTCGCCGTAAAGATTGGGGAGCAGCAGCACGTCGTAATGCGCCGGGTTCTGCACGAGCTGCATGCAGACGGCGTCGATCAGCCGCTCGATGTATTTGACGGCCGGCGCTGGCTCGACCTTCCCGGCCAACTCGGGGTCGGGTCTCACTCCGTTCGCGAGTTCCGGCCATTCGAACGGCGCGCCGTAGGCGAGCGCGACCGCCCGCGTCTCGTCGTACCACAGGCCGTCGGTGTACTTCATGATGTTCGCTTTGCAGATCGACGTGACCGATTTGCGGCCGTGCCGACGGGCGTAGTCGAAGGCGAACCGCGCGATCCGCCGCGTCCCCTCGACGGAGATCGGCTTGATGCTCACGCCGGTCGTGTCGGCGCCGGTGTTGATCTTGTTGCCGGTGGCGAGGCCGTTGATCGTCCGGATCAATTCGGCCGTCTTCGCCTGTCCCGCCTGGAACTCGACCCCCGCGTACAAGTCCTCGGTGTTCTCGCGGACCACGACGAGATCGACCCCCGCGTCGGCGAAATACGTCCGCACGCCGGGATACGTCTTGCACGGCCGCAAACAGGCGTAAAGATTAAGCTCCTGCCGCAGAAAGACGTTGACGCTGCGGAACCCCTTGCCGATCGGCGTGGTGATCGGCGCCTTGAGCGCCACGCCGTTCTTCCGGATCGATTCGAGGACGCGCGGGGGGACTTTGCCCTCGGCCTCGATGATCTCGATGCCGCACTCCTGCACGTCCCAGTCGATCTTCACGCCGGTGGCGTCGAGGCACTTGCGGGTGGCGGCGGCGATCTCGGGACCGACGCCGTCGCCGGGGATGAGGGTGACTTTGTGCATGGGAGGATCCGTCTCGGAAAGTACCGTGCGCGATGGAATCGGGAGTGCGGCGACCGTAGCAGAACGGCCGCGCCGATTCAAGAAGATGGAAGATGCACGACTGCGGCGCGAGCTGCTGAATCCCGACGCCTCTCGCCTGACGCCGGCCGGTGGTCCCTGTAGAATCACATCCCGCTCAACTTGCCTGCAGCGCTGCGGAAGACCTCGCATGATTCGCCGCTTCGTCGTGAATTACATCGCCCGCCACCAGCACCGGGCGAACCAGTTGCTGCACCTCGTCGGGGTGCCGCTGACGTTCGTCGTCTCCGTCGTGTTCCTCGTGCGGGGCGAATGGCTGTGGGCCGCGGCGTGCTTCGTCGGGGGCTACGCGCTGCAGTTCCTGGGGCATGCGATCGAAGGGAACGATGCGGGAGAAGTAGTGCTGGTAAAACGGTGGCTGGGCCGCCCCTACCAGGAATTCGCCCCCGGCCGCGAGCCGTCTGCGCCGAATCCTGTGGAAAAGCGGTGAGGCGCCGACCATTGACGCATCGATTCCACCTATCATAATCATGTCATGGCCACGGTGACTTTCGATCCGGCGATTATCGCGTGCAGTTCCGCGTCGACGGAGATGATGTGTCGATCGAGCGCGTCGGCCATCGAGACGGGTCCTATGAGGACTGACCGATGATTGGACTCCAGCGAATCGAACTCGAAGGCAAACGGTTCGTGCTCCTCGAAGAAACCGAGTACGAGCGGCTCTGCCGTGAGGCCGGGGAGGCAGCTGATGTCGATGAATATCTTCCGCCGCTTCCGAAACCGGATCGGCAAGGGCGATTCCCGGCGCTGGAATACGCCCGCGTCTCCTTGGCACGCGACATGATCCGTAACCGCAAGGGCGTGGGGCTCAGCCAGCAAGCACTCGCAGACTTGGCCGGGGTGCGGCAGGAGACGATCTCCCGCATTGAGACCGGCAAGCACACCGCCAGTCCACGGACGATCGACAAGATCATGCGAGTCATCGAAGGCAAGCGCCGAAAGCTCAAGCGGCCGCGCCCCTGAGGACGCATGCCTTGGAAAGCGGTCCTTTGGCCAAAGTTTGACGGTTAGGCGGCCGATACCCCCTGTAGCGATTGCACCGGTTGCGTGGATTCTGCCGGGGACGGTCCCGGCGGCGGTCGATGCCGCGTCTGCGCGCAACTGCTTTCGCCCGCATTGCTTCCGTGACGAATCGCCTGCGGACCTGGCAGTAGGGGACGGCTCGATGATCAACGGGCGGCTGTACCGGGCTTTCAGCCTGCTGGCGCTGGTGGCGATGCTGCCCGGTTGCCTGGGGCCCAACGAAAAGCTGTGGTATCTCGGCGACGCCGACCTGAATTACTACGAGCAGGCGTCCCTGGAAGTCGCCCACGCCAGCGTGGATCCACCGGTCCCGGAGGAAGTCGAGCTGGGGACCCGTCCCCGCACGCTCACCGACCGCACCAAGGACGAAATCTGGGACATGACCCTCGCCGAGGCGATCCAGATCGCCCTCTCGAACGCGGAGGTCATCCGCAGCCGGGGCCAGTTCCGCTCCCCCGGCAATCCGCTGCTTGCCAACCCGCAGACCGCCCCCTCGGTATACGACCCGGCGATCCAGGAGACGGGGGTGCTGTTCGGCACCCGGGGCGTGGAATCCGCGCTTGCAGCCTTCGATACCACGTTCACGACCTCGATGATCTGGGGCCGCAACGAGCAGGTCCAGAACAACGCCTTCTTCGGCGGGGGACTCGCGCCCGGCAACACGCTCGCGCAGGAGACCGGCGATTTCGACGTCGGCCTCAGCAAGACGTTCGCCACCGGCGGCCAATTGAACCTGACGCACAACTGGGACTACCTCGGCTCGAACGTGCCGGGGCAATTGTTTCCGTCGTCGTATCGGGGCGGCGTCGGGGCGAACTACCGGCACCCGTTGTGGGCCGGCTCGGGGACCGAGTTCACCCGCATCGCCGGGCCGATCACCCAGCAGTTCGGAGGGCTGAGCGGCGTGACGCAGGGCGTGGTCATCGCGCGGATCAACGGCGATATCACGGTCGCCGAGTTCGAGGAGAACGTCCGCAACCTCGTCCGCGACGTCGAAGACTTGTATTGGGAACTGTATCTCCAATACCGCTTGTACGACACGGCGGTCACCACGCGGAACTCGGTGCTGCGAAGCTGGCGCGAGGCGCAAGCCAAGCTGGAGCTGGGGGGCATCGTGGGCTTCAAGCCGGCCGACGAGGCGCAGGCCCGCGACGCTTATTTCACCGCGCGGGCCGCCACCGAGACCACGCTCGCGACGATCTATTCGACCGAGACCGAGTTCCGCCGGCTGCTCGGGCTGCCGGTCAACGACGGCCGGATCATCCGCCCCCAGGAAGAGCCGACCACCGCCCAGCTCGAGCCGGATTGGTACGTCAGCCTTGCCGAGGCCCTGTCGCAGCGCGTCGAGCTGCGGAAGCAGAAGTGGAACATCCAGAGCCTCGAGCTGCAATTGACGGCGGCCAACAGCCTCACCAAGCCCCGGCTCGACTTCGTTTCCGGCTACCAGGTCAACGGCTTCGGCGATCGCCTGTTCGGCGAGAACGACAACGACGGCCGCACCGCCCAGGGCTTCCGCAGCGCCTATGAAACGATCACCCAGGGGAACCAGACCGGCTGGAACCTCGGCTTCGAGCTGACGATGCCGCTGGGCTTCCGGCAGGCGCACGCCCAGGTGCGGAACGTCGAGCTGCGGCTGGCGAAGGCCCGCAAGGTGCTCGCGGCGCAGGAGCTGGATATCAGCCACGAGCTGGCCGTGACGATGCAGAACCTCGCGTCGCAGTATCGCATCGCCCAGACGAACTACAATCGCCGCGAAGCGGCCAAGCGGCGGGTCGAGTTGTTCGAGGCGGAGCTCGAAGCGGGAACGGCCACGCTGGACCTCGTGCTCCGCGCCCAGGCGAGCCTCGCGGAAGCGGAATCGGCCTATTACACGAGCCTGATCCGCTACAACCAGTCGCTGATCGACCTGCAGTTCCGCAAGGGGACGCTGCTCGAGCACAACAACATCTTGCTCGCGGAAAGCGCATGGACGCCGGAAGCGTACGACGACGCGCTCCGCCGCGCCTGGGCCCGCAGCCACGCCTTCGACAACCCGCTGCTGCACACCGAGCCGCCGGAATTCGCGCTCCCCGCGTTCCAGAGGCACGTCGAGATGCCGGGCGTGGAACGGCCGGGACCGGGAGTCGTTCCCGTCCCCGACGATGAAGTTCCTCCTCCCGCGCCGCCCGCGGGAGACGAGCCGGAGAGCGTCCCCGCGGAAGGACTCTCCGCGCCCCCCGCGGCGCATTCCGACCGCGAAACCGCAAGCGGCGTGCGGTTGGCGCACGGCGACGGGAAGCCGGCGGAGCGCGGCGGGCGCGGAATCCGAACCGCCGTGTTCGAGCGGGGCGATTCCCTGTTCCGCGACGGCGACGCGCTCGTCGAGCCGGAGGAAGCGCTGGACTTGAATTCCCCCGGCGATGTCCTTGAATAGAGGGCATGGCTGCCATCGATCGGATTCACCGCGTGTTGCGGCTCGTCGAGCTGCTGCAATCGGGCCGCGGATACAACTCCGCGCAACTGGCGCGGGAATGCGGCGTGAGCCGCCGCACCATCTTTCGCGACCTGAAGACGCTGCACGAGTCGGGGATCGGAGTTCGTTACGATGAGCGTGCGCAAACATACGCGTTGCCGTCGCGCACCGTCCTGCCGGCGACGGAGTTCAACCTCGACGAGGCCCTCGCCTTGCTCGTCCTGTGCCAGGAATTGGGGGCCGAGAACGGGATCCCGTTTCAAAAGTCGGCCCGCACCGCCGCCCTCAAGCTCGCCAGTTGCCTTCCGGGCGCGCTCCGCGACTCGGTGAACCAGCTGGCCGCGAACATCTCGGTGCGGCTCGACCCACACAATCCCTTGAACGGGTCGGAGGACATCTTCGACCTGCTCCAGCGGTCGCTGGCCGAGCGCCGCCGCATCCGGCTGGAATATCACAGCCTGTTCGAAGGCGGCCGGATCACGACCCTCGTCAGCCCATACCGTCTGCACTACGGGCGGCGAAGCTGGTACGTCATCGGCCGCTCGTCGCTGCACCGCGCGGTCCGCACATTCAATGTGGGCCGCATCGGCAAGGCGGAACTGGTCGACTCCCGCTACGCCATTCCGCCGCGGTTCAGCCTCGACCGCCATCTCGGGAACGCCTGGAACCTGATCCGCGAGCGGGGCCGCCGATGCGACGTCGTCGTCCGCTTTCAGCCGCAAGTCGCCCACAACGTCGCCGAGGTGAAATGGCACAAGACGCAGCGCGCCGCGTGGAACGACGACGGCACGCTCGACCTCCGCGTGACGGTCGACGGTTTGGGAGAGATCGCGTGGTGGGTGCTCGGCTATGGTGATCAGGCGGAAGTCCTCCAACCCCCCGAGCTGCGCGACGAGTTGCGGCGCAGGATCGACAACCTCCGCGCCATTTACGCGCCGACCGCGAACGCGACGGCGAAAGCCGCCGCACCCCGCTCCCGCGGACGACGCTCGAAACGGTGACGGCTCGAAACGAGTTGATTTCAACGTTGCAGACAACCCCCATCGCGGTGGATGACGTGCGCTCCGGACCGCCGTTTTTTTTGCCCAGGGAGTGGAAACACACTAGGCATTGCGCGCGGCCATAATTATATTCCCAGCATCGGTAACGCGCCGGTTCGAACGCCGGCCGATTGATCACAACGCGATTTCAGGAGCCGAACAGGCATGGCGGACACGAAAGTCAGGGACGTCAACAAGAGCCAGGCCATCCGCGATTATCTGGCGGGAGACCCGGAGGCGGGGCCCCGCACGGTCGTCTCGGAGTTGGGAAGCCGGGGCATCACCGTCAGCGAGAGCCTGGTCAACAATGTCAAGTCGCGCTTGAAGACGAGCGGCCAGCGCAAAAAGGTGCGGCGCAAGAAGGGCGGCGCGACGGCGTCGCGCGGCCGCGCCGGGACCAAGTCCGAGGCGATCCGCAGCTACATGACCGAACACCCCGAGGCGACACCCAGTGAAATCCTCTCCGGGCTGGAGCGGCAGGGCGTCCACGTCTCCCACGGCTTGATCAGCATGGTGAAATACACCGGCGACGGACGCAAGAAGAAGCGGAAGGGCCGCCGCCGGATACTCGGCCGTCCCGCCGGCCGTCCCGCTGGCCGTCCCGCCGGTCGTCCCGCGGCATCCGCCGCCGCGCTCTCCGCCAACGACCTGCTCGAGGCCAAGAAGCTCGCCGACCGGTTGGGAGGCGCGAACAAGGTCCGCCAGGCCCTCGACGCGCTGGAACTGTTGCGGTAGCCTCACAAGCCCCCGCGGCGGAGGATCCCCCAGATCAGCCACAACCCCAGCAGGCTCGACAACAGGAACAGCGGCGCCGCGAACCACACCGAATCGGGCGCCACGGCGATCACGATCGCCGAGGCGACGATCATCGCCGCCAGCACCAGCCCGATCACGATGCGGTTGCTCGACCGGTCCAACTCCTCGATCAGGTGGTCCAGTCCGCGGTGTTCGAACTGGAGCGTGATCTCGTCTCGGCTGAGCTTTTCGATCGTCCGCCCGATGTTCACGGGGATGTCGTGCGCGAGGCGCAGGAACTGCCGCGTCTCGCGGAGCAGCCGGTTCCCCAGCGCCTTGGGGCTGTAGCGATCCTGCATCACCCGCTCCACGAACGGAGCGAGGTGCGCCGCGAGATTGAATTGCGGATCGAGCTCGCGGCCCAGCCCTTCCAGCGTGATGAACGCCCGGATCAGAAGCATCAAGTCGGGAGGGCTGTGGATCGCGTGGCGGGTGAGGATGCCCAGGAAGTCCGACAGCAGCCGTCCCGCGTCGAGCCGCTCGAGCGACAGCCCATAATACGTGTCGATGAACTCGCGAATATCGGCCCGCAGCAACGGAGGGTCCACCGGACGGCCCGGACGGCCGATCGCCAGGATCAGCTCGACGGCCGCGCACACGTCGCGGCGGGTGACGGCCACGAACAGCTCGACGAGTTGGTCGCGCTGGTCCTCGTCGAGGACGCCCACCATCCCGTAATCGAGCAGGCAGATCGTCCCGTCCTCGAAGATGCGGATGTTGCCGGGATGCGGATCGCCGTGGAACACGCCGAACTCGAAGGCCATCTTCATGTAAATCCGCGCCCCGTTGGCGGCGATCGCGTGCGGGCACAGGTTCCGGGCGTCGAGCGCGGCCCGGTCGAGCACGCGGCAGCCGTCCACGAACTCCATCGTCAGCACCGCCTCGGTCCCGCGGTCGAAGAACACGCGGGGGACGTACAGCGTGGCGTCGTTGCGGAACAGGTGGTGGAACTCCTCGAGCGTCCGCCCCTCGCGAACGAAGTTCAGCTCCCGGCGGATCGTCCGCGCGAAGTGCGCGACGAGTCCGCTCGGGTCGAACACCTGCGATTCGGGAACGTGCCGCTCCGCCAGCGCCGCCAGCTCGACCATCAGCTCCAGGTCGCGCTCCACCTCGCGGACCGCGTTCGGGCGGCGAACCTTCACCGCGACCAGGGTCCCCTCGTGACGCCGCGCCCGGTGCACCTGCGCCAGCGATCCCGCCGCGATCGGCTCCGGGTCGAACTCCGCGAACAACGCGGCGATCGGCGCCCCGAGCTCTTCCTCGACCAAGGCGATCGCCTCCGCCGACGAGAACGGCGGGACGCGCTCCTGCAGCTTGACCAGCTCGTCGATCACGTCGGGCGGCACGAGGTCCGGCCGGGTGCTGGCGATCTGCCCGAACTTGATGAACGTCGGCCCCAGGCTCTCCAGCGCCATCCGGATCCGCACGGCCCGCGTGAGCTTCGGCCGCGGCACGTCCTTCCGCCGCAACAGCACCCGCCGCCCCCACCGCAATGAGCCCGCCACCCCCAGCCGCTCGGCCAGGTCGCCGAACCCGTGGACGAACAACACGGTCGCGATCTCGCGGCTGCGGCCGAGATTGCGGAGGAAGCGAAAGGGGCGGAGTTCCAACAGACTCTCCCGAAGCGCGGGGGGACGGCGGTGCGGCCATTGTAATCCGCCGCCTCGCCGATCGCCCCCCTTTCCCCCGGCTTGCGGCGGGCTTCGCCCGGATCGTTCACTTGGCGACGTCTGGAACCGCAGAGAGCGCCGAGGGCGCGGAGGGGAAGTCGATTGGGCGGACGCGGGACCGATCGAACTCTTTCCACCACGGATGGCACGGATGGGCACTGATGTCTTCGTGGTTACTCGAAGTCGTCTTTTCTCGATTTCGTCTTTGCGCTCCTTTGCGTCTTTGCACTGCAAACGTTTCACTTCTGTTCTGTTTGCGCGAATTTTTCAGGCGGCGATCCCGGATGGTGCGCGCGCCGGTCCCACTATTTCACCCGCGCGC
>JBBDNU010000013.1:0-8461 GCA_040877365.1 Planctomycetales bacterium
AACATCGCCTGGTCGGTCGAGTTGCCGGGGTGGGGGACCAGTTCGCCGGTCGTCGTGGGCGATCGCGTCTATGTCACCTCGCAGGTCGAGGCGGACGGGAAGAAGTCGCTGCTCACGCTGTGCTATCGCAAGCGCGACGGCCGCGAGTTGTGGCGGCACGACTTCGGCTTCGGCCACGATCAGAAGACGCACGAGACCTCGAACCTCGCCTGCATCACCCCCGCCGCTGATGAAGAGGGGGTCGTCGCCGGCTTCGGCAACGCCGAGTTCGCCCGCTACTCGCGCGACGGCCAGCTCGAATGGGTGACGCGGCTCGTGCCGATCATGGGCCGCGCGAGCACGGCCTGGGGCTTCGGCTCGAGTCCCATCATCGAACCGGACGCGGTGCTGTTGCCTTACGAGCACCAGGGGGATCCGTGCTATCTCCTCGGCCTCGACCAGCGGACCGGCGAGATCGCGTGGAGAAAAGGGCGGCCGCTGGGGGCGAACTACGCGACGCCGCTCGTCCTCGAGCACGGCGGACGGCGGATCGTCGTCGCGACGGGGAAGCACCGCCTCACCGCGTTCGACGCCGGTACCCGCGCGCAGCTCTGGCAGTACGGCGAGGGAGAGGGGATGTACAACGGCGAAATCGTCGGCAGCCCGACGTTCGGCGACGGCATGCTCTTTGGACAATTGTGGCGCAAGGACGACATCCACGCGCTCCGCCTCGACGAGAACGGCGGCCCCCCCACGCCGCTGTGGGAAAGCGCCAAGCCCGGCCCGGAGGAGCCGTCGCTGCTGTACTACCGCGGGCTGCTTTACGCGCTGATGGATAACGGCGTCATCACCTGCTTCGACGCGCGGACGGGCGAGGAACTGTACCGCGAGCGCCTCGGCGGCAACTGCACCGCCTCGCCGGTCGCCGGAGGAGGGCACGTTTACCTGTGCAACCACGACGGCCGGACGTTCGTGCTTCGCGCCGGCCGAAAGTTCGAACTGCTCGCGACGAACGAGCTGGGGGAACGCTTCTCCGCGTCGCCGGCGATCACCGGCCGGCAATTGATCCTGCGAACGAGCTCGCACCTGTATTGCGTGGGCAGGCCGGATCGTTGAGCGGGTGATGCCACAATGAGCCGCGGGGTTTATCCCCGCGGTGGTCAACGAGCTTCCATTCAACCAGCGCTTGGCTTCGTCATACGGCGTTCCCGAAGAAGCCGTGAAACGCGACGGCAGCGCAATCAGAAATCGAGACCGCCAGACCACCGCGGGGATGAACCCCGCGGCTCTTTGATCGGTGTGGGCGAATCGCTCGCCTCTGACCTCTGACTTCTGACGTCTGATCTCCATCCTCTGATCTCCCATCGCCCGCCGCCATCCGCTACACTCCCGCTCGCGGTTCGGAAGGATTCCCCGTTCGGCAAGGATGCCCGACATGCAGTACGATCTCGTCGTGGTTCTGGTGCTGGTCCTGGCGACGGTTCACGGCGCGTATCGCGGGTTCGTGTCGCAGCTCGCGACGATCGCGGCGCTCGTGCTGGCGTTCGCTTTCGCGGGGCCGGTTTCGAGTCGCCTCGCGCCGTTCCTCGCGCTCGAGCCGCCGCTCGATCGCTGGGTGGCGATGCTCGCCGCCTATGTCGTGCTGTCACTCGGCTGCTTCATGATCGCGCGGACGCTCCGCGGGGCGATCGACAAGGCCCGCCTCGGCGATTATGACCGCCACCTCGGGGCGGTCTTCGGCTTCCTCAAAGGGGGCGTGTTCTGTCTCGTCCTCACGTTCTTCCTGGTGACGCTGTTCGAGAACTCGCGGCCTTACATCGTCGGCACGCCGCAGGGGCACCCGTCGAAGACCGGGTGGATTTCGGCGCTGATTCTCGACCGCCTGTACCCGGTCGTCCCGCCGGAGTTCTCCAAGACCGTCGACAGCTATCTCCATCGCTACGACGGCGCGGGAGTCGCGTTCGAGCACGAGCATGAGGAAGGCCACGCGCACGCGGCGAA
Organism: Planctomycetales bacterium; assembly: GCA_040877365.1. Taxonomy (GTDB): domain Bacteria; phylum Planctomycetota; class Planctomycetia; order Planctomycetales; family Planctomycetaceae; genus JBBDNT01. The sequence continues at coordinate 1,981 of JBBDNU010000013.1, forward strand.
CATGGGACCGATTGCCGACACATCCGGCGATGCGGGCGATGTACGACGGATCGCCGATCCGTCCTACGTTCCACAGCCGGCCGCGCCGGAATATCGCGCGCTGCTGGCGGAAGTCGTCGCGCTCTACGCTCGCGACCGGGCCGAGCGGGAGCAGTTGTTGTTCGAGGTCGAAGAGGCGCTGGCCGAGCTGCCGGCCGAGATGGCCGAGGCGGTCGTGTGGGACTGGCACGCGGACCTGCTGGCGACGTTCGCCGATCCGGATTCCGAGACCGATGCGAGCTGGTCGCTGGGCGAGCGGATGCTGCGGCAGCTCACGCTGGCGGACACGGCCGCGGCCCGCGACAGCGAGCCGGTCCGCCGCACCGCCCGCGACCCGCGGCGGTGAGAGCCCAGTCCGGCTCGCGGCTCGCCGCTTCGCGCCGCGGCGGGGGAGTGCGGGCGGGACCGGGAAGCCCGGAAATCCCCGGCAAAACAGCCATCCGCAATTTAACATAACGGACATTATCGGACGTTGGTCCGCGGACAATCACTCACTCCGGGGACGCCAGCGCTTGCTCCTCGAACGCGCCCATCCGCCGGAACTTCTCGTAGCGGCGCTCGAGCAGCTCGTCGGCGGGGACCGCGCACAAATCCTTGAGGTGCCGCAGGAGCATCCCCTTGAGCGTCGTCGCCATCTGGCGGTGGTCGCGGTGGGCGCCGCCCAGAGGCTCGGGGACGATCTCGTCGATCACTCCCAGCTCGAGCAGGTCGCGGCTGGTGAACCGCAGCGCGCGGGCCGCCTTCTCGGCGTGCTTGACGTCCTTCCACAGGATGCCGGCGCAGCCTTCGGGGCTGATGACGGAGTAATACGCGAATTGCAGCACCGCCACTCGGTCGCCGATGCCGATCCCCAGCGCACCGCCGGAGCCGCCTTCGCCGATGACCACGCTGACGATCGGCGTCTTCAACAACGACATCTCGCGGAGGTTGACGGCGATCTGATAAGCCTGCCCGCGCTCCTCGGCCCCGATCCCCGGATAGGCGCCCGGCGTGTCGATGAAGCACACGATCGGCAGCCCGTACTTGGCGGCCATCTGCATCTTGCCGAGCGCCTTGCGGTAGCCCTCGGGGTTGGCCATGCCGTAGTTGTGGGTGGTGCGTTCGGCGAGGTCGCGCCCCTTCTGCTGGCCGACGAACAGGACCTTGCGGTCGTCGAGGCGGGCGAAGCCGGTGAGGATCGCCCGGTCGTCGCGGTAGGCCCGGTCGCCGTGCAGCTCGACGAACTCGTCGAACACGAGCTCGAGATAGTCGAGCGTCTGCGGCCGCCGCTGGTGCCGGGCGACCTGCACGATCTGCCACGGGTCGAGATTGTCGAACACCTCGCGCTTCTTCCGCGCGACTTCGACGCGGAGGTTCCGCGCCGCTTCCTTCAAGTGTGCGGAAGGATCCGGCTCGGCCTCCAGCTTCTCGAGCTGCCGCTCCAGTTCGTGGATCTCCCGCTCGAACGGCAACGGATGCAATGCGGCCATGTCGACCGGCCCCCCTGTGTGCTTCATCGACGGCTGTTTGCCGCGAGTGATCGATTCCCGGGACAGCGGGAAGGATGTAGTCCATTCGGGCGGCGGCGGGAAGCTCAAACGATCTCCGGCAGCTCCTCCATGAACGGGAGGTCGTCATCGTCGGCCGCGGGACGAGCGGGGGCCGCGGCGGGGACGCGGGCCGGTTCGCGGCGGGAGGGCGCCGCGGCGGCGGGAGCGACAGGCTCGGCGGGCGCCGGCCGATTGGCGGGGAGCGGCGTCGCCGATTCCGCCTCCTGCCGTTTCCGACTGCGGCTGGCGTCGCCGCGGCTGCTGATCCGGGCGCCGAGGCTCGCTGCGGCATGCTCCTTGGCGTCGGCCGCGGCCTGGACCGTCGCCGCCGACTCGACTTCCCTCTTGAAGGGGTGCACGCTGCGGAACTCGGCGAAGACCTCATTCAGATCGCGGAAGCGCTTGTCGGGCTTCTTCTGCAGCATCCGCAGGATGATGCGGTCCATCTCCGGCGTGACGTTCGTGTTGATCTGCGAAGGGGCGGGAGGCGTTTCGGTGAGGTGCTTGCGGAGCAAATCGTTGGGACTGTTTCCCAGGAAGGGCGGGCGGCCGGTGAGGATCTCGAAGAACGTCACGCCGAGGCTGTACATGTCGGTGCGGGCCGTGGGCGGCGCTTTCTTCAGCGTCTCGGGGGCGATGTAGGTGCGGGTGCCCTGGATCGCCTTCGGCTTGCCCGCGAACAACTTCCCGAGGCCGGTCGCGATCCGCAGCGCGAGCGAGAAGTCGATCAGCCGGATCTCGGAGCTGCGGTTGAGGAGGATGTTGTCCGGCTTGACGTCGCGATGCGCCCAGCCCTTGTCGTGCAGGTACTGCAGCGCGATGCAGGTCGATTCGACGATCTTGCGGAACCGCACCTGCACCGACGGGAGGTCGCTTTGAATCTGCTGCTTGAGGTTGGGCGCCCGAAAGTGGTCCATGATGAAATAGGCGTGCTCCTTGTTCGACACGACCTTGTGGAACCGCACCACGCCGGGATGCGTCATCGACTTCGCGACCCGCGCCTCGTGCTTCAGCACCCGCCTCTGCTCGGGATCGCGGAACGCCTCCGGCAGCAGCAGCTTCATGGCGAAATGTTCGCCGCTGCTCTCCGCGACCTCCCAGATCTGGCTGTGGGTGCCGGTGGCGATGCAATTGATGAGCTGGTACTCGTCGATGGCGTCGACGGTCGAGTCGCCTGCGGACACGATCGGCCCCCTTTGCCGCAGCCGGAACGCTCCGGCGGATCGGCGAATGCGCGAACGATTTCCCGAACGGGATGGCATTCGATTATACCGGGGCCGGCCGGACAAGGCGAGGGGACGGCGGCGGTCGGCAGTCGCCATCAGGCGGTCGGGAGGGATGCGACCGACGACTGGCAGCGGACAGCGGACAACCGACTGCGGACAACTCACCGGCACAGGAACCACCGCCCCATCTGCCGGCAGCAGCGCGTCGTGCAGGTCTTCGTATCGAGCCACATTCGGCTGCACCAGGTCGCGGTTTCGTCCTGCGGCTCCGCCGGCGGGCGCAGATCGAACGCCGCTGTGCGCTCATAGACGTCCCCGTCGAGGATGCCTTCCGCCAGGCTCGCGGGAGAGACGCGCGGCGGGCGCTCCGCGCGCACCAGGCCCGCCGCGATCAGCGCGTCGGTCGCGTACTCCGCACAATGAATCCCCTCCGCCCGCTTGCCGGTGAGATGATGCTTCACCGCGTACGGCCGGCCGAGCTGCTCGTCCAGGTGCCGGCGGAACCTCTCACCCCGCGCGTCGTCGAACGGCATCCGCGGCTGCACGACGGCGAGCGTGTCGGGCCGCTGCGTTTCGAGGTAGCGCGCCAGGGGAAGGCAGCGGGCCCCTTCCCCGTTCGCGCTGTCGTAGACGAACGGCTCGCCGTCGCGGAGGACGACCGCCGCCACGTGCGTGTACGGCCCGCCTCCGAAGACCTTCACCGCCAGACAGTCCCCCTGGCTGAACAGCAGCGTGCCGGTCTGCGCGTCCTGTCGCACGGCCGAGGCGACTTCCTCGATCGAAGCCGTCGTCATCGCATCGACCGGCGCCGGGGACGCCGCCAGCACGGCCATGAGCAAGAGACAGGACATGCGCGGCTCCTGCGCGGGAAGGAGGTCGATCGCTTGGACACTCGGATTATGGATCGGCCGCGATCATGGCGACAAGGGGAATCGGCCGCGTCGGCCGTCGGAGTCCCCCTCTCCCCCTTTTTTGGGGTTGGTGCTCGCGGTTGATCCTGTTTTCGTTCCTGGTGGCGCGCGGGCTTGCCGCCGTCGCGTGCCCCAGTTCCTACCACGAAGTCGCCAAGACACGGCGACGCGAAGGAACAAGGAGCCGAGGGGTTTATCCCCTCGGTTGTCTTGCGGCGACCGCGACGAGGAACGTGAGTTTTCACTTGCGGCTGACCCTGTTCCCACCGAGGAAGTAAACCCCTCGGCTCAACGGCCCTTCCTCCGCACGACAACGGACGGGCGGCGGGCGTGGATCATCGCCGGCGGCCGCGCGGGCCGGAATTCCTGGCGGCGCTTCTGTGCGGGTCGCCGCCGACCGTCGGGCCGGCGGCGCGGATCACCGCGTAGCGCCGCACCTCCGCGACCGTCAACTCGCGGAACGCGGGCATGAGCCATTCCACGTACCATTCCGGCCGCTTCGTGACGACCAGCAGCCGGCCCTCCGGCTTCAGCGCCGCGTGCGCGCCGCGCAGGAAAATCTCCGCGATGCGGTAGTTCGAAAAATACGGCGGGTTCGCGACGACCAGATCGCACGACCCCGGCTCGTCGCAGGCGGCCTGCGCGTCGAGCCGGACGGCGACGTTTTCCAGGCCGTTGCGCCGCACGCCTTCGAGCGTGCATTCGACCGCCCGCGGATTGGAATCGACCGCGAACACCCGCACGTCGGGCGCGCGCTGCGCCGCCGCGAGCGTCAACACGCCGGATCCGCAGCCGATGTCGAACACCTTCTCCCCCGCCCCGACATCCATCCGCTCGAGCACGGCCCGCGCGCCGGGATCGACGCGGCGATGGCTGAACACGCCCGGGCGGCTGACGACCTCGACCAGCCGCTCGCCGTCGCGGAACTTGAACTCGGCGAGGAAGCTCTTGATCTTCTTCGGCGCATCGCGCTTCGTCGCGAGATACAGGACGCCGTCGCGCGCGGGACGGCGAGTCACCTTCGGGAACAGGCTCCGCAACTCGTCGTGCAGCCACGCGTCGCGCGGATCGTCGCTGGCGCAGAGCATCCGGCCACCCGCGCGCAGCCGCAGCAAGCCCTGCTGGATCAGCTCCCGCGCGAGCTCCGCTTCCCCGTTCTTGAGGAACGGCAACGCGACCGCATCGACCTCTTCCTCCGGCAGATCGCTCTGGCAGACGATCGACAGATTGGCGATCTCGGCCTGCAGCCGCCGCGCCTGCTCGGCCTGGTGCAGATCGAGATACAGGCACGTCACGCGGCCCCCGGAGAGCTGCCGCGCCGCTTCCGCGGCGAACTGGGCGCGGCCCGCCGACGTGCAGACGATCCGCTCCGCGTCGAGTTCCGGGACCGCCTCGATCAACAGCCGTTCCGCCGGGCGGACCGGCGGCGGGCCGGAGTCGTCCCGCGCGCGCGGCGGTCGGCGGGCGCGGTTCATGGCTCGACCGCCCGGCAGATGGAGCACTTGAGATACGCCGTCTCGGCGCACTGCGTCGAGACGGGGTGATCGGGCGCTTGCCCGCGGGCTTCGAGGATCTGGATCGACCGGCCGGAGCGCTGCGCGACCGAGGCGAGCATCGCCTCGAACTCCTCGCGCGAGACGAGGCCCGAGCAACTGCACGACACGAGCAGCCCGTCCGGGGCGAGCACTTCCACCGCCAGATGATTGAGACTGTGATAGCCTCGCAACGCCTGCTCGAGTCCCTTGCGGTGCCGCGTCATCTTCGGCGGGTCGAGGACCACCGCGTCGAACCGCTCGCCGGCGTCGCGGAGCCGTTCGAGCGCCTCGAACGCCTGGCCCTGCTCGAACCGCACGCGGTCGGCGACGCCGTTCAATTCCGCGTTCGCCCGCGCCAGCGTGATCGCCGGCGCCGAGGAGTCGATGCCGAGCACTTCCTTCGCCCCGCCCTGCACCGCGCAGGCGAGCGCGAAGCCGCCGCTGTAACAGAACACGTCGAGCACCCGCCGCCCCGCGACATATGCCGCGACCGCCCTTCGGTTCTCGCGCTGATCGAGAAAGAACCCCGTCTTCTGTCCCTCGACGACGTCCACGCCGTACCGCACGCCGTTTTCCTCGATGAACAGCGGCCGCGGCGGCTCGCGCCCGGCGACCAGACCGTCGGCGACCTCCAACCCTTCGCTCTCGCGGATCCCCTTCTCCGTCCGCAGCCAGATTCCCGCCGGTTGCAGCTTCTCGGAAAGCAGCCGCACGAACTCGTCGCGCCGCTGCCACAGCGCGAGGCTCGTGAACTGCGCGAGCAGCCAGTCGCCGTAGCGATCGACCGTGAGGCCGGAGATTCCGTCCGCCTCGCTGGCGACCATCCGGCAAGCGGTCTCGGTGGACATGTCGGGGAACAGTCGCCGTCGCAGGGCGATCGCCTGATCGAGCCGCCGCGACCACAGGTTCGCCTCCAACGGTTCATCCTCGTTCCAGCCGTAGAGGCGGACGCGGATGTTGCTGTGCGGGTTGAACAACCCGCGGGCGATGAACTCGCCGTCGTCAGCGTGCAGGCGGACCTCGGCTCCCGGCGACGGATCACCTTGCACGCGGTGAATCGCCCCGGCGAACACCCAGGGGTGCCGGTTGAAAAACGGCATCGCCCGCCGCGGTTTGAGCGTCACGACGGGGAGGTTGGAAGTCGAGGGTTGAGGGTCGATGGCGATGGTTGAGGGTTGATGGTTGATGGTTGAGGGTTGAGGGTTGAGGGTTGAGGGTTGAGGGTTGAGGGTTGAGGGTTG
>JBBDNU010000014.1:0-8450 GCA_040877365.1 Planctomycetales bacterium
GGAGTTGGGAGTTGGGAGTTGGGAGTTGGGAGTTGGGAGTTGGGAGTTGGGAGTTGGCGAGTCGTGATGCAGCTGCGTCTTCGATCTTCCGAAGCTGGAACTTTTTCGTCACTCGTCACTCGTCACTCGTCACTAATGCAGCGGCACGTCCCCCAGCTCGGGATCAAGCGACACGCTGGGCAGGAAGCCCGCGCGGGCGGAACGCCTGTCCGCCGTCGGCCGGACCTCGTCGAGCGGGAAGTCCTCCGTGCGCAGCGTATCGATCCGCGACTTGCCGGCGCGCGCCGCTGTCCGGCGCGCCTCGCTGGGGCGCGCCTTCGGCGCGAGTTCATCCCGCCCACCGTCGGGACCGCCGATGGAAATCGGCCGCTGATGGACCGGCCCCGCGGACAGGCCGTCGATCGGGACCGGGGGGACCGTGCGCGGGCTGGATTCCGCCAGCATCCGCGCGGCGAGCTCCTGGCGGAGCCGGCCTTTCAGCCCCACGGCCTGGTCCTCGCTCACGAGTTGGATGTCGTCGACGAGGCGCCGGCCGTGCTGTTCGAGGAGCGTCACCCGCGCGCCGCGGCGGCCGTTCCCCAGCACGATCAACAGCTCGTGCTCCCCCTTCTTCTCGATTCTCGCCAGTGGGAGTCGCAGCAGTTCGATGGCGGGGAAGGCGGCGGGGGGAACCTGCCGGACCTGTCCCCACACGAGACGGTTGAAATCGTCCGACGAACTCCGTTGCAGCCACTCCAGCTCGCCCCGCGACAGCGCCTCGCCATAGGCGCGGACCGGCAGCAGCGTCTCCATCGTCCTCTTCAGCGACTCCGGCCGTCCCACGGCGGGAACCAGCACGTCGTCCACGCACAGCTCGCCATCCACGTCCTGGAGGACGTAGGTCATCGGCCGCTCGCCCTGCGTGACCGTGATCTCCGTGAGCGCGCCCCGGAAGTTCTGGCCGAGGACCCGCGGCTCGGCGTTCGCGATCACGTCGAAGGCGGAATCTTCGAGAACGGCCGCGTCGATCCGGTCCCACAGCCGCTCCCGGAAGTCGGCGGTCGAAACCTGCCGCAGCAGGCCGAGGTCGCGGTTGGCGAACGCTTCGGCGAAGATCTCCATGACGGGCTGGGCGGTGAACACGGCCGACAACCGCCGCTCTTGCGAGCCGTCGAGCTCGTACATCGTGACCGCGTGAACGCGGTACGGTTCGGACTGGTCGGCGGAATCGCCGACCGCCCCGTCGGCGGTGGACACTTCCGCGAGCGCGGGCCGCTGCAGCCCGATCTTGAGGATTTTCGTCTTCCCCGCCACTTCGAATTCCGCCCGGCCGCCGATCACGCGGAGCTCGTGCCCCGGCAGCGCCGCGCGGGAGTCCGGCAGCGGAAACTCCCGCAGCGCCGCCGCGCGGAGGCTCCCCCGGTACAGCTTCGGCACGCACAACGGCTCCAGCGCCTGCTTGTCCCCCGCCGCATACGCATCGAGAAAACGCACGGCGGCGACCAGCGCGGCAGCTTGTCCGCGGGCCGAGGGAAGCCGCTCGCCCGGTATGCGGCTCTCCACCGCCACGTCGGCGACCTTCCATTGCCCCTCCTCGGTCCGGCAGGTGACGACGAGCTTGCCCGCGCGGCGGGGAATGGAGACGATCGCGACGTCGTGGTCGACCGTCGCCTCGGGCTGAGATTTCCGCTCCGCCGATTCGCCCGCCACGCGCCGCGTGAGCGACTCGAGATAGGGGGGCGGCAACTCGCCGAGCGCCTGGCCGAACTCCTGCGTCGCCACCCCGAGCACATCGTTGCGGCTCCCCTGCCGCCAGGCGTGCAAGAACTCGCGGGCCGTCAGCAGGAGGTCCATCTGCTGGGTGACGGAGCGGGTGGCGATCACGCCGTCCTGCTTCTGGCGGACGTAGATGTCGTCCACGACCCAGCGGCCGGAGCCTTCATCGCGGACGAGCTTGTACAGCAGCTTCCGGCCCGATTCACCGACCTCGACGACCACCCGCTTCTCGGTCTCCGACCGGTCCTCGACCTGGACGACGGTCGGTTTCTCGGTGGGCAGCTTGAGGATTTTCAAGTCGTCGATCGCGTCGGGCCGGCGGAGCGCCTTCCGTTCGAACTCCGGCGAGGTCGACGACTTCAGCCCGTCCAGATCGCCGCGGCCCAGCTCTTCCGTGAACTGCGCGATCGACCGCGCCTCCAGAAGGTGCGAGCATCCAGCGCCGACGGACAGCAAACAGCCGCCCACCGCCCAGGCAGTCGCCATGCGTAGCATCGTCACATCCCCGTTCGGACCGGTGGAGGCGCATCGCGACGACTGGACCGGATGCCCGGACGCCGCACGAATCTGGATGGGAGAGAGAGACCGCGAGAGAGAGGCGGGGCGTCTTCTCGCAGAACGCCCGAGGCGCGTCAAGAGGAACAGGATTGCCCTTGGTCGAACCCCCGCGGCCGCTATAATCCCGCCCCCTCTCTCGGCGACCCTCTCTCCACTTCACTGTCTGCGGTCCTCATTCCGGCCATGCCGCCGCCGCGCGCGACCAGACGGCTCGCGCGCCACGCGCTGCGCTGCGAGCGTTCATCATGCACCGACTTCTTGTGACGCGACTGGCGGGGTGGATGCTCGCCGCATCCGCGATCCTCGGACTGCTGCCGCAACCGGTCCCCGCCGCAAACGAAACGACCGCTCCCCCGCCGATCCGGCTCCGCCTGGAGTGGGGCGGAGAGACCGCGCGGGCATGGAGCGGATTGCTCGAAATCAGCCGCGGCCGGCTCGAACGTCCCGTCTCGTTGGGGGTCGCAGCGGACGACCCCGGCACGATCCGGACGGACGACGGCGCCGTGTGGATCGAGCGCCGCACGCCCCGTCTCCATGACGGCTGCGACGTCGACGTCTCCGCTCCGCCCGACGCCGTCCTCAGCGTCGCCCTGCAGACCCCCGGGCACCCCGAAGCCGGCGCTCGGCTCGACGTGAAGCTGTCGGAGCTTCTCGACGGGGACAAGACCGTCCCGCTCGATTCGCGACGCGGCCGGCTCGTCGTCCGCCGCGCGCCGGGCGACGCCATCCGGCTCGCGATCGACCGGCCGCACCTCGTGTTCTCATCCGGCGAAACGTTCGCCGCCGTCGCTTGGCTCTCCCTGCCCGACCCCAAACGCATGAACCGGGACGATGCGGGACTCCGCTGGGAACTGGCCGTCGCCCGCGGCGGCGAGACGCTCGCGACGGGAACGATTCCGCTCGAGATCCCGAGGGCCGACGGCGATCCCGGGGCGACTTTCGCGGTTCCGTTGTCGGTCCCCCTGCCGCGCGACGAAGGCGTCTACGACATCCGGCTCACCGCACCCGGCGGCCCCGGCGCTCCGGCTGCGCGGGGGGTGCAGGTCATCGTGCTGAACACGAGCGGACCGCAACCGCCGGTCGCCCCGCGGGACGAACAGGTGGTCGATGCCTTCGCTCCGTTCGACGACGACGACGGGCGCCGCGTGCAGCAGCGCCACTCGCTACGGCTGGCCAGCGAATCATCGGACCGATCGCCGCAGTGGCTGCCGGTCCACGAACCCGCTCCGGCGGGCGGCCCAGGCGTTCGGCCGGCGGAAGCCGACGACCCGCGGGGATGGCGTTCCTATCGTCTGCGAATCGCTCGACCCGGCGCGCCGCACCGGCTGACCGTCTCATTCCCGCACGGCGCCGCGCAGGACGTGGGAATCAGTCTTCTGGAGCCGAACGCGGCGGGACGACTGATGCCGATCGGCCTCGACTCGGCCCTGTCGATCCCGGCGCCCGCCGACTCTCCGCCCGCAGAAAGCACGGCGGGCGCGGAACCGCAATCGTCGCCGAAACACGAGATCCTCTTCTGGCCGCGCATCGCCGACCCGATCGTCCTGTTGTACTCCCTGAGCGGCAACGAGCCGGTGCGCGCCGAGCGGATCGAGGTCCGTACCGCGTCGCTGAACCGCCGGCTGGCGGATCGCACCGACGCGCCGGCGGCAAAGCGGCGGCTCGTCGGGGCTTACATGCACAAGCCGTTGCTCCCCGAGAACTTCGGCGCGACCGAAGTCCTCGATCGGGCGAGCGGCCGCAGTCTCGACGACTGGGTCACGTTTCACGACGCCGCCGAACGGCTCGCCGCCTGCCTGCACGACGCCGGACACAACAGCCTGCTGCTGGGCGTCCTCGCCGACGGGGGCACGATCCATCCCAGCCGGTTGTTGCAGCCGACCCACCGCTACGACACCGGAACCCAGTTCTCGAACGGGCAGGATCCGCTGCGGAAGGACGTGCTCGAGCTGTTGTTCCGCGTGTTCGAGCGGGAAGGGCTCGCCCTGATTCCCGAGCTGCAATTCTCCACGCCGCTCCCCGCGCTCGAGCAGGCGCTCGCCGCGGGGGGCGCGGGCGCGGCGGGGATCGAGCTGATCGGAAGAGACGGCCGGACCTGGCGCGAAGCCCGCGCGACGGACCGCGGGCTGGCGCCGTATTACAACCCGCTCGATCCGGCCGTGCAGCAGGCCGTGTTCGACGTCGTCGACGAGATCCTCGAGCGGTATCGCGGCCGCGCCGCCTTTCGCGGGCTGGCCATCGAGTCGAGCAGCGCCGGCTGGATGCAGTTCCCCGGACTCGATTGGGGCTACGACGACCGCACCATCGCACGCTTCGAAAATGACACGAGCATCCGCGTCCCTTCCGGCGAAGGCGCCGCGCGGTTTCCCGTCCGGCACGCATTCCTCACGCACACGGCGCGGCCGGAATGGACCCGCTGGCGATGCGCCCGGCTGGCCGAGTTCCACCGCCGCATCGCGCAGCGGGTCGCGCAGGCGATCCCGGACGGGCAATATTTTCTCGCCGGCAACCGCGTTCTTCAGGGAGGCAATCCGGACGACGATCTGGCCGAGGCCCTGGTGACCGGGGCGAAGTTGCACGAACTTCTGGCATGCAAGGGACTCGATTTCAGCCTGTATCGCGACGTCGAGCGCCTGACGGTGCTTCGCCCCGTCGTCCGCACCGGCTCGTGCGCCGCGGACCGGCGCGCCCTCGACCGCTCGATCAACGACAGCCCCGAGTACGACGCCGCCTTCGCCGGATGCGTCACCGGCAGCCTGTTCCATCATCTCCCGCACGAGCGGCGGCTCGCCGAGTTCGACGAGGTCTCCCCCTGGCAGCCGGCCTTCACCTGGTTCGCGGCGCACGAGACCCCCATCGGGGCCGACAATCGACGCCGGTTCGCCCACGCGCTGGCCGCCTACGATGCCCGCGCCTTCTTCGACGGCGGCTGGATGGTCCCGCTCGGGCAACAGGGGCCGCTCCGCGAGACGCTGGCCGCACTCCGCAGGCTTCCGGCCGTCTCGTTTCACGAATTGGCCGGCACGCAGAGTCAACCGGCGGTCGTCCGTTTCGCCCGCCAGAGTCAGCAGACGTATTTCTATGTCGCCAACGATTCGCCATGGCGGATCGAAGTGTCGGTCGAGCTGACGACGCGCGAGGGCGCAGCGTTTCGATCACTGAAGGACGACTCGCGATTGCCCGTCGCTGCCGACGGGACGGCGACGGGAACGGCGGTCGTGACGGTGCAAGCCTGGGACCTCGAAGCCTTCGTCGCCGACGACCCCGCCGCCCGCGTCGACGACATCGGTGTCGCCGTCTCTCCCCCTGGGCTGGCGACCCTGCAACAACGACTTCAAGAATTCGACGCGCGACTGGCCGCCGCGCATCGGCGTTCGCCGCCCCTTCGCGGCGTTCAACGGTTCGGCCCGAACGATTTGCGGCAACTGACCAAGACTTTCTCCGCCGCGATGCTCGCCTGGGAGGAGCGGCGGTATTCGGATTGCCACCGCCTGCTCGAGAGCTATTGGGGCCGATTCCTGTTCTTCCATCCGCCGCAAGATCCGCCCGCGCCCACATCGACCGCGGCGCAGCCCTGACGGCGGCCCGGCGACGCTTCAACCGCGAGCCCGGATCGTCCGCGCATGCCGGGCCACCTTGTCGACCGCGGCGGCGATTTGCGCGAGTTCCTCCTCGCCGCCGAGCAGCACCGGGCCGCCGAGCAGCACCGGATGGTGCAGCACGAGCACGCGATCGTCGGCTTGACGGGCGTGGTCGAGCGGGCCGCCCGCGCGATACCGCCGTCGGCTGTGCGTGCGGTGCAGGGCCCGGAATCCCGGATCGAGGGCGATCCCCTCCGCCCGCATCGCCGCCGCGAACGCGTCCCGCGAGAGTCCGTGGAACGCCTCCGGATCGTAGCGGAACCCGAGCTTGTAGTAGCCGGATTGCGTCGCGACTTCGTAGGGTGGGCTGTGCCCACCGGCATGTTGCTCGCCGTCTCCGATAGGTTGGTGGGCACAGCCCACCCGACGGGCGTCGAACGGCGCGAGTCCCGAATACGGCCGCAGCAGTTCGACCAGCCGCGCGACGTTCCGAGCCCGGATCGCGTTCCGCTCGTCGAGCCGGTCGAGTTGAGGCGGCAGCACGGCCGCTTGGAGTTCCGACAGCGGAAACGCCTCGTTTCCGCGGTGCGAGAACAGCCGCGCCCGCTGCACGACCTCGGGCGAATCGGTGAGCAGCGCCCCGCCGCGGCCAGCCGAGAGGAGCTTGCTGCCGCCGAAGCTCAGCACGCCGACGTCCCCCCACGTCCCGGCCCGGCGGCCGTCGATGAGCGCGCCGGGCATCTGGCAGGCGTCCTCGACGACGGCGATCCCCCGGGGGTGGGCGAACTCGAGCGCTTCGCGCATCGGCACGACTCCCCCGTGCAGGTGCGACACGATCATCGCCCGCGTTTTCGGCGACACGGCCTCGTCCAGCCGCGACACGTCGAGGTTGAAGTCGCCGGGCCGCACGTCCACGAGCACCGGCGTCGCCCCGACGGCGCGCACGTCGCCGAAGTTCCCCTCGAAGTCGTAAGCGGCGAGCAGCACCTCATCGCCCGGCCCGACCTTCAGTCCCCGCAGCGCGAGTTCGACCGCCGCCGTCCCGCTCGCGCAGAGCACGGCGTGTTCGACGCCGTGATACGCCTTCAGCCGCTCGACGAGCGCCGGCCCGTGCGGCCCGTGATACCGTCCCCACGAACCGTCCGCGAACGCCCGCGCGAGCGCCGCGCCGACCGCCGGATCATCCGGCGGCCACGTCGGCGGCCCGGCCAGCCGCACCGGCGAGCCACCGAGAATGGCGGGGAGGTCGGATGGTCGCGTCGAGGAGTCGTTCATCGAACCCAATACCCTACCGCGCCGGTATCCCTTGTGAAAAGTGCTTGAGGTGGGGTCGTCACCATCCCGCCCGGACGATGAAGTGGCGTTCACTTCAACGGGCTGGTAGAATCGCGGCGCCATGCCGATCCTCGCCGACCGACTTTTCGATTCGCTGCCGTCGGAACTGCGGAAGCTCGACGATCCGCAGCGGGACATTCCGCGGATCGCCAAGGACCGTCGCTTGACGGCGATGATCGAGGCCGCGGTTGGCGAGTTGCCGACGGTTCACGACATCCGTCACGGCGACGCGCGGGAGATGGACCTCGGGCCGCAGAGCGTGCAACTGGTTCTCACGTCGCCGCCGTACTGGACGCTCAAGGAGTACCGCGACGGCGAAGGGCAGTTGGGCCACGTCGCGGATTACGACCAGTTCCTGGCGGAACTCGACAAGGTCTGGCGGCAGTGCTGGACTGCCCTCGTTCCGGGAGGCCGGCTGATCTGCGTCGTCGGGGATGTCTGCCTCTCGCGGCGAAAGAACAACGGCCGCCATACCGTCGTCCCGTTGCACGCGTCGATCCAAGAGCATTGCCGCCGCATCGGGTTCGACAACCTCGCGCCGATCCTGTGGAACAAGATCGCCAACGCGGTGTACGAGGTCGAGAACGGTTCCGGCGGCTTTCTCGGCAAGCCTTACGAGCCGAACGCGGTCATCAAGAACGACGTCGAGTTCATCCTGATGCAGCGGAAGCCGGGGGGTTACCGCCAGCCGTCGCTGGCGACGCGGATTCTGAGCATCATCCCCGAGGACCGCCACCGCGAATGGTTCCAGCAGGTCTGGACCGGGCTCAACGGGGCCTCGACTCGCGCGCATCCCGCCCCGTATCCGGTCGAGTTGGCGGAGCGGCTCATCCGCATGTTCAGCTTCGTCGGCGACACGGTGCTCGACCCGTTCCTCGGCACCGGCACGACCAGCGCCGCCGCCGCCCGCTGCGGCCGCAACAGCCTCGGCGTCGAGATCGACGAGACCTATTTCGCGCTGGCCCGCCGCCGGATCAACGAGGCGACCCGCGGCCTGTTTTCCGGCGCGGTGGTCCAAAGCGATCGCTGAACGCGCGGGCCATTCGCGCGATGAACGTCGAGTAGTGCTCTCGTTCGCCGATTTGCGGGGCCGGGGATTGGGTCCACAGTGTCGCCGGACCACGATTGTCGCAATCGACGACGATCAATCCGAATGCGTCGAAGCCGGTTTCTCCGACTGCATCGCGCACCGGCAGGCCTTTCAGATGCTCGAGCATTCGT
>JBBDNU010000015.1:0-8450 GCA_040877365.1 Planctomycetales bacterium
GAGTTGAGAGTTGAGAGTTGAGAGTTGAGAGTTGAGAGTTGAGAGTTGAGGGTTCCACTCTTTCCGACCGCCATCCTCTGCCCACTGCCCACTGCCCACTGCCTACTGCTGCCCGCCTTCTGCCTTCTGATACACCACCCGCCCATCCACCATCGTCAGCACGACCCCGATCTCCTTGATCTCCTCCTCGGGGCACGCGAGGTAGTCCCGGTCGAGGACGGCCAGGTCGGCGAACTTGCCCGGCTCGAGCGATCCCTTGCGGTCCTCGGTGAACTCGAGCCAGGCGGGATGATTGGTGACGCACCGCAGCGCCTCGATGCGGCCCACCTTCTGCTCGGGACCGTAGGTCTTCCCCTCGCGGTTCTTGCGGACGACCGCCACATGCAGCATCAGGAACGGATTATAGGCGTTCATCGCCGTGTTCGGATCGAGGCCGACCATGTGGTCGCCGGCGAGCGCCGTCGGCACCCCCGCCCGCAGCCATTCCCCCACGCCGGTGAACCGGGCCGCCCAGTCCTCGCCATAGATCGCCGCGATCGCCCGCGAGTCCTTGTAGTACAGGTTGGGCTGCGTGTCGAGGCCGACGCCGAGCGCGTGCGCCCGGCGGGCCGAGTCCGTCGCGGGAAAGTAGGCATGCGTCAGCGAGAAGCGGCGGTTCACGATGCCCGGCTCGTCCTTCTCGGCCGCCTCGAGCGCGTCGAGCACGCGGTCCACGCCGGCGTCGCCGGTGACGTGCGTGCAAAGCTGCCAGCCGAGCCGGTGCGCGGCGCGGAAGATGTCCGCCATCCGCTCGACGTCGTAGTGCAGGTCGCCGCGGTACCGCGGGTCGTCGAGCACGTAGAACCGGGCCCGCTTCTCGCCGTAAGGCTCGCGGAGGTAGGTGTTTCCCCAGTGAATCCCGCCGTCGACGACGATCTTCAGCGGCCCGACGCGGACCCAGTCGTCCCCGTCGCCGGTCTTCAGGCCGAGCTTCCGCGCGTACTCCTCGACCGCCTTGCCCGAGGCGAACGACGTGCGGAACGTCTGCGTCATGCGGACGTTCAACCGGCCCGCGTCGCGGAGCGCCTCGTACATGCGGTAGTCGTCGATCTCGGAGGCCCGCTCGAAGATGCTCGTGATGCCGACCGAGTTGTAGCGTCGGTGCACCTCTTCGAGGAACGCGCGGATCTCCTGTTCCGAATGCTCCGGCTTCGGGATCTGCTCCTCGATGAAAGCGTCCCCGAGCGCGATCAGCCGCGGCCCGCCATCGGCGTCGCGGATCACGCGTCCGCCCGGCAGCTCGTCGCTGCCGGGCTTCACTCCCAGCGCGCGAAAGCCGGCCGAGTTCAGCGCGTGCTTGCGGGCGGCGGAGAACAGCACGGGGTGCGTGGTGCAGGCCGCGTCCAGCTCGGCCCGCGTCGGGTGCCGCAGCTCCTCGAGTCGCGTGATCTCCGTCCGGGGGACGCGAATCCAGCGGCCTTCCGGCAGTTCCTTGGCCCGCGTGCGGATCCAGTCCTGGACCTCGGCGATCGACAGCAACTCGGCGTGCGGCTGATCGATCGTCCGCCGCGCCACGCCCACTGCGTGGCAATGGGCGGCGATGAACCCGGGGACGACAGTCTTGCCGTTCAACTCGATCACGCGCGTCTTCGGGCCGGCGAGGTTGCGGATCTTCCTGTCCGTGCCGACCGCGGCGATCCGTCCGTCACGGACCGCGACCGCCTGCACGATCCTTGCCTCGCGATCCATCGTGAGAATTTTTCCGCCGACGAGCACCGTCTCCGCAGGTTGGGACTGCTCGGGGGGATCGGCCGCGCGGGCGGCGCCCGGCGCGAACGGGCCGCCGGCGAGCAGGATCGCGACCGCGAACGGAACTTCAACGCGCCTGAATCGACAAAGCGGGCTTCTCATAGGATAAATTTTCCGGGAAATCTCACGAAGAACGTGACTCCGTCATTCCTACGCAGTGCCTGCCCCAGCGCAGGCGGGGGCGGGAATCCAGCCCCGTCGTCCGCTCCGCCGCTGCCGATCGTATCGATTATGCCGGTTTCACCGAAAAGGGGGAACCGCCGGCGGCGTGCCGTTCGATATCGAACGGGATGGCGAACCATGTTCCATAGATTACACCGATCACGCGGATTCCGGCAGCATCGGGGCGGAAATGACGGACACCGAGATTCGCAGGAAATCGGGATCGTTCCGAATGCTCCTCGGACTGTTCGGCGCGCTCGTCTTGACCGGCTGCGCTGCGCGGCGGGACCTGGCGATCGTCCGCTGCTGGGCCGACTGGAACACGCTCGGGACGCCCGCGGTGTACTGCGAAAAGCTGCACCATCAGCCGCCGTCGCCGGCCCGCGTCGAGACCTTCCGCTGGATGTACGGCGCGGGCCCGGGCGTCGTACTGCCGGCGGAGCAGATCGTCATCGTGGAGACGCTGCCGGCTCCGGTCGAACGGGACGAGGCGAATGACGCATTCGCCGATTCGCCTCGCGGTGGGGCGCGTTCCCTCCCGGACGGGCGGCTGCTCGTGCCGCCGCCGCCGGCCAATGGACCGACCGCGGCGGATCATCCGATCGTCCCGCTGCCGGCGAGGTGAGGACCTGTCTCTGCAGGTCGCCGTCCATCGCATCCCGCCAATCAGGTGAAAGTCATTGACGCGCGGATCAACGGCCCGTAAGATGCGCGCTTGGCCGAAGTCGTCCTCTCACCGGAAGCCGGGGAAGAGTTCGAAAGGCTTCCCAAGCCCATTCAGGACCGGGCGCTCCGGATTTTCGAGCGGCTGGAGGACTGGCCTGAAGTCAGCGGAGCGAAGCCGCTGTCGGGCGACTTGGCTGGGCATTGGCGGATGCGGACCGGCGATTACCGCGTCCAGTTTCGCGTGAAAGGCGAGACGGTGATCATCGAACGCCTCGGACACCGCGACCGGTTTTACGAGTGAGCGAATCATGAGCAGGAAGACCATTACCCTCGACGGGAACGATTATGTCATCGTCCCCAGGGACGAATACGAGGCGTTGGAGACGCTGGCCAAACTGCCGCCGCTGCCGGAGCCGAACGCGGATGGCAATTATCCCGCGGCGGCCTACGCCCGGGCCGGCATCGCCCGCGGCATCATCCGCGATCGGGCGCGGCTTGGGCTGTCGCAAGCGGAACTCGCCCGGCGCGCCGGCATCCGCGTCGAAACGCTTTGCCGCATCGAGAGCGGCAAAGTCACGCCCACGGTCGGCAGCATCCACAAGATCGATCGAGCGCTGACGAGCACGGAAGCCGCACGGCAGCGGAAAGGCACCGGCAAGCGAACCTCGCGGAGCCGGAAAGGGTAACAATTCAGGGTGGTGTACTGAAGACCGCCGAGATCACCGCCGGCGAGCGTTCTCCGCCTCGCGCAACCGTTCCATCGCCCGCGCGGGGACGATCGGGGCGATCCACACGAACGGCCGCCCCGCTTCGTCGATCCGCACCTCGCGGCTGAGCTTCGCGGGCACGGTGATCGACCGCAGCAGCAGGCTCCATGTCGTCCGCCGCTGCGGGTACGTCACCTGCAGCGCGTCCACGTCGACGTCGATCGCCGCCGCCCGGAAGCGGTCGATCCGCACCGGCACGCCGGTCCGCTCGGACATCGCGGCGAGCACGTCGGTGAACTTCGCGTCCTCGAACCCCGCCGTCACGAACTCGTACAGCTTCGGCGCGGCGAGGGCCGCGCGGTCCTTCGGCGGCCAGCCGACCGGCCAGAGGTCGGTCGTCTTCGTGAGCGGCTCGATGCTGAGTTCGATCTCGCCGGCCGGCGTCCGCAGCGGCCGGAACCCGAGGCCGAAATCGTTGAGCAGGATCGCCAGCGCCGTCCCGCGACTGATCCCCATCACTTCCTGCTTGACCGCGAGGTCGCGACCGTATTCGTTCGCGAGCCACGTGCGGGCGGCGGTCGAGATGCGGAGCGGATGCTCGGAGGGAACGCCCAGGCTGCCGACCGCTTCTTCGAGCGGCCGCCCCTCGACCTCCGCTGCGACCGGAAGCGTCAGCGCTTGGGACAACTGCGAAAATTGCCCGGCCGACAGTCCCCACTGGGGCTGCCCCTCGGGCGCTCCCTGCCCGCCGTAGGTCTTCAGTTCGCGGATCCATTCGTCGAGTTTGGCGGAGTCGCCCGGGCCGAAGGAGCGGCCGTTCACGCCGATCCGGCCGTCCCGCCCGAGCTGGGCCGTCACCACGACCTGCCGCAGCGTGCCGTAAGTCTTCTCCTCGATTCCCGGCTTGTCGGTGGGGAGCGCGCGGCGGACGCGGAGCGCGACGCCGAGCTTGGCGAATTCTTGTTGCCACTGCTGCGCCGCCAGCCCGAGCCCGCCGTCGCCGGAGATGACTTCGACCGAGACGGTCGTCTTGTCGGCGGGATTGTCCTTCGCGGTCGCCGCCGGCGGCGCGGGTTGCGCGCGCTGCGAGCCCGGTCCCTTCAAGGGAGGCTTGACGATATAGCTTTGCGCGCGGACCTCCGCGGCGACCGACGCGCCCAGCCCGATCGTTACGGCGACGAGCAGGCCTCGAACCCGTGTCGGCCATCGGGCCGGACATGCCGGCCGTCGCCGCTCCCGCCGTCGGATCCCCATTCGACCGCCCTCTCCCGTTCGAACGCACTGGTGGCTGGTGGCGACCGCCTGCAGGCGGTCGCATCGACGGTGAATCGTAGATCAAGTTCCCGGTCCACCGCAATCCGGGATTGCACCCAACGACTGCCGAAGCGGCTCGGCTGACCAACCCTGGTCGATGCCGAAACGGCAGTGTCGAACTGAGCAAACTGGGGCGAGCTCGACTCCGGGGCAAGGTCTATCGCGCGGGGGGAAGAATCCCGCGCGGCGCGGCGGTTCCCTCCGGATTCGGGCCGAGCGCGCGGGCCGTCGCGGACGAAATAAGGGAACACGCTCGACCGTGGGCCGCGGCGTCGCGGGACCGACGCCCTCGCTTCCGGCTCGCGGTGCGCCTCCCGCAGGTCTTTTCCGTCCACTTCTCGCAGCCATCCCTCCTCGATGTCGGCCAGCTTCGCGGGTTCGAAACATCTCGACGAGCGTCGCCGTCGGCGGCTCGCCGCCGACGCGGACGATCCCGCCGCCGCGCCGGTCGGCTTGTCCTTCGCCCCGCCGCAATCCGGCGGAGCGAGCGAGCGCATCCCGGCCCGCGCCCATTTTCCGGTGCGGAAACTGATTTCGCACACGGCGTGGAAGCATTGGGCGGTGGGCCTGTGGGCGCTCGTCGCCGGAGGGCTGCTGCTCTGGGCCGGCGCGCGCTCGGCGGACGCCGCGACGGTGACGGGGCCGCACTTCCTGAAGCTGTTCGATCCGATCGCCGGCCGGATCGTTCCGTTTTACCAGAGCGCGCTCCTGGCGATCGCCGGGCAGCTCGCGCTGCTGATCGGGTGGGCGCGGTCGCGGAGCCAGGAAGATTTTCAGGGACGTTATCGGGTCTGGACGTGGTGGGCGGGCGGGTGCCTGCTGTTCGCGTTCGCCGTCCTCACCGGCGCGCACCTGGCCTTCGGCGAAACAATCGCGCTCTTTTGGAAACTCCCGCAGCCGCACGCTCCGTTGCTCGCGTGGCTCGCGCCGGCCTGCGCCGCCGGGTACGTCCTCTTCCGCGGCGTGCGGGCCGAGATGATCGACGACCGCCCGGCGCTGGCGCTCGTCCGGCTGGCCGGCCTGTGCTGGCTGATCGCGGCGGCGGAGCGGCTGGGCTGGCTCGCCGCCGGGGCCGCGCGACTTCCGCAGGTGGAGCGGCTCGCCCCGCTCGCCGCGGATCCACTGCTGCTGCCAGGACTGCTGGTCACGGCGCCGGCATTGCTGCTGACGGCCATGCTGTTGCACGCCAGGCACGTGATTCACCGCTGCGCCGAGCCGCCGGCGCGGCGCCGAACCCTGTTGCAGCGGGCGTTGGGAGCGGTCGTCCGCCGCCAGCGGACCGACGAGATCGACTCGAGTTCGAATGTCGCCGTCTCGCAGAAAATCTCGCTCGAAGAAAACCCTGTCGGCACGAGGGCCGCTGCAAAGCCGCTCATCCGGCGGGACCAACTGGCGAACAGGGACACTTTCGAGGCAGTGGCGACCCCGTCGCCGGCCGCATCACGCGCTGCGGACCGCGCCGAATCGGCGGCGCCGAAACAGTCGCTGCTGGGCCGTGTGACGGGAATCTTTCGTGGCCGCGCGGCGCTGGGCGCCAGCGAGACGACGGCGGCCGAGGGGGCCCGCGGTGCTGCCTCCCCGCAACCGAAGACGACGAGCGCAACCAGTTCGCCCAAGCCGGCCGCGAAGCCGCCTTCACCGAAATCGCCGGCTGCCGACGCGACCGATTCCGACTCCTCGCCCTGGGACGACGCGGACGATGCGGCGGACGACCGCCGCGCGTCGCGCGGACCGGGCAAGTCCGGGCGGAAATCGCGGGTGGATCAGCCCCCGCCCGACCCGCAGGTGCTCAAGGGACTCAGCAAGCGCGAGCGGCGGATGGTCCGCAAGCAATGGCGCGACCAGCAGCGCGCGGAGCACGCAGCCGCGGAAGATTGACCCCGTGGCGCGCGCGGCCGGCGAACGATGGGCGCGCGTCATGCCCGCGAAGTGCCTGCCCCCCGCGAAGGCGGGGGCGGGCATCCAGCGGCGGCGCGGACGGCGGGCGCACTGGGTTCCCGCCTCCGCGGGAATGACGGGAAGCTTCGGAACGCGGAAGCGCTCAGGGCTTCTGCGGCGCCTCGATCCGGCCGAACAGGTGACCGCCCACGTCGCCGTGCTGCCACGTTCCGGCGTAGCGGTCGCCATAGAAGAAGACGCGGCAGGTGAACGTGCCGAGGCCCGGAATGGCGAGGTCCGTCATGGAGATCATCGGCGTGTCGCCCGCCCAGAGCACCTTGAGGGTGATGGGGACGGTGACGTCCGTGTCGCCGTACTTGACGCGGGCGTTGAACACCCAGTAGTCGTCGCGGAGCTTCGAGACCTTGGAGATCTCGTATCGCTCTGCCTTGGGCGCCTGCTCCGCCTTGCCGTCGATGGTGAAGCGGCCGACGAGCGTCGCCCCCGAGAGCTTCTCGGCGAAGGCCCGCTCCTGATCGGAGAGCACCGGCGGCGCGGCGGGCTGCTCCTGCGCCGCGGCGGTTGCCGCCAGAGTGCCGACGACGAGCATCGCCCATCCCGCGAGAAATCGCCGCTGCATGATCGTGCTCCCGAGTTTGCGTTCGCTGAGTTCACGCCGCGCATGAGGCGTCCATCGTACCGGGAAAGCAGCCGGCGGGCAATTTCCGCGGATTGCTTGGCTCGCCCCTCGTCGACCAACGGCTGCAAACGCTCCCGCTCTCCGGCTCCAACCGGACCACGTACTTGGCATCCTCGCCCATGATTCGCCCGCGTGTCTCGAGTACGGAACAGGAGGATGCCATCTACCGCCGTGCCGGCAGATCCTCCGCGGCCTGCCGGAGGATCGTCGTCGCGGCGTGCGGGTCGTCGCGTTTCAAGAGACCCACGTCCGCGAGCGCAGCATAGGTGAGGAGCGCGAGCAGCCCGTAGCAGACGAGGTTCGGCATGGCGGTTTTTCCGACGAGCTTCAGCGCGCTGCCCGCGGCCTTGTTGAGCTTCAACCGCAGGCCGGTCCACTGCACCGCGTACACTTCATCGAGCACCAGGTGCGACAGGAAGCCGATCGCCACGCCACCCGCCATCAACAGCCGCACGCCGAGGTCGTCGCTCTGGTAGGCGAGAAACGCGCACTCGGCGGCGATGACAAGCGCGGGAATGCTGTGGAACATGCCCCGATGGACCGAGAACCATCCCAGCACGAGTGGCCCGCCGAACCGCACGACGCCGTAGATCGCGAACGCGATCGCCACCGCGGTCTCCACGCTCTGCGACCAGACGAGCAACCGCCGCATGAGGATCATCGGCAGGATCGCGGCGAGCAGGCCGAACAGCTCCCGGACGGGGCGGCCGCTCTCCGCGTCGAGATCGGGGAGCATCCCGGAGACCCAGGTCAGTCCGCCGGCGAGCGCCCCCTGCACGGGGGTGAACCCGGCGGCCCACGTCGCCGCCGCGCCGTACGCCGCGCCGAGCAGACCGCTGACGCCGATGTGCTCGCGATACCCCGCCACGCGGTTCCCTCCCGGAGTCCGTTCCGGCCGAATTCGAAACGGCGGAAAGCTAGCAGAGCGAGAGGCGCGGGGGAAGAGGAGATGAGCCACGATCGCGAAGGCGGGCGGACGCCGCACCGTCCGCCGCAAAGCAGCCGGGCGGCGCGTCGCCGCGGGAGAATGATCTGGCGTTCGCCGGCGGAGCCGCTATCATGCCGACCGGCCGCGCAGCGCCAGCTCCCTGCCCTCGCGCGGCGATGCGGGACCGACACGCGAACCAGAAGGAGCGACGGGCATGGCCGCGGAGTCCCAGCCGAATCGGGGCGGAGCCCTGATCGTCGCCGCGGCGGCGATCGTCGCCTGCGGCATCGCGACGCACACGCATCGC